>NZ_CP150290.1:5865000-6165000 GCF_038051995.1 Paenibacillus sp. FSL H8-0537 | reverse complement strand
TCCGGCCGCTTCACTTTTTTAATACACCTTCGATGTATTGGGATGGTATTCAGCTGGGTCAGGGGGAGACGGTGTTCGGCACTCGTTCCATGGAATTTGTCCAGTTTGCTGAAGAGCTTTCCTTCGGTGATCCGGGACTGTATTTGGCGCTCCCAGGTCCTAACCTGGCAGGAACCGTAGTTGGTAAAATGGGGACGAACGAACAGCAAGACGTGTTCTTCTCCTTATTTTGCAAACGTGTGGCCTGGTCGGCCTTCGCTATTACGGAGCCTTCCGCAGGATCGGACCTTGCGAATCTCAATATGACTGCCGAACTGCAAGAAGACGGAACTTACTTGTTGAACGGAACCAAAAAATATATTGGTAACGGAGCGGTTGCAGAACGCGTTATCGTGTTCTCACGTGTTGCCAAGAAGAATGCCCCCGTTAAGCTGCTTCCTTCCGGTATGGGAATCGAGGCTTTTCTCATACCGACTCCTGCACACGATGTTAAGCAAGCATGCGAAGGGACGCTTGGCTTAAAGGCCGCACGATTGGGTGTGCTGGAATTCCAAAACTACAGGGCAGGCCCTGATCAGGTGCTTGGCCATCACCTCAGCCCACTACGAAGAGGCTTCAGAGGCGCTCTTGAAACCTTTTATCATATGCGTCCAACGACAGCGGCTTTGGCACTGGGGCTTTGCCGCGCCATTGCAGATTATGTGCAGACTCATGTGAAGCTGGATAAGAACGAGGAGATTCAGACGGCTAGATGGGCTTGGGAAATGGACAGAGCTCGACAGCTTATTTACTTTGCGGCGCGTCAAGCGGATGAAGGACGATTTGACTCAACCTACCCTTCGATGGCAAAACGGCATATGAATCAATTGGTTTTGAAAATTGTGCGTGAGGCTAGTCAAATAATGGGTGTTTGTGGTCTTCGTGAACATCCGCTGCTGGAAAAATGGTTTCGCGATGCCAAGATGATTGAATTTATGGAGGGGACTACGAACATTTTATCACGAGAGGTAAGCCAACAAATCGGGATGAACGGCTGGGTTTTAACATGAAGGCTCAAGATGCGAAGCCGTCCCCCGTTTATGTATCTGATTTTTCCGTCTATGTGCCGGAGGCTGCTGTAACGGTCGAGCAAGCCGGGGAGCAGCTCCGACAAAGTGGAATCCCTTTCGATCATTCTGCCCTGCAACACATTCGCGAGATGGGCTTTCATCGAGTGCCTTTGAATCAGCATTCTTATCTGGAGGAGATGATTTATCGCGCTTGTGCCCCTGTTATAAGAAGCTTACGCAGTCGACAGAAGCCTGTGGATCGAATTATTTTTGCCCACACCTTGCAGGTTGACTTCCATGACCGCAACTTATTTGCCAAGTTCATTAGCGATTTTTCGCTTTCAAGTACCGTCTCCTATTCGATTTCGCAGCAAAATTGTGCAAGCGTGCACTTTGCCCTGCATGCCTCGCAGTGTTTGCTGCGTTGTCATGACCACATACAGGGTGTTCTTCTAGTAACAGCAGACCAATGTTTTCATCCCTACTATTTGAAAATCCCAGACTCTTTAATGGGTGATGCCGCCAGCTGCTGCTATATCAGTAAAGAATCTAACGAACAATCGCATGAATTAATAGATACGCACAGCTTAGTTGACGGCACATCCTATTTAGGTGCGGAATCTGCCCCGGAAGATTTGGTCTGGTTTAACACTTCCTACTACTTCTCCATTCGACAAGTCATTAGAGAAGTGCTTAGACGCAATGAGATGAATGTAGGCCAGATTGCCCTCATCATCGGCAGCAATGTGAATGTGAAGACATGGAGGATAATGGCTAGCTATTTGCAATGTCCGGAAGAGAAGTTTTTCCATACTGTTCCTTCGGTCGGTCATTTGTTTTGCACGGATATTATCCATAACATTGAAACAGCGGTCAAAGAAGGGGGATTGAAGCCGGGAGATTACTATTTGACAGTCACGATTGGTATGGGAGGGGTATTCGGCTGTGGACTGCATCGGTACTTGCCCGTGGCAAATTGAGCAAGGCGGGAGGAATGATGGGTGAAAGAGCTGTTTATTTCGGGGCTTCAAGTTTATATACCTGATCGGTGCGTTTCTGTTCAAGAGTATGCGCGGTGGCGGTTGCCAGAGGAGGAGGAGCTCGGCAATCCGCTCGTATGGATGTTTGATTATTATGGTATTCCCTTCAGACACGGTTATGAAGATCAAATTTCGCCGAAAACGGGAGAGGGGGGCGGGATTCCGATCTTTGGTGAGCCTGTATCTGATGTGTTGATCCAATATATTCGAGAAAAAGCTCCGGAAACTGCAAGTCAGGCGGACTATGTGTGCTATTGTCACGAAACAGTCGAGCCAAGTAGAACGATGGTGCCTGCATTAAAAATGAAAAAGCTGCTCGGAATGCATCGCACAGTACCATTTTCTATAGGTCATCAGGGGAGTCTCTCCCCCGTTTCTGCAATGGAGATGTCCCATGCGTTGCTTGCAGCAGGAGATTCAAAGCGTCTGTTGTTAACAGTGGCGGATTCAACGCTGCTTCCTTTTTCCCGTATTCGTCCGGTATCCTATGTGCTGGGTGACGCTTTGGCTATCATGTGGCTCGGAACAGCCGAGGGCAAGTATCAGGTAAAGCATTATGCGTATGCAACGCTGAATATCGAGCGATCCTGGAAACAGCCTTGGGATTCGGAGAGCATTCGAGAGGCGGAGATAAGGTGTATCCAATCGCTAGAAAAGCTGCTGCAAACGATAAAGCATCCTGTAGACGGTGTTATTTTGCCGCATCTTTCCACTTGTTTTCTTATGGAGGCAGGAGCTATGGCAGCCTCGTATGGGTGGCCCGTACTTGCAAGAAATGGTTGGGGATGCATTAACTTATTGGGGAGCGATCCATTCGTCACGTTAAGTGGGCTAGAACAAGAGGAACGAACGTTTAGCGGGCAAATGCTGCTCTTAATCTTTGCCAGCGTTCATCATGGGGCGGCTATTCTTCTTTTGAGAAAAATGTAATCAGAATAAGTGAGGATAAGACGATAGAGGGGTTCCTTTCCATTTCTACAAACAGAACCTCATTCAGCCTATTCCAAGCTTTATTTTCTTTCAACAAAAGATTAATTCATTACAATAAAGTGTTGTTGCAATAGTGTGCTTTTGAATCTGTTATTCGAGTATCAGCAGCCCAATCTCGACAGAGGATGGGTTGTTTTTTCATGCGGATAATATTGATAAATAATAGATGCTGACCATGCTGTCTCGAACCCGCAAACGGGTTGTTCACGAAAGCGACAAGGATTTTTGACAGAATCATGAGGGTTAATTAAGTAGCAGCAAATAAGTGATGCTTTATGGTAACCTATAGAGGTGACCTATAGAAAAGACCTATAGAAAAGACCTATAGCAGTGAAATCAGATACAGGGAGTGTTATTCTCATGTTGATACAAAGCAATACAACGAGTATTGAACGAATACCCACCTCCATTACGAAGGTGCTCTTTGAAACGATAAAGTTTGGCATTATTAAGTCGAACCTCATTGCGATGGTCGCAGGGCTTAGCATGGCGCTGTACGTTCATCAGTTATCTTTCTTCGATAAGATCGGCAACATTGTGCTCGCTTTGATCGGATCTGCCTTGGTGATTGGAGCGGCTGGCATCTTCAATAATTTATATGATCGTGATATCGACGCCATTATGGAACGGACGAAAAATAGGCCGACTGTATCAGGAGTTGTTGACCTCTGGAGCGGGCTGATCATGGGAATCTGGATCGCCACAGGTGGACTTGTCGCCTTGTATATTTCTTCTCCGCTCGCAGCTTACTGCGGCTTTCTGGGATTATTCCTCTATGTCGTGCCTTATACCATGTGGACGAAGCGCAGAACGATCTATAATACGGAGGTGGGAAGCTTGTCGGGTGCGATGCCTCCGCTGATCGGCTGGGCCGCGATTTCACCTGACATTTTTCACCCTGGCGCAATGGCGTTGTTCCTGTTAATGGTGATTTGGCAAATGCCGCATTTTTATGCCATTGGAATTCGTCGTATGGAGGAATACCGGGCGGCTAACATCCCGATGCTGCCGGTCGTCAAGGGTATTCGGAGAACGTACGTGCAGATGAACGTATATCTGGTTGCGTTGTTCCTTTGCAGCTTCTTGTTCTGGTCCTTTAATCCTTATATCGCTGCGGCGAATGCGCTGCTGAGCTTGATCTGGCTGATCCTGAGCGTCGACGGATATCGGCGGAAGCCAGAGGAAAAGTGGGCGCGTTCGATGTTCATATTCTCGCTCAACCACATTACGATACTGTTGCTGATGATCGTCGGCTACTCCTTGGGTGCTCCTCTATTTCAGTAGAACGATTTGAGCTATTACGTTAGTTAAAACGAATGGAGAAGATCCTCGTGGAAAATGTTGATTTGGCTTGCACGCCATTTCGGAACGCAGAGCCCGGCGCACTCCTTACTTTCGGCACGTATCCGCAAGCGGCGGATGGCACAGACAGAACGCCAATCATGTGGCGGGTGCTGCAAAATTCAGGCAGCGAGCTATTCCTGTTGAGCGAGTTCATTTTAGACTGCAGGCGGTATCATAGTGAATTTGTCGATATCTCGTGGCATAGTTCTGATATGCGTAAGTGGCTGAACGATGAGTTTTATAATACCGCGTTTAACGACTCCGAGAAGAGGTTCATCCAGACTGCGTATTGTACGGATAATGGAGAGGGAAGTGCAGACACGTTTGACAAAGTTTTTCTGCTCAGTGTCTCGGAGGTGCGAGAACTGACCTACAAACATGATGAAGTCGCTTTAAGCGCGAAACGTCGAGCAATAGGAACGGGATTTTCCAAAATAAAAAAGGCAGATGGCTGTCACTTGTATGTGTATGATAAGACGGTCAAAGCGGACTATATTATCGAAAATGGTGAAAAATCAGGCTGCTCTTGGTGGTGGCTGCGAACCCAACCTGTTAATTCTTCACGTGCGTATTTTATTGGTCCACGCAGCAGTGTACGCAGCTATGGTCTTGTTAACTTAGCTCGTGACGGTGTGCGCCCCGCATTGAAGGTAATCGTTCCGTAGTTTTTATCAACGGATGTCCGTGTTTGCACATGTATCGCTTAAACAATAAAAGGTCGGTTTTGGATCACTTAGACGTGATCTGAAACCGATCTTTTTGCGTGAATGATAAGGATTAACAGCAGAATCCATACTTTGTCCAGGCCAAAGGCTTCAGCGATTTGATCCTTCTCATAACCGGCCATCGGGTTGGTGCTTAGTGTGATTTGCAAAATGGGCCTGCAACTTCTCTTCACTAGGAGAATTGTAAACGATAAAGTATACTTTATAGCAAGCGAAAAACGGGCGATCATTTTAAGCTGTACACCATTATATGATGAAAAGCAAGGCTGCACGTTAAGAGGAGGATCAGCTATGTATAAGGTGCTCATTGTGGATGACGAAATATTTGTGCGAAAGGGCCTGATCAATTTAATGAATTGGGCCGCCATGCAATTCGAAATATGCGGAGAAGCAGAAAACGGAAAGCAAGCTATTGAGCTAATTGAACGACTGAAGCCTAATCTGGTTATTGTTGATATTAGGATGCCTATGCTCGATGGTCTCGAGCTGATCAAGCATGTGAAGGAGGAGGGAGACCATCAGCCGTTATTTATCATTATAAGCGGTCATCATGATTTTACTTATGCACAGCAAGCCTTGCGCTACAATGTATCGGATTATATTTTGAAGCCAGTGGACAAGAAAGAACTGGGCGCCACTTTGAAAAAGGTGGAAAATACGCTGAATCAAATGCAGCTGTTGTCATATACAGGAGAGAAACCGCTCGCTGAGACCATCATCGCAACCTTGCTGCAGACAGAGCCCAACGACCAGGTCATTCAGCAAATTTCCCATATCTTGCAGCTTCCGGCCGCTTCTCCTTACACTTATGTCATTGCAGAAATACAGGATATGCAGCTACCCGGATCATTCGATTATTTACCGGCCATGCAGACGGCGCTTCAGCGGTATATGCAGCGCGAAGGGACGCTTCCGCTCGTTCATGTGCGCGAGAACAATCAGTATGGACTTATTGTCCCACAAGCATGGCTAATGCAATGGGGCGATAACGAGCATACGGCTTATGCCTGGCTGCTGGATATGCTTGAGAAAGAGCTGGGAACGACGATAAGCTTATTCATCGGAAGCAGGGAGGAGCATCTTAAGCGCATTGACCAGTCTGGGAGCAGCGCAAACCAATGCCTGAATTACCGTTTTGCTGCAGGCTCGCGCGGTATTATAATGGCTTCTGAGATGCTCCCGCTGTCCTTATATTATTTTGACGTAGATGAAGAATTGCACAGCAAATTGATTACCGAGATGGAAGAGAATGTGCGTGAGGGCTATGAGGCTGTCATCCATACTATTTTTGAACAATTTCAGCAATTGCGTTTTGCTCCAGACGCGGTCGCCAATACCATCAGACGGAGTATTATTGCGGTCATAAACACCATCAGACAATTTGAAGGGGACGAGAAGGAGCTGCTGCTGCTGAATGAGCTACTGGATTGGCGAAATAAATACCGCAACCTGAATCAGCTTCGGCATATATGCTTGCGTTTTGTAGAAGAATCGGCTGGCTATATAGCCGCAAAGCGAAGTGAAAAAGGAAAGGGCAGCATTGAGAAAATAAAAAAATATATTGATGCTAATTTTACGGATAATATAAATTTGAAAGGAATCGCAGCAAAATTTTATATGAATCCAGTTTATCTCGGTCAGCTCTTTCGCAAAAGCTATGGCATGTATTTTAATGAGTATTTGCTTTCACTGCGCATTGAAGAAGCCAAGCGGCTGCTGCGGCAAACGAACAACCGTATGTATAAAATCGCAGAGCTCGTTGGATTTCCGAATTCGGATTACTTTGCAACACAATTTGAAAAATTGGAAAAAATGACTCCGACAGATTATCGCAATAAGATTATTGGCAGAAAATAAGGAGGCTATGCGGGGTGTTCAAATTTAGTCTGCATCATTTAAAGCTGCGAAACAAGCTGATTTTCATCTATATCGTTTGCGTATTTATTCCCATTGTGCTGACGAATATTATGTTTTACAACGTCATGACCACTAAAATAAAAAATCAGAAGAAGGCAGACGCGGAACTGGCAATTACGCAGATGAAAAAAGAACTTGGCGTCGCCATTGATGATGCCGCAGGCATTACCTATTTGTATTCCATTGATAAATCGCTGATCCATCATCTGAATACAGAATATAAAACCTACGATCAATATATCGAGTCGCTTGCATCCATTTCCAACATTTTCAACCGTTCGGACAAGGAATATAAAATGCTGAGCTCGGCTGTCATCATGAGTGATAATCCGACTATTTTGGTCTCTGGCGATATAGTCAAGCTTGATGATGCGATCCGGGCCAGCGACTGGTATCAGCATGTGGAAGATTACAGCAATACGTATCCGTTTTTGCATGTAACGCCGGACAACATCAGTGTCATTCAAAAAATATCAGATCAGCGTGATCAAGCCTACGAGCATATAATAAAGATTGATTTAAACATGGAGTACATTGCTCAATTAATAGCACTCTCCAGCTTTGAGGGCGATATCTATATTTTGGATCCAAGCAATCAGGTTCGCTACAGCCATCTAGTTAATGGGCAGTTGGGCGACCAGCTAGCGGCAGGCGACAAATGGACGGTCAATGAGATTAAAAAGCCAGATGAGCCGATTGTCATCCAAAAGCAATATCATGATAGACGTTATATGGAAGGCTGGACGTTATATGGCGTAATGGATGAAAAGAAGATATTGTATGAGGTGCGACAGTCAGGACAGTTTATTTTGTGGTTCGCGATCATAAATTTTCTTGTCCCTACCCTCATCATCATCATGGTATCCCGTTCCATCCATTCGCGAATAAAAGATATTTTAGTGCACATGAAGTCAGTGAGGAACAAAACGATTGGAAGAATCCCCTATAATCGGGAACGGGATGAGATTGGCGAGCTTGCCGTTGAATTTAATCGTATGAGCGAGCGAATAGAAAATTTGATTAATGATGTTTATGTAGCGGATATCCAAAAAAAGGAGCTGGAAATACGTCAAAGACAAGCACAGCTTCATGCGCTGCACAGCCAAATCAATCCTCATTTTTTGTTTAATGCACTGGAAACGGTCCGTATGCGAAGCCTGATGAAGGGAGAATCAGAAACGGCCAACACCATTCATAATATGGCTAAAATATTCCGCAAGTCGATTTCGTGGAAGCGCAGCTTCGTTACGATACGTGATGAACTGGAATTGATTGAAAGCTTTCTGGAAATCCAAAAGTATCGGTTTGACAATAAGCTGCAGTTCCAGATTGCTGTTGAACAATCCTTACTGGAATATGAAATACCGAAAATGACTTTGTTGCCCTTCGTAGAAAATGCCAGCATTCACGGCGTTGAAAGCAGTCCCGGAATAGGCTTTATTACCATTCAAATTGGACAAGACAAGGGACGGATTTTATTTGTTATTGCCGATAATGGAGGCGGCATGAGCGAAGAAAAACTGGAGGAGCTGCATCATTACTTTTCCGAGGACGTTACAATGGGCGATTCGGTAGGCATGAAAAATGTGTTAACACGCTTGAAGCTTTGTTATGGAGATTCGTTTGATTACACGATAGACAGCCATGCGGGGAAAGGCACACGTATTATGCTGCGCTTGCCAATGGGTAATGCAAATCATTAAATTAGCCGGTCAGATCCTTTACTTTACAAAGAACATTCTAAGGTTTGCGGTGTAACATTGCGCCCTCATTTCTTTTATAATGAAAGTGCTTACAATTATTGTTGCAAGAGAGGGGACAAAGTAATGATCAACAAGAAATGGCTAAAGACAAGTATGGCAATTATAATGGCTTCGGCACTGCTTATTGCAGGCTGCAGCAATGGTGGAGAAAAGAACGCTGGTAACAATGAGGCAGGTAAGACGGAGGGCTCCGAAGTAAGTACAGAGCCGGTAACCTTTACTTACTTTGGCTTCGGCTCAAACAAGGATGTGCTTGCCAGCGACACGACCATCGGCAAGGTGCTCGAGCAACAAACAGGTGTTGACTGGAAGATGGAATTTGTCGTCGGCGATGCGAGCACAAAGTCTGGTGTTATGATTGCCGGGGGAGAATATCCCGACGTTATATCTCCAGTTGCGGAGCTTGAGAAGCTGATTGATGCAGGAGCGCTTATTCCATTAAATGATTTAATCGAGAAACATGCCCCGAACATTAAGCGGGTATATGGCGATTACATGGATAAAATCAAGAGCGAGGACGGAAATATTTATATTCTTCCATATACCGCCAATGTCAACGGATATTTGACTGAGCCGGACATTGGGCAAGGCGCTTTCTGGATTCAACGCCGCGTATTGAAGGAATTTGGCTACCCTGAAGTGAAGACACTCGATCAATATTTTGAGCTGATTGAGAAATATCAAGCCAAATATCCTACGATGGACGGTAAAAGTACAATCGGATTCATTACTTCCGCAGGTGTGTCAGGTGATTTCTACTCCATTACGAACGTGCCTATGCATTTAGCCGGATATCCAAACGACGGCAATGTAATGGTTGATATGAACACCCATGAAGCTAAAGTGTATGCAGCTTCGGATTTCGAGAAGAAATGGCTGTCTGCATTGAATGATATAAACAGCAAAGGCTTGCTTGATCCAGAGACCTTTACAGCTAACAAGGACCAGTATCTTGCAAAGCTGACTTCCGGTCGTGTGCTTGGGTACTTCAACTATGGATGGCAGACAGGAGATGCTACCAACAACCTTAAGGCTGCTGGCAATGACGATCTTCGTTATGTAGGGCTCCCAATCGTATTCGACGAAAGTATTAAAGATGCTTACATCGATCCTCCTGCATTTGTCAACAATCGCGGGATCGGGATTTCCGTTAGTGCAAAGGACCCTGTCCGTATTATTAAATATTGGGATAACCTGCTGACCGAAGAGAATCAGAAGCTGGTTCAATGGGGGCAAGAAGGTGAAACCTACTCCAAGAACGAAGAAGGCCGCTTCGTGATGGATAAGGAACAGCTTGCCAATCGTAATGATAATCAGTTTAAACGTTCTTACGGATGGGCGTATTTTGATTATGAATGGCCGCGTTATGGCAGCAACTCTGTATTTGAGGATGGCAATTCCTACAGTGTAGGCAATCAGCCTGAAGTAGCGGCTGCGAATTATACAGAAGGCGATCTCAAATTGCTTGAATCCTATAAAGTGGAAACCTTCTCCAAGATGTTTGCGCAGCCGGTGGAACGACCATGGTATCCTGCTTGGAGTATTTTGAAGGAGCAAGGCTCTCCCGAACAGATTTATAATCAAAAATCCGAGGATTTGCAAAAGAAATACTATCCTAAACTGGTGTTTGCATCCAAGTCAGCCTATGAATCCATCTGGAACGAGTATGTGAAAGAATTCGGCAAGCTGGACGTTGCTGGCTTTGAAGCATTTATTACAAACAAGGTGAAGGAACGTGTTGCAGGCAATTGGTAAGCTTGAATAATTATCTAATATGAGATGAGGCTATGAAAAGGTGGGGTTAACTCCGCCTTTTCATTCCAAAATTTTGTATTATTAGAAAATTTATATATAAAGGAGACAACTGGAGTGGGGAAACAGACTGAGCTAATTGTAGCAACGGCTACTGGCCGCTTGCACAAAACAAACTTATTAAAAAGACTATCCAAGCAGAAAATGCTCATGCTGATGTCTTTGCCATTTTTAGCTTGGGTCATCTTATTCAAGTACGTTCCGCTTTGGGGCTGGACGATCGCTTTTCAAAAGTTCAAGCCGGCTAAGGATCTTTTTGATCAAAAATGGGTTGGGCTTGATAACTTCACGTTTTTATTTAAAGAAGAGGCCTTTTATCTCGTATTGCGCAACACGATTGTCATGAGTTCCATTAATCTCGTATTAGGATTCATAACAGCTATTGTATTAGCGCTGCTGCTTAATGAGCTGCGCAACGTTTATTTCAAAAGAACGGTGCAAACGATTAGCTACTTACCTCACTTTATTTCCTGGGTTGTTGCGGCAAACATTGTGCAAACCGCACTTTCTCCCGAGGGTATTGTCAACATCCTGCTGCTGAAGCTGCAGCTGATTGATCAGCCTATTCTCTGGTTAGGTAAAGGAGAATATTTCTGGGGCATTCTAGGGATATCTGAAATATGGAAAAATGTAGGCTGGAACACCATCATCTATCTTGCTGCCATTTTAACGATCGACCCTGCGCAATATGAGGCGGCAGAAATGGATGGAGCGTCACGTTTACAGCGTATTTGGCATATTACACTCCCAGGCATGAGACCGGTCATTGTCATTTTATTAATTATGAATCTTGGATTTATTCTTGAATCTGGATTTGAGCCGCAATACTTGCTCGGCAATAGTATGAACGTGGACTATTCAGAAAATCTTGATATATTTGTTTTGAAATATGGCATGCAGATGAATAACTATGGTTTGGCAACGGCAGCCGGTATGTTTAAGACGGTTGTCAGCTTTATCTTTCTGATCGCAGCGAACCATATTGCGAAACGGTTAGGTCAAAGCAGGCTCTACTAATCCATGTGCAAGGAGGCAAACACTATGAGTCAAGCCAAATCAACTCGTAAAGCATACTTTTCTTCCCCTGATAAAATATTCGATGTGTGCAATATCATTTTTATGCTATTGCTGATCGTTGTAACGCTGTACCCTTTCTTGAATATGTTTGCTCTTTCCTTTAATGATGCCAATGATTCCATTCGTGGGAGTATCTATATTTGGCCTCGTGATTGGACGCTGCGAAATTATGATTACATCTTCAATGAGTCCGCTATTTTCCATGCAACCTTTATTTCTATAGCGCGCACGATCGTAGGAACAGTAGTCTCTGTGTTTTGTACAGCGATGCTAGCCTATACAATCAGCCGCCCGGAATATGTTTTCAAAAAGTTTGTGACCATCATTTTTATTTTTACGATGTATTTCAGCGGAGGTTTAATTCCGAACTACTTGCTGACGAAAGAACTGGACTTGCTGAACACCTTTTGGGTCTATATTATTCCCGGAATTATTGGTGTCTTTAACATGATTGTCATTCGTTCCTTTATTGAAGGCTTGCCCGAAGGAATTATGGAGTCGGCAAGAATTGATGGCGCTGGGGACTTTACGACGTTTATGCGTATTGTTCTGCCTCTTACCGTACCGGCCCTCGCGACGGTTTCGCTATTTGTAGCGGTTTATCAATGGAACTCCTGGTTTGATGTTTTTCTATATAACTCTTCCAGTCTTAATTTAAGTACACTGCAATATGAGCTGATGAAGGTACTCTCAACATCAAGCACAACTACCAGCTCAGGCGGAACAGCAGCTGATGCCTTTGCCAATGCACAGGGCAATGTAACGATGGTAACACCGACTTCGATTCGAGCAACGATGACGATTGTTGCCAGTCTGCCGATTATTATCGTTTATCCATTCTTGCAAAAGTATTTTGTGCAAGGGATGACTGTCGGCGGTGTGAAGGGATAACGGAAGATTTTTTGACTGCAAGCCAAGTAAAATCAGGCATTCACGCCTGATTTTACTTGGCTGTTCTTTTTTCCGGCAGAGAAGTTATCCTCTGTCATCTATGCCTATCAGAAGGTTCAGGAAGAGTGGCAAAAGCGGTTGTACGACAGCTCATATAAAACGCTGACTTTACAAAAGCTTAATATATTCGCCGTTGATTATATAAGTGATTAATTATATGATTATGCAAAGAGGATCAGATAACCGAATTTATAGGGAGGTGCCGCATATGGAACAACATGTGGAACAACATATGGAACAACATGTGGAGCAAAAAATTCAACAGATGGCGGAAGCCTATAAATTGTTAGCGGATAAAACACGGTTAACGATTATTGCTTTGTTAAAAGAAAAGGAGCTTTGTGTCTGTGATATAACCGAAATGATAGGGATGTCTCAGCCGAATGCCAGCCAGCATCTTCGCAAGCTGAAAGCAGCAGGGCTGCTGAGCGAAAAGAAAAAAGGGCAGTGGGTCTATTATTCTTTAAACCCGGAAGCGGAAGCCTATGTACAATGTGTTTATGAATATTTGCCTTCCATGAAAGCACAATTAGCAGGCCTGAAAAATAACAGCTGCGGAGTACAGGAGGAAGCATGACTGTCATTGCCGTTGTCATTTTTCTGCTGACCCTTGTATTTGTCATTTGGCAGCCGAAGGGGTTAAGCATTGGCTGGTCGGCAACGGCCGGAGCGGTGCTTGCCCTTCTCATGGGAGTGGTGAGCTTCGCTGATGTTGGCGCGGTTGCAGCACTTGTATGGAATGCTACCCTTGCCTTTGTAGCGATCATTTTAATTTCGCTGATTTTAGACGAAATTGGTCTGTTTGAATGGGCAGCGCTGCATATGGCCCGTCTCGCAAAAGGGAATGGCAAGCTTATGTTTGTGTATGTCATTTTGCTTGGAGCTGCTGTCGCTGCATTTTTTGCAAACGATGGTGCCGCATTAATTATTACCCCGATCGTGCTTTCCATGGTGAGGGCTTTGAAATTTGAACATAAAATGATTTTGCCTTTTATTATGGCGAGTGGGTTTATTGCAGACACTGCTTCTTTGCCTTTAGTTGTGAGTAATTTGGTTAATATCGTATCTGCCGATTATTTTGAAATCGGATTTGCAGAGTATGCCAGCCGTATGATCGTTCCGGGCTTCTTCTCCATTATTGCAAGCTTAATCATGCTCTACCTGTTGTTTAGAAACAGCATACCGAAAAATTACGAGCTAGCACAATTAAAGAAGCCAGTCGATGCCATCAAGGATAAGAGATTATTCAAGCTTTCTTGGATTATTTTAGCTGTATTACTGCTGGCGTATTTCGGCAGCGAATTTTTCTCCATTCCGGTTTCGATTGTAGCGGGTATAGCTGCTGCCTGTTTTCTTATTGCAGCCCGCAACAGTCCAATCATTCATACGAAAAAGCTGATAAAGGAAGCTCCATGGACGGTCGTCATTTTCTCCTTGGGCATGTATGTTGTCGTATACGGCTTGCGAAATGCGGGGCTGACGGATGCCCTTGGAAGTGTGATTCAAACGGTTGCGGATAAGGGATTGTTTGTCGCCACGGTGGGAATGGGCTTCATTGCTGCGATATTGTCTTCCCTTATGAATAATATGCCGACGGTCATGATTGACGCGTTAGCTATAAATGGAACCCAAACGGAAGGGATACTCCGTGAAGCATTGATTTACGCTAATGTGATTGGCTCTGATTTAGGACCGAAGATTACACCGATTGGTTCACTAGCTACTCTTCTATGGCTTCATGTGCTTTCGCGCAAAGAGGTGAAAATTAGCTGGGGGTACTATTTTAAGATCGGTCTTTTATTAACGGTACCGACCCTATTTATGACGCTTGCGGGGTTGTCTGCATGGCTATATTTTATCTATACAGTAAACCTTAATGTCTGGATTTCCACTGTTTTGGCAGCCGCCATCATCGTGTTGATTACAGCGGTTTTGGTGAAAGGGCTAGGTAAAAAAGGAAGCTATCCATATTAAAAAGGGGATAAGAAAATGGAAAACAAACCACTTATTTATTTTTTGTGCACAGGAAACTCCTGCAGAAGCCAAATCGCCGATGGTTTTTTGAAATTAATTGGCGGGAATAACTATGAAGTGAAAAGTGCAGGACTTGAAGCTCATGGCTTAAATCCTCGTGCCGTTCAAGTAATGAAAGAAGCGGGTGTCGATATTAGCAGCCATACGTCCGATGTCATTGATTCTGATATTCTAAATCATGCTGATTATGTCATTACTCTTTGTGGGCACGCAGACGAGCATTGTCCTGTCGTTTCCAATCCGAACGTGATCAAATGGCACTGGGGCTTTGATGATCCGGCAAAAGCAACAGGAACAGAGGAAGAGATCATCGCTCAGTTCCGCATGGTTCGCGATTCAATTAAACAACGCATTGAACAATTCGTACAAGAAGGCAAGTAAAGAGCTGTTAAAATACGATTGGGAAAAGATTGCAACAAAGAACGAATGGCTTCGCCCTAAAATGATCAGGGGTGAAGCCATTCGCTTTTAAGAGAGAGGCTTTTTCTCACGAGACTAGCCAAACCAGTAAACAAATCATTTTAAAATCGGAATAACCTGTTGATATCATTAAAATTTTCAAGATTTCTCAGAAAATCAAATCGTTCCTCTTTTGTTTTACCAGCAGGCGTTTCTTCAACTAAATGGTTAAATTTAACTTTCAACATCTCCCAGCCAAATGGCGTTTCGACATCCCCTAAAGGCACAGGAACCCATCTTTCATAGGTTTCTCCTTCACAAGTTTCTAGGATGACTTTAGCTGCGCAAAAATGCGTAGGGTTTCCGGCTAAGTACGCCTGTACCTCATCATCCTTTGAAACGGTTATTTTACCAACCAACTCTTGAACTTCAGGATCGGTGAAGCTGTTGTATATGAGGTCCTCCGAGTCCATTCGGCCATATTTTAATGCGACTGCCGATGTGAATTGTGTACTTGCCTGCGCGCCGACGGCTGTCTTGGGATTCGGATTGGACAGGCGAAAGATAAACGAGGATGTTCTTATATCGATTGATTTGATCTTCGCTGGCGATAGGGCATAGCTTTCTCTCAAGTCGAGCATCGCATCCAAAATGGCATGTAGCCCTCGCTGACAAGCATGGCGTTTGAAATAAATGCTTGTTACTTTGAAATTTTTTCCAAGATCACTTGCTACATGGGTTAGATCACAATGACCACTTGTTCCCGTAAACGCTTGGAAAAATCCGTATTTTCCTTCAAGCGCAGCATCAGGCCCGGTAAAGCCGCAGGCAGCAAGCCTTACCGCCCTCATACCGGTTAATGCACCCCATCCGTTGCACATGATTTTTCCGGATGTCCCATCATTTTGATATTCGATTAATCCCCCTGTAAATAAGGAGGAAATACCCATGGCATGCTTTGTTTGTACAGCATCAGCACCAGTCATTTTCGACATTAACGCTGCTGCTGCAACAGCACCGCAAACGCCAGTAGCATCAAAGCCTCTTTCACGGTACATAAAAGGATTGATAGCTTCGCCAAGGCGAGCGTAAACATCATAAGCTGCTACAATGGCCGTGATCATTTCTTTGCCATTCCTTTTGTGCAAATGAGCCATCGTAAGCAGCAACGGTACGAGAATTGAACCGGGATGTCCCATCGCATGCCGATAGCCATCATCCAAATCTGCGCAGCGTGCCATCATGGCATGTACAAAAACAGCCGTATCAGAACCTGTGAAGGTATCTTCCTCACCGAGTAAAGGGACTAATTCTTCGTTTTTCACCTCGGTATCTGCTAATTTTGCATAGTCCATAATAAGCTTGCTTTCTTTGCAGTAACGGCCAAATACCATGTTTCCATATGCATCCAAGATGACCTGCTTCCCTACTTCAATGGCTCTTTCGGATAAATCCTCATATCTAAGATTTGCTGCGTAATTGGATAATTCATCAATTAAAAGGTTCATAACCTGCCCCCATCATTCTTTACTGCTGATATTAACGGAATATGCCTCGATATCAAGCACATCTTATTTGCAATGCAGCAACTTTTATTTGCGATTAGGGGAGGGTCTTTCTCAACAAGCAGCTTTCCCATGAGCAGAAGCACAAACTATATGTTTCCTTGTAGTTCATGTGAAAAATGAGCGATGGGGCTGCAAAATCGTTTAATAATATTTTTCAAGTCCTGTGTATAGGCTGGAAATATTTTGTTTTTGTTATATATCAGAGCAAGCGGATTGACCGATGTAAAGTTTGCAATGGGGAATACATTCAAATAGGAATATTTTTTGGACTGATTTAATTGATTGACTCCAGACAAGTACATCGTTAAGCAAAAACTGGCTGCATAATCCTCAGCGCATAACAGGTGATGGATGTCAGGCTGGGTCAACTCATTAATGCAGTTCAAAGAGATCCCACATTCAGATAGATGCCTATCTAGGAGAATACGGGAATTGAAATTTTTCTCATTCAGAACGAAGGGGACATGTTGAAATAAACGTAAATCGGCCCCCTTCGCAAAGGTCTCTTTACACGCGGGAAAGTCATTTGGGAAATACTGCTTTAATAAGTTGTCAGAAATAACAAGGTACATATGCTCATTTAGGATCGTTTCGTATTTTAATTGCTGAGAAGCCAGGTTGCTTACACCAGACAAAAATAAATCAAGTGAGTGATTTAGCACCATTTTCTGCATCTGCGGTGAGGTTGTGCGGTGAATCGTTAATTCCACCTTCGGATAAAGGCTATGAAATTCCTTTAATAACTTAGGAACCAAAATCGGATAGCGCCCTTCCGTTATTCCGAGATGAATGGTGCCTGTTCTGTCCTCTTTCAAATCGCTAAGCTGATTTTCTAGATTTTGCTCCGAGAGCTCAATTTGGCGCAGCGTATCCAGCATGATTTTGCCGGCGGCTGTTAATACAAATTTAGGTTTTCGCTCAAAAAAAGAAACATCATATCTTTGTTCCAGTCCCTTCAAATATTTGCTTAAGCATTGATGGGAGATAAACAGCCGTTTGGCTGCATTTGATATGTTCAGCTCTTCAGATAAAACTAGAAAATACTTGTAGTTGTTTATCATAAAAAACCTCCGTCATGTAATAGCCATATAATCTGCTGTGAAGATGTTTGCAACTTATTATTACATATACAAAATGTAAATGTGATTCTCAGTTGCGTGTAATCCATGTTAAGGTATGGTTGCGTTAAAAGCAAATGAGGATTTATGCTGCACAACCGACGATGTTCAAGGCGTCGGTCCGAAAATAGGACAAATTAAGAATAAGCAAAGTGGCAGAGAATAAGGCCCAGCTTACCAAGAAGCAGGAGGGTGTGAATGTGAGTAAAGTCGCAGTGATGTTGGCGGAAGGATTTGAAGAAAGCGAAACTTTAACGATTGTAGACATTTTAAGACGAGCCAGAATAGAGTGCCATTTAATTAGCATTGCAGGTGAACGCGTTCGCGGCGCTCATGACATCGTAGTCAAGGCGGATGCAATCATCAGTGACGATGTAAAAAACTACGATATGATTGTGCTGCCAGGCGGTTTGCAAGGAGCTACACGGCTGCGGGATGATGACCGAGTGATCAGACTGCTGCAGGAGATGAATCAGGCTGGAAAGTTTGTGAGTGCAATGTGTGCAGCGCCAATTGCTTTAGGAAAAGCAGGAGTGCTCGATGGGAAAAAATTCACAGCCTATGTAGGCTACGATCAAAAGATCGAAACAAGCGGCACCTTTAAGGAAGATGTTGTAGTGGTGGATGGTAATTTAGTCACCAGCCGCGGGCCTGCAACGACCTATGCATTTGCTTATAAATTGGTAGACGTGCTTGGCGGAGACAGCCTGGCGGTGAAAAATCGGATGGTGTATTTTAATTCCTTTAATGCAGAATAGGAGGGACGTATAAGCATGGGTAAAATAGCAGTGTTGATGGCAGAGGGGTATGAAGAAGGCGAGACATTAACGATCGTAGATATTTTGAGAAGAGCGGGCCTGACATGCGACACCTTTTATTTTGGAGATAAGCTGGTCAAAGGGATGCATGGCATTTATGTAGAGGGCGACAAACCCTTTGGCGAAGAAGTGAAGAGCTACGACATGGTTGTGCTGCCTGGCGGACGTCCAGGGGGGCAGAACCTGCGCGAAAATCCGGAAGTTATCAAGATGGTCCAATATTTTAATGAGCATCAAAAATATATAGGCGCTATGTGCTCTGGTACAGTCGTGTTATCCGAAGCCAAGGTCATTGACGGCAAACAGGTAACAGGTTATACGTGCTACGCAGAAAAGCTGATCGGCGGCATTTTCAAAGATGAAGTTGTTGTAGCTGATCAAAATCTGGTTACAAGCCAAGGACCGGCGACACCGTATCCGTTTGCCTATAAAATCGCCGAAATATTTGGCAAAGATACGTCTGGCTTGCGTGAGAAAATGTTATATCATTTGGCCGGCGGCAAATAAAAAAACTTGCCGTGAAGCTCGGCAGGCGTGGATGCGGGAAGGATCGGGCAGGAGCCCGATCCTGAATCTCCCCTATGATGATCTGCGCTGTAGGCTGCTTAGACTAGCATTTTCTTTGTTATTCACTCAGCAAGGTAAAGAGATAGAACAGACAGATGAGGGGGAAACAGCTTGAAAACGGAGGATTTAGCCAAGCAAATATTAGATCAAGTAGGGGAAAGCAATATCACCTACCTAACGCATTGTGCTACCCGATTGAGGTTTAACGTAAAGGATGAAGCTTCCGTTGACTTGAAAGCGCTTGATCGATTGGAAGGCGTTCTTAAAGCGCAATTCAGAAGCGGTCAGCTGCAAATTATCATCGGGGCAAAAGTAAAAGCCGTATTCGATGCTCTCAGCGAGATGATCGATTTAGATAAGAGCGACATCGAAGTGAAAGAAGTAAAGCAGAAGAAAAATGTGATCTCCAGAATTGTGGAAACGGTTGCTGGCATATTCGGCCCAGTTATCCCCGTGCTCATCGGTTGCGGAATGGTCAAGTCCGTGCTGGCTATACTTACTAGCATGGGCTTGATCGAAACAACAAGTGGCGCTTACCAGGTATTTAACTTAATTAGCGATTTGATTTTTTACTTCTTTCCGTTCTTCCTTGCGGTCAGTGCAGCTAAGAAGTTTAAAACCAGTGAGTATCTAGCGGTTGCTTTAGCAGGAGCCTACATGTACCCAACCCTCTTGGAAGGGGCGGCCAACGTAGCGAAAACAGGGGTCACCAGCTTAGACTTTTTTGGGCTTCCGCTTTTATTAGTCAATTACAAATCGACGATTATTCCAATCATCATCTCAGTTTGGATCATGAGCTATGTGTATCGTTTTATTGATAAACGGATACCGGACTTGTTCAAAATCTTGTTTGTCCCGATGCTTGTTTTGTTTATTATGGTTCCCCTTGGCTTAATTGCGATCGGACCTTTCGGCACCTATGTGGGGAGCAGCATCGCCAAAATCGTCACGTACCTCTATACGGCGAACGGCGTAATTGGTTCGTTCCTGTTCGGCACATTCAGGCCTGTGCTCATCATATTTGGGATGCATTATTCAATTACGCCAATTAACAGCCAACTGATTGCAGAGTATGGTTATTCCGTCATATCGCCAGCAAATTTAACGGGCAATCTGGCTCAAGCTGGAGCATGCTTTGGCGTGTTTTTCCTGTTGAAAAATAAAGCAAAAAAATCGGGCGCCTTATCAAGCGGCTTGACCGGATTATTCGGAATTACAGAGCCCGCTATATTCGGTTATAACCTGAAGTATAAAAAGCCTTTTATCGTGGCAATGGTATCTGGAGGTATTGGGGCTGCCTATGTGAACTTCTGGGGCGGTGGAGCAACGGCATTGATTTTGCCGGGATTATTGGCGCTGCCGACTTACATTGCAGACAGCTATATTCATATTTTAATTGGCGTTGCGATCAGTATCACGCTTGCTTTGGTCGGAGTCCTAATCTGGGGCATTGATGAGGAAGACATGCCGGAGGCGGTAGCGGTAAGCGCTGGAGCAGCTGGCAATGCAGCAGTTAAAGAACAGCCTTCCACTGCCAAGAAAACAAGGGATGCAGCAAGCGGCTTAGCACGAGAAATCATCATAAATTCGCCTTTGAACGGAAAGGTGAAAAGCATCGCTGAAATCGATGATCCTATATTTGCGCTTGGCGCCGGTGCTGCAATCGAATCAGACGATGGAAAAGTGTATGCTCCATTTGACGGCTCGGTCATGTCCTTATTCCGTACCCACCATGCGATCGGCTTGCTGTCCAAGGATGGGGTGGAAATGCTCATTCACGTTGGCATAGACACCGTCAAATTAAAAGGCCAACATTTCACGGCGCATGTGAAGCAAGGTCAGCTAATCAAACAGGGAGACCTGCTTCTTGAATACGATAAAGAAGCTATTCGAGCTGCGGGCTATGATACGGTAGTACCGGTCATTATCTCTAACACGAATGAATACAAGAGCGTTGTTCAAGTAGCCGCGAAGCAGGTGGCAATAAGCGAAGCATTGCTAGCGATTGATGCTCAAAGGAAGGATACGGATGAGTAGATTATCGGACGATTTTTTATGGGGCGGCGCAGTTGCCGCGAATCAGGTAGAGGGCGGATGGAATAAAGGCGGCAAAGGTGTCAGTGTCAGCGATGTGATGACGGCTGCTGCCCATGGGGTGGAACGGGAAGTCACGGATGGCGTGCTGCCGGATCGCTATTATCCCAATCATGAAGCCAGCGACTTTTATTCGAACTATAAAGAAGATATTAAGTTATTTCATGAGATGGGCTTTCGGTGCTTTCGAACCAGTATCGCATGGACCAGAGTTTTTCCGAATGGAGATGAGGAGGAGCCGAATGAGGAAGGGCTGATGTTTTACGATGAAATGTTTGATACCTGCCTTGAATATGGCATTCAACCAGTCATTACAATATCCCATTTTGAAATGCCCTATCATCTCGTCACGAAATACGGCGGCTGGAGAAATCGCAAGCTGATTGATTTTTATTTGAATTATTGCCAAGCCGTATTTACCCGGTATAAGGACAAGGTTAAATATTGGATGACCTTCAATGAGATCAATATGATTGTCCGCAAGCCTTGGAAGCCTGGCGGCATTCAAATCGCTGAAGGCGAGAACAAGCTCCAGACCATGTACCAGGCAGCTCATTATATGCTGGTGGCTAGTGCAAGGGCTGTAAAGCTTGGCAAGGAAATTAATCCGGCGTTTGTCATTGGAGGCATGTTTCTTCATCCAACATCCTATGCGGCGACCGCAAGTCCGGACGATGTTCTGGCAAGCGTAAAGAAGCTTCAGGAAGCCTACATGTTTTTGGATGTTCATGTACGCGGCAAGTACGCTAATTCATATTATCATTTTCTGGAAAGAAATGAATTAATCATTGAAACACAGCCAGAAGATGCGCTTATCTTGCAAGAGGGAACGATTGATTTTATTGGCTTCAGCTACTACTCTAGCTCTGTCGCCATTGCGAATCCGGCAACTCAGAATAAGAGCGAGGGCAATGAGATTAGCGGCTACAAAAATTCTCTTCTTCCAGCCAGTGAGTGGGGATGGCAAATTGATCCCGTCGGTCTTCGTATTACGCTGAACTGGCTGTACGATAAGTATCAAATCCCGCTGTTTATTGTAGAGAATGGTTTGGGCGCGGTAGATACGGTCGAAGAGGATGGCAGAATTCGCGATGATTACCGTATTGAGTATTTTAGAAGACACGTAGAAGAAATGAAAAAAGCGGTGCTGGAGGATGGCGTAGAACTACTTGGATACACGCCTTGGGGCTGTATCGATCTGGTTAGTGCCGGAACCGGTGAGATGAAAAAAAGGTACGGTTTTATTTATGTCGATAAAGATAACGATGGCAAAGGAACCTTGCAAAGATATAAAAAGGACTCCTTCTATTGGTATCAGGAATGTATTAGAAGCAATGGAGAAACGATATAGAACTTGCATTGACAACTTGCAACTACAAATAGGAGCTGGTAGAGATGAATAAAACATTTATGGTATTAAGCGAAGATGGTATCCATGCACGGCCGGCGACAGCCATTGTGAATATGGCGAGTAATTTTAAAGCCGAGATTTTTGCTGAAGCGGATGGACGCAAGGTAACCTTGAAATCCATTCTTGGCGTTCTTTCGCTTGACCTGAGCACGAATGATGTAGTCACCTTCATTGCAGAAGGAGAAGATGCAGCCGAAGCGCTTGAGGCGATCGAGGGAATATTCCAGAAGGAAGGCCTGGGTATTCTTTATGATTAACATAGAAGGTATAGCGGCTTCGGCAGGCATTGCTATTGCAAAGGCATTCGTTATCGAACAGCCGAATTTGCAGGCGGAGAAATGGACGATTGATGATGCAGATGGCGAAATGTTCAGATTTCACGAGGCTTTGGCACAATCGATTGTGGACGTGCAGGCTCTGAAGCAGCGGACGCTGGAGCAATTAGGCGAGGAGAAGGCGGAAATTTTCGAATCCCATCTGCTCGTACTGAACGATCCCGAGCTCATTGGACCGATCGAGCGTCTCATTCGAGAGGAGCAGGTCAATGCCGAGCATGCTCTTCAAGAAACAACAAAGTTCTTCATCGCTATGTTCGAGAATATGCAGAGTGCTTATTTAAGGGAACGCGCGTCAGATATGCGGGATGTTAGCAAGCGAGTGCTGGGGCATCTTTTGAAAGTAAAGGCTGAAAATTTGGGCTCCATTCTGGACGAAGTTGTTCTGGTGGCTGAGGATCTGACGCCATCGGATACAGCACAGCTAAACCGGAATTATGTGTTGGGATTCATAACCAACATCGGAGGGAGGACCACTCATTCAGCTATTATGGCTCGATCACTTGAAATTCCCGCGGTTGTAGGGACGAAAGGGGCAGCGCTTCAAATTCGCAGCGGCGATCTGCTGATTCTTGACGGGCTGGAAGGAATCGTAATCATCAACCCGGATGAGCAAACCGTCGAGCAATACCGTATCAAGCAAGGGCAGTATGAAGAGCAGCGTAATGAATGGGCCAAGCTGAAAAATAAGCCTACCGTGACTGCAGATGGTCATCATGTGGAGCTGGCGGCGAACATTGGCACCCCTGCGGACGTTTCCGCTGTCCTCTCAAACGGAGGCGAAGCGGTGGGGCTGTACCGGACAGAATTTCTGTATATGAGCCGGGACAGCATGCCATCGGAGAATGAACAGTTTAATGCCTACAAGGCTGTATTGGAGAAAATGGATGGCAAGCCAGTGGTCGTTCGAACCCTGGACATCGGGGGAGATAAAGAGCTTTCGTATTTAGAGCTTCCTAAAGAAATGAACCCATTCTTAGGCTTCCGGGCTATCCGTTTATGTCTGGAGCACCAGGATATTTTCCGTACCCAGCTCCGTGCGCTGCTTCGCTCCAGTAGGTATGGAAATTTACGGATCATGTTCCCGATGATTTCAACATTGGATGAGTTCCGTCAAGCCAAAGAAATGATGCTGGAGGAAAAAAGTAAGCTGGAGGCTGAAAATATTCAAGTTTCAGACCAGATACAGGTCGGCATAATGGTGGAGATTCCATCTACCGCTATACTTTCTGATCGCTTCGCCAAAGAGGTAGACTTTTTCAGCATCGGCACCAACGATCTGATTCAATATACGATGGCTGCTGACCGAATGAACGAACGGATCTCATATTTGTATCAGCCGCTTAACCCTGCCATATTGCGCTTGGTCAAAATGGTAATCGACGCTGCTCATTCACAAGGGAAATGGGTGGGCATGTGTGGAGAAATGGCGGGTGATGCGGCAGCCATTCCGCTGCTTGTAGGTCTTGGTCTCGATGAATTCAGCATGAGTGCCGCTTCGATCCTGCCTGCTCGCAGCCAAATATCCAAATTGTCGTACGAAGCTATGAATGTTTTTGCCGAAGAAGCTCTAGCTTGCAATACTGCATATGAGGTTGCAGAACTCATAGAGAAGAAGATCCAGCCGCTGCTTCTCAAATAAGCCCTGACTCATCTATAGAGACCATCTCCTGGTAGATAAAACTACTGTCGAGATGGTCTCTTTTCGCGTAGGCAATTGAAAACAGGGATGCACTATATTAAACTCTTCTAAAGTGGAGTCAAATATTGCGAACGATTAAATCTTCAGTTGATAATAGCGTTTTTTACAGGAGGCAGCCAAATGAACAGAACAGCTGTAGTGGCGGGAGCCACAGGCTTAATTGGCAAGGAGTTGGTTCAATTGTTGCTTAACGATGCAGCATACAAGGCCGTAACGATTTTTGTTCGGCGGCCAACGGGCATGGAGCATCCAAAGCTCGTGGAGCAAATCATCGACTTCGAGCAATTGCAGCAAGCGAGTGTGCAGATGGACGGTGCAGATGTGTTTTGCACACTCGGTACGACAATCAAGAAGGCCGGGAGTCAGGATGCTTTTCGGAAAGTAGACTATCAATACCCGCTATCGCTCGGACAATTGGCGAGCAGGCAAGGAGCAAGGCAGCTATTGCTTGTATCTGCAATCGGGGCAAATCCATCATCGCGAGCCTTCTATAATCGTGTGAAGGGGGAAGTGGAAGAAGCGCTGAGCAGCCTCAAGCTTCCGGCTTTGCATATACTCCGTCCTTCGCTGCTGCTTGGCGAGCGGGAGGAATTTCGGTTCGGGGAACGAATCGCCGCATCGCTGTCGGGCTTGCTTTCCCCACTGTTTTCGGGGCCGCTCAGGAAATATGCTCCTGTGCAGGCCAGTGCTGTTGCCAAAACGATGATTTCTGCAGCGAAAAGCAATCAAGCAGGCATTCATATTCATGAGAATGAGCATATCGTAAAGCTAAAGCAGGAAAAATAAAACAGCTGCGGTCTAGGACGTTATTTTCAGGTCCGAGGCTGCAGCTGTTTCTTTATTCCAAGGTTGCTCTATGGTTGGCTAAGCAGAATACTTGGATAATAATTGAGGTCCTTCACGCTGCCAGATGTTCATAAAGGCTTTGACTACGTCAGGATCAAATTGTGTTCCTGCATTTTTTCGAATTTCCTCTATCGCGAACTCAACATCGAGCTCTCCTCTATATACCCTCTTGGAGGTCATGGCATCGAACGTATCAGCAACAGCCATAATTCTAGCTGCTATTGGAATTTCGGTATGTCCAATACGGCTCGGGTAGCCGCGTCCGTCAAATCTTTCATGATGATGAAGAATCATATCCAGAATGCCGGACCGTTTAAGATGGGAGATATGACTTAGCATCTCATAACCCGTATTAGGATGCTCCTTAATAATTTCAAACTCTCCGTCCGTCAACCTAGATGGTTTGAGGAGAATATGCTCAGGCACGCCGATTTTCCCAATGTCATGAAGGATGCCGCCAATATAAATGCGTTCGCACGCTAGCTTGGACAGATTCATTTCTTCGGCGATTTTCCTCGAGTAATAAGCCACGTTATCCGAGTGGTCGGCTGTATAATGATCTCTTGAATCCAAGGCTTTAGCTAATGTAAAGGTGAGCTGAAGCATATTTTGCTTCTGTCTATTGTAATACAAAATCATAAACGAAATAGAAGAGGAGGTTAAAAAATACGTAAGGACTAAGGTGAAGACTCTCAAGAGAAACTCATCCTGAAGGAAAACGGCTGGCTGCCGCTCCAAATAAACTCTAAAGAAAACGATAAGAACGACGAGCACGCTTCGAATCCAAGCTTCCTTCCAGAAAGAAAGGCCTACCAGTAAGCTAAGCATTAAATAAGCAAACTGGAACAATATGTAATTCTCGAAGCGGAAGTCTGCCGCAATAACAGCAAGAAATGCGATTCCGAATAAGAAGCGGCTTGTATATTTACTAAGAATAAAGGTTTCCGCTTGGTGAGCGATGTAATTTTTCATAGGACTGAGAACCTCTGCAATCATTCAATTTATTTCTAAATTATGTATTTAGCTGTAGAGAATTATATCACATTCTAAAGCTCAGCCTCTATATAGAATTATTAATATTACATGAAGGCTAACCATCTATATGTCTATCTGTATCTATCGGGATTATGTTAATAAGTTGGGAAGTACGCAAAGGTTCAGGTCCACGTAACTATTAAATTTTTATTTGGATAAAATATGTAAATGTGTTAACATGAGTAATCAAGCAGTATTTTTGCTGCCCCATTAAAGCCCCCCAAATCAGCGTATATTCGCAAAGATTCCTTTGGGCTTTATTATCATTCTAATAATATGATAGCGCTTACATAACTAAGGCAAGGTAACTAATCACGAGAGCTTTTATTTTAATGAAGAAAGGGAAAATGGATGATGCTCAAAATAGTGCTGGCAGACGATGAGGTATTTGTTCGGAAAGGACTGATCGAGCTAATCCCATGGGAAGAAATGAAGTTCACAATAGTCGGTGAGGCGAATAATGGCAAGGAAGCGCTGGAAATGATTAAGGACCTGGAGCCAGATTTAGTCATTACCGACATTCGCATGCCGCTCGTGGATGGACTTGATCTGATTCGAAGTGTAAAGGAGCATAGCCAGCTTGACCCGTTTTTCATTATTATCAGCGGCTATAATGATTTTAATTATGCACAGCAGGCTCTACGCTACGGGGTACACGACTATATTATGAAGCCCATTGACGAAGAGGAAATGACGGCGGCTTTACGGAAGCTGACCTACAGCATTATAGAAAAAAAGAAGGCTTTGCTGTCCGGAGACAAGCAGCAAGGCAACCCTATTCTAGAAGCGTTGATGCAGGGGGCTTTAGGCAAGAAGGAGGCAGAGCCATATTCCGCAATGCTAGGCATGCCGGAGGGTGCAAGCCTGATGTATGTGTTGGTTGACGTGTACGCCGCTCCGCAGGAACAGCTGGCGGACATTAAGATGTTTCAGGAAGCGCTGCACGCTATTGAGTGTAGAGAAGGAGATGTTCCTGTCATCGAGCTGCAGCCGGGCAAGTTTGGGCTCCTGTTAAACGTGGACCGGCTGCATACGAGAGAGGGGGGGATTGGGCCCGCTTTGGAAAAGCTACGCATAGCCCTTTCCCATCGCCTGAGCTGTGACATCGGCATGTATGTGGGCAATGCCGTCGATCATATTGCCGAGCTTCGCCATTCCTATCTGGAGGCTAGCGAGGCAGCCCGGCATAAATATGCTGAACGCGGTGTGATATGGTACGCAAAAATTAAGGATCTGCCACTGTATGTTTTTGATATTAGTCCAGACCTTTCAAATAGGCTGGTTTTGCAGCTGGAGGAGGGCAGCCGGGAGGCATACTGTCAAACGGCGGCGGACATGTTCCGCCTGTTCCGTGAGCAACGTTTCACCCCGCAGGCTGTAACGGGGTCGCTCTCCCGATGCATTACCGGAATTATAGCCGTCATTAAGGAGATGGACGGCAGCGAGGAGGAGGTTGGGTGGTTAAAGGAGCTGGCCGAACGGGAGCATGGCAATTGGAGCCTACAGCTGCTGGAGGAGCATTTCATGCTGGCGCTTACGGAAGCGGAGGACTACATTGCCTTGCTTCGTCAGGAGTGGTCCAAGGGCAGCATCAAGCAGATTAAAAACTATATTGACGCCCATTATAGCGAAAATATCAGTCTCAAATCCATCGCGGCAATGTTTTATATGAATGCCTTGTATCTGGGCCGGCTTTTTCGCAAAAGCTATGGGGTTTATTTCAATGAATATTTGCTGGAGCTGCGGGTCAAGGAAGCCAAAAAGCTGCTTCGGCAAACTGACCTGCGCATGTACCAAATCGCCGCCAGAGTCGGCTTTCAGAATGCGGATTATTTTGTCGCCCAGTTCGAGAAGCGAGAGAAGCTGTCGCCGACAGAATACCGAAACATACTGAACGCCAAGGAGCTGGGAGGCTGAACGATGATTAAATTCAATTTGAACTACATGAAGCTGCGCGACAAGCTGCTGCTCATGTACATACTATCCGTATTTATCCCTATCGTTGTCACTAACGTGGTTTTTTATAATGTGACTACCGTTAATATTCGCAGCCAAAAAACCCGTGATGCCGACATGGCCTTAAACAATCTCAAAAACGATCTGCGCGTAACGTTTGACCAAGGCGTTGGTTTGTCCTATTCCCTCTATGCCGATCCCATCTTTAACAAAACAGTTGCAAGGCATTTTGCCACTCAGCTGGATTACATTGAGACTTATCATTCTTATCTGAGCGGGGCGTTTTCCGATCAAAACGTGCAGGGTGTCCGCTGGTATCAGGTGTATACAGATAATCCCACCGTTTTGTCCTCGGGCTACATTGACCACCTGAACGAAGCGGTTCGGCAATCCGACTGGTATATCCAGTCTAAGTCCTCTTCTGCTCCTTATCCAGCTTTTGTTTATGCCGACAAGAAGCTCAGCCTCATTCAACAGTTAAATAACTACCATACCGGAGGTATTGAGCAACTGGTAAAAATTGATTTGAACATGGATTTGCTCGCCCAAAAATTCGGAAACAGTGCTTTTGGCGGCAAGGTTTATTTGGTTGACCCTGAGGGACGGGTGTGCTTTGGCTATGAACAGGTAGGAGAATGGCAGCAGGCAAATGTTCGGTTTGAGGACATTGCGCTTCCTAAAAACTCACATTTGTTTGAGGCTTCTTTTGATGGCATTAGTTATTTGGAGGGGTGGACGCTCCAGGGCGTGATGAATGAGGCAGTCTTCCTTACAGAGGTCCGCGATTCGCGGTTCATTGTCATTTGGCTCGCTTGCATTAATTTTGTGCTGCCCTCCATTATTATCGCTGTGATGTCGAGATCTCTGCATGTACGGCTGGTGAAGATTCTCATGCATATGAAGAAGGTGAAAACGCAAACCTTTCAGACGATTCCTCACGAAGAGGCGAGAGATGAAATCGGCCAGCTAACGGTGGAATTCAATCAAATGATGGGAACGATCAAGAACTTGATTAATGAGGTTTATATTGCGGATATCCAAAAGAAGGATTTGGAGCTGAAGCAGCAGCAGGCGCAGCTTCATGCCTTGCACAGCCAGATCAATCCCCACTTCCTGTTTAACGCTCTGGAATCTGTCCGAATGAGGAGCGTCATCAAGGGAGAGCGGGAAACGGCAAAAATCATTCATCATATGTCCCAAATGTTCCGCCAGTCTATCTCTTGGAGTCGGAAGCATGTGCTGGTGCGTGAGGAGCTTGAGCTGATAGACAGCTTTCTGGAAATACAGCAATACCGCTTTGGGGGGAAGCTGGACTATAGCATTGTAGCAGATCCGTCAGCGCTTAACCGCCGAATTCCTAAGATGGTTATTTTGCCGTTTGTGGAGAATGCCAGTATCCATGGAATCGAATCGAGTCCCGACAAAGGAATCATTACGATCTCTGTTACCGAGCGGGAGAACCAGCTTTATATCAGATTATACGATAATGGTATCGGCATGTCTCAGGCCAAGCTGGATGAGCTGTTTCATTATTTGGAGGAAAATGATGATATAGGCGAGCGGGTTGGCATGAAAAATGCTTATTACCGTCTAAAGCTGTGTTACCAGGATCGCTTTGACTTCTCCATCCATGCCAGTGAAGGGATGGGAACGCATATCGAAATCGTTCTGCCGTTGGAAACCGAGGAGTTGTAATAGTTGGGAAAGAATGGGTATGCTTTTCGAAGAAAAAGGTATGGTTTGTAGGGTAATCAAGAAAACGCTTTCTTGATATATTGAAAGGGCTTACAACTTTGCGGTTGGAAGGGGAATTTGTTGAAATGTACAAAAGCAAGGCGGTAATTGCTGGCTTGATTATTTTATTAGCAGCGATGTTCGGAGGGTGCAGTAAGGCGGATAACGTTACGCCTAACAGCGCCTCTAGCAGCAAATCCACATCCGATGCTTCCACAGCAAGCGGAGAGGAGAACCCGCCCGTAACTTTTTCATACTATCATTTTTCGACAGGCAAGAAGGACACCTTGGCGAGTGAAACGGCCATCGGCAAAGAATTGCAGAAACAAACCGGTGTCGACTGGAAGCTGGAATATGTCGTGGGCGACAGCGTAACCAAGGCTGGAGTCATGATTGCCAGCGGCGATTATCCAGATGTGATCAGCTCTAGTGGCGAAATGGCGAAGCTGATGGACGCAGGAGCCTACATTCCGCTCGATGATCTGATTGAGGAGTACGGGCCTAACATCAAACGCGTGTACGGAGCTTACTTCGATAAAATGCGACAGGAGGACGGGAAAATTTATACGTTGCCGTATACCGCCAATCAGGGCGAGTATCTCGGTGGCCCCAATATTGGCGGAGGAGCCTTCTGGATCCAGCGTTCGGTGCTGAAGGCATTCGACTATCCGAAGATCAAAACCTTGGACGAATATTTTGCTCTAATCAAGCAATACAGGGAGAAGCATCCGACAATTGATGGCGCGGATACGATAGGGTTCGTTTCCCTGGCCGGCGTCGCAAATAACTTCTTTACGCTGCAAAACCCTGCTATGCATCTTGCGGGCTATCCTAACGACGGCCGTGTTATTGTCGATATGGAAACCCATGAGGCCGAGGTTGTAGCCGGAACCGACTATCAGAGGAGATGGATTCAGAAGCTGAACGAAGTGAACGCGGAAAAACTGTTTGATCCGGAATCCTTTACCATGAACAAGGATCAATATTTGGCCAAATTGACCTCAGGGCGTGTGCTTGGCTACTTTAACTACGCATGGCAGGCAGGGGATGCTTCCAAAAATCTATTGGCGGCTGGCATTGACGAGAAACGTTATGCTCCGCTTCCCCTTGTATTCGACAAAGACATCAAAGATCAGTATGTGGACCCGCCAGGCTTTGTCGCCAATTATGGGGTCGGCATTTCCATCAAAGCCAAGGATCCCATTCGTATTATTAAATACTTCGATACTTTGCTGAAGGAAGAAAATCAAATCCTCGTACAGTGGGGGATCAAGGACCAAACCTACAGTGTAGATGACCATGGCCGCTTTTATTACGCAAGCGATGAACAGCGCAAATACCATGATGATCTGGAGCTCAGCCGTACTTTTGGCTTCACCTACTTCGAAACAGACTGGCCGCGTTACGGCGTGGAGTCCACTTTATCAGACGGCAATGCCTTTAGCCCCGGCAATCAGCCCGAGCTAGCCTATGCCTCGTTTACCGATGGCGATAAAACGATTCTGAACGCATATGGTGTCGATACGTTCAGCGAGATGTTTTCAAAGCCAGAAGCACGTCCATGGTTCCCCGCATGGTCCATCGCGCTGGAGCAAGGCTCCCCGGAGCAAATTTTTACGATGAAGTCGGATGATGTGCAGCGCAAATATTTGCCTGCTCTGGTCATGGCATGGCCGCCTGATTTCGACAAGCTGTGGGAGGAGTATATCGGCGAGCTGAACAAGCTGGACAAGAAGACCTATGAGAATACGATAACCAAGGTGATAAAGAATCGCGTTGCAGGCAAATGGTGAGCAGGGCTTAAGCAGGGGGCTGGAAGGAGTCATATCAAGTGGGGAAACTGATGAATACGATGGATGCAGCACTAGGCACCGATAGAACAGAAATAAATAAAATAAAGCTGTTTTATCATCGTCTTATTCAGCAGAAAACGCTCGCGTTTATGTGTATTCCATTCGTCATTTGGGCTTTTATTTTCAAATATTTACCGCTTTGGGGCTGGACGATGGCCTTTCAAAACTACAAGCCGGCAAAATCCTTCGGGGAACAGAAATGGGTGGCCTGGCATCACTTCAACCTCCTATTCGCTGACAGCACCTTCTATCGTGTGCTGCGCAATACTCTAGTAATGAGCTCCATCAAATTAGTACTAGGTTTCGTTACAGCGATTACGTTGGCTCTTCTACTGAATGAGCTGAAAAACATCATTTTTAAACGGTTCGTTCAGACCGTCAGCTATTTACCGCACTTTATTTCATGGGTAGTAGCTTCAAGCATCGTTCTGACGGTTTTATCTCCGGATGGCATCCTTAATTTGCTGCTGCTGAAGCTCAAGCTCATAGATAGTGCAGTCCTATGGATGGGCAAAGGAGAATATTTCTGGGGAATCCTCGGGGCGACCGAGGTTTGGAAGGAGGTGGGCTGGAGCACGATTATTTATTTGGCCGCCATTAGTGCTATCGATCCTTCCCAATATGAAGCGGCTGAAATAGATGGAGCGGGCAGGCTCCAGCGCATGGTTAGCATAACGCTTCCCGGCATGAAGCCCGTTATCATTATTTTGCTAATCATGAACATGGGCAACATTCTTGAAGCTGGTTTTGAGCCGCAATATTTGCTGGGCAATGGGATGAACATGGATTACTCGGAGAACCTCGACCTATTCGTGCTGAAGTATGGCATGGGAATGGGCAACTTTTCCTTAGGAACGGCGGCTGGCATTTTTAAAACGGTAGTCAGCTTCATCTTCCTTTTCTCCGCCAATTCGATTGCTAAGAAAATGGGAGAAAGCAGATTGTTTTAAAAGGGGAACTACACGATGCAAAAAGCCAAAATGTCCCGCTTGCCCAGAGCAGGCTTTGGGGATCTCGTGTTTGACAGCTGCAACATTATCTTTATGATAGCGCTGATGGTCGTCACCATTTACCCGTTTGTCCATATGATGGCCGTTTCCTTTAATGATGCTGACGACGCCATTAGGGGCGGGATATATTTGTGGCCACGGGAATGGACGCTGGATAATTACAAGTATATTTTTGGAGAATCCGATGTTTATCACGCTACTCTCATATCGGCACTGCGTACGGTTATTGGAACGGTTGTGGCCGTATTTTGCACAGCGATGCTCTCCTATACCGTCAGCCGGCAGGGATTTGTTCTGCGCAAGTTTGTCACGATGTTTTTCGTGTTTACGATGTATTTCAGTGGAGGCTTGATTCCTAGTTATTTGCTTATTCGGGATTTAGGCTTGATTAACTCCTTCTGGGTTTATATTGTTCCGGGTGTAATTGGGGTGTTCAACATGATCGTCATCCGTTCCTTCATTGAAGGCCTGCCGGAAGGCATTCTGGAATCGGCCCGAATCGACGGTGCAGGAGAATTCACCACATTCGTCCGCGTCGTATTGCCGCTGACCGTGCCCGTGATGGCGACCGTGTCGCTGTTTGTAGCGGTAGGGCAGTGGAATTCCTGGTTTGATGTGTTTCTATACAATTCCTCCACTCTTAAATTAAGCACGCTGCAGTACGAGTTGATGAAAATTTTGCAAACATCCACTACGGCAGCCACGGCAACGGCCGGAGATATTTATCAAGCTGCGGGCGACAGCGGAGCGATGGTGACGCCAACTTCAATCCGGGCTACGATGACGATCATTGCCAGCGTTCCCATTTTGATGGTATATCCGTTCCTGCAAAAATATTTTATCCAAGGGATGACCCTCGGCGGCGTTAAGGGCTAAAGCATACGAATAACGACTGCATGAGTGAAAGCTAAAGGGATAGATGAGAAGGGAGGTGGTTGGCGGTTGTTGAAGCAGCCGGAGAAGCATATAGGAAAAAACTACTATTCTAAGGAGATGAAAGAAATGATCTCAAGATTGAAAAAAACAATGTTTGTATTATTGGCATGTTTAACGGCGCTTCCGTTAGTATTAACCGTGCCAGGTCCACCTAAGGTTTCAGCAGCAAGTGATGCAGTTATTAATTTATCGGCAGAAAAACAATTAATCAAAGGCTTTGGCGGCATTAACCACCCGGCTTGGATTGGGGATTTGACAGCATCCCAAAGAGATACGGCATTTGGCAATGGACAAAATCAGCTGGGCTTTTCGGTATTAAGAATCTTTGTAGACGGTGACAGCAATAATTGGTCCAAAGAAGTGCCGACTGCAAAACGTGCGATAGAGCAAGGTGCACTCGTCTTCGCTTCGCCATGGAATCCTCCAGCTAGTATGATCGAGACCTTCAATAAAAATGGTGATACTTCAGCGAAACGACTTAAATACGATAAATACGCTGCGTATGCCCAGCATCTTAATGATTTTGTCACTTACATGAAAAATAACGGTGTGAACCTTTATGCGATTTCGGTTCAAAATGAGCCTGATTACGCTCATGACTGGACATGGTGGACGCCACAAGAGATGCTTCGCTTTATGAAAGAAAATGCGGGCTCCATTCAAAATGCGAAGGTCATGGCACCGGAGTCATTTCAATACCTGAAAAATATGTCAGACCCGATTTTGAATGATCCGCAAGCTCTTGCCAATATGGATATTCTTGGTGCTCATCTTTATGGTACAAGCGTTAGCAATTTCGCATACCCGCTGTTCAAACAAAAAGGAGCGGGCAAAGAGCTCTGGATGACGGAAGTATACTATCCAAATAGTAACAACAACTCGGCGGATCTCTGGCCTGAGGCATTGGATGTATCCCATCATATTCACAATGCGATGGTTGAAGGCGATTTCCAAGCCTATGTATGGTGGTATATCCGCAGACAATACGGCCCGATGAAAGAGGACGGCACGATCAGCAAACGCGGCTATAACATGGCTCATTTCTCCAAATTTGTTCGTCCAGGCTATGTAAGGGTTGATGCAACTAAGACCCCTGAAACAAATGTCCACGTCTCTGCTTATAAAGGTAACAACAAGGTCGTTATTGTAGCCATTAATAGAAGCACCTCGGCCGTCAATCAAAAATTTGTTTTGCAAAACGGCAATGCATCGACGGTATCTTCATGGGTAACAGACAGCACTAGAAATCTTGCAGCTGGATCGTCGATTAATGTGTCGGCAGGTTCCTTTACAGGCCAGCTTCCAGCACAAAGTGTTACAACCTTTGTAGCTGAATTGGGTGGCGGTGGAAACAACAACAGCGGAACTACTTATGAAGCCGAGTCGGGAACAACCTTGACGAGCTCCGCAGTAGAAGCCATAAATTCAGGCTACAGCGGCAGCGGCTATGTCAACTTTAATGCTACAACTGATGCAGCCATTCAGTGGGGCAGCATCTATGCTTCCGTTGCAGGAACTAAAAATGTGAAGTTCCGTTATGCGCTGGAGTCAGGGACAAGAAATCTGGACGTTTATGTTAACGGGACGAAAGTGATCAGCAATGCAGCTTTTGCAGCGACTGGCAGCTGGACAAGCTGGGGTGAGAAAACGCTTCAGGTTGCCATGAATAGCGGAAACAATACTTTAAGAGTGGTTACGACGGGTACAGAGGGACCGAATATAGATAATATCAACGTTTCAGCCTAGTAGCAGGACAGCTGTAGGAATGGTTGTTTGTGAGAGGCAGGGTACGTACGAATTGAAGGAGGATATGGAGCTATGAAAAAGAAGTTGAGCGTATTTTTATTAGCTTTTGCTTTAATATTGAGCTGTCTGCCAGAGATGTCTGTATTTGCGGCCAGTACGACCATTGCAAAAAATGTAGGGAATTCCAACCCGCTGATTGACCATCATCTAGGGGCAGACCCCTTTGCATTAACCTATAACGGAAGAGTCTATATTTATATGTCTAGTGATGACTATGAATATAATAGCAACGGAACCATTAAAGATAATTCTTTTGCTAATCTGAATAGGGTGTTCGTTATATCTTCAGCAGATATGGTGAACTGGACAGATCACGGCGCAATTCCGGTAGCAGGTGCAAATGGAGCAAATGGCGGTCAAGGCATTGCAAAATGGGCGGGTGCTTCTTGGGCTCCGGCTGCGGCAATGAAAAAAATAAATGGCCAGGATAAATTTTTCCTTTATTTTGCAAATAGTGCCGGAGGTATCGGCGTTCTCACAGCAGACAGCCCGATTGGGCCATGGAGCGATCCATTAGGAAAAGCACTGGTTACAACCAATACACCTGGCATGTCCGGCGTTGTTTGGCTTTTTGACCCGGCCGTATTCGTAGATGACGACGGCACAGGGTACTTGTATGCCGGTGGAGGCATCCCTGGCGGTTCAAATCCAACGCAGGAGCAAAGGGCTAATCCAAAGACAGCCAGAGTATTGAAATTAGGCGCTGATATGACCAGCATTGTTGGCAGTGCATCCATGATTGATGCGCCGTTCATGTTTGAGGACTCAGGCATGCACAAGTATAACGGAGTATATTATTACTCCTATTGCATTAATTTCAGCGGTACGCACCCCGCCGATAAGCCTAGTGGTGAAATCGGCTATATGACCAGCACGAGTCCGATGGGGCCTTTTACGTATGCAGGACATTTCCTGAAAAATCCAGGCTCATTTTTTGGTGCAGGAGGAAATAACCATCACTCTGTGTTTAATTTAAACAACCAGTGGTATGTGGTATACCATACTCAAACGGTCAGCCATGCTCTATACGGAGCAGGTAGAGGCTATCGTTCTCCTCATATCAATAGACTTGTGCATAATGCGAATGGATCGATTCAGGAGGTTGCAGCCAATTTTGCAGGCGTGTCGCAGCTTGCCAATCTCAATCCCTATAACCGGGTAGAGGCTGAAACGATTGCCTGGAATGGACGCATTTTGACGGAGAAAACTTCAGCAACAGGCGGACCAGTAAGTAATCTTCACGTAACGAGCATTAACAATGGGGACTGGGTCGCTGTAGGAAACGCCGAATTCGGTTCAAGTGGAGCTACTACCTTTAAAGCAAACGTAGCCTCTACCGTGGGCGGGAAAATTGAAGTGCGTCTTGACAGTGTAACTGGCCCGCTTGTCGGAACGCTTAATGTACCTTCCACAGGTGGAGCGCAAAACTGGAGCGTAATTGAAACGGCTGTAAGCGGTGCAACCGGTACTCATAACGTCTTCCTAGTATTTACTGGGGCTGGCACAGGCAACCTATTTAATTTTGATTACTGGCAGTTTACACAAAATGCTATGAGCACTGGTACTTCTTATGAAGCAGAGACAGGCACTATACTGACCAACTCTTTAGTTGAAGCCATTCATACCGGCTACAGCGGCAGCGGATATGTTAACTTCAATGCTACAACTGATGCGGCTATTGAGTGGAATAATATCAACGCTGCAGTTGCAGGTACTAAAAATGTCAAGATCCGGTATGCATTGGAAACAGGTACGAGAAATTTAGATGTTTATGTCAACGGTACGAAAGTGATTAGCAATGCTGCCTTTACAGCAACCAGCGGCTGGGGAACTTGGGTCGAGAAGACGATTCAGGTACCTATGAACAGCGGAACTAATAGTTTAAAAGTGGTCACTACAGGTACAGAAGGGCCAAATATTGATAGCATAAATGTTTCGGCTCAGTAATTATTATGGCAAAAAGGCTTCGTCTCCTTTACATGGGGGCGAGGCCTTTTTGTTATGAATTCTAATCAGAACGATAGATATCCAATCGTTGTTGCGTAGGAGTTCTGATTAACGAAGTGACGCGCCCGGTGTTCAAGCGATTCGTGTGGCGGCTACGTATATTTCAAAAAGTTTATTTTGAGTTTATATGAAGAGAATATAATGCAATACGTAGCCAAAAGGTTTATTCGTATAGATAAATCTGAAATCAAGGAGGAAATAATGAATACTTTATTAAGGTCAATAACAGATTGGGTTTCGACAAAGAGGGGCATGTGGATCACAATTATCGTTTGGCTTGTTCTCATGATTGGTTTAAGTGCTGGACCCAAAATTAAGTGACTACAAAGTGACGAACTTTCAGTCATTACCGAACGAAGCGCAATCCATCATCGCTAACGAAAAGCTCGAACAGTATTTTCCAAACGATCAGGGAACACCTGGGATTCTCGTCTTTCATAAGGAAAACGGGAAAATAAATTTGGACGAAGTAGCACAAATTATGGATGCGATTCTAGCTGCTGATGTGGCTGGCATAGACGAAATCATTAATATTGCCAATCTGCCGCCTCAAGCGTTAGAAGCCTTTAAATCTGAAGACAAATCAACAATGATTATTCCGATGACATTAGACGCCGCTGCTGACAGTCGTCAGATCGGAGAAACCGTTGATAAAGTTGCAGAGATCGGAAACCAAGCAGCGCAAGGATTTACTGATACCCAATTTCGAATAACAGGACCTGCTGGTATTGTGGGTGATACGTTAAAGCTCTTTGAGCAAGCGGATTTTGTGTTAATAATGGAAACGATCGGAATTATTTTATTGCTTCTAATCGTTATTTACCGTTCACCTTTATTAGCGCTCATCCCATTATTAGCAACAGCGATTGTATATCAAGTTGCTAACCAGGTCATTGGCTTAATGGGGGCAGGCGGATTAGAAATTAATAACTCGACAACCTCGATTATGAGTATCCTGCTGTTCGCAGCTGTTATTGACTATTCCCTATTCGTATTCTCACGCTTCCGGGAGGAGTTGAATCATCACGAAAGCAAATATGATGCTATGAAGCATGCGATGCGTGCTACAGGTAAGCCCGTATTTCTAGCAGGTGGTACTATATTCGCAGCCATGCTTATTTTATTTTTGGCGAGCTTCCGTGATTACCAGAATTTTGCACCCATTTTCGGTACGACAATGGCAATCATAATGTTAGCATCGATCACACTATTACCAGCATTATTCACAATGTTCGGTCGCAAAGCATTTTGGCCTAACGTACCTAAGTTTGGCAAATCTAATGAAGTGAAGCATGGTTTCTGGGGTCCTGTGGCTAAGCTTGTAGTAAACAAGCCAGGACTATCAGGTGGTATTGTTGGGATTATTATGCTTGTGACAGCACTCAATGTATTTAACTTAAACTATGAGTTTGATACTGTGAAATCATTCCCGAAAGACCTACCATCTCGTGAAGGATATGAAATTGTTGAAACCCAATATAAAAAAGGAGAATTAGCACCGACTTCGATCTTGATAACAAGCGATAAAACAATATCAGAAGATCAAATCGAAGCACTTCGTTCGAGATTGCTTAAAGAGGATAACGTTGCATCTGTTAGACTGATTGGTATAACGGAGGATACAAAATCTCTAAAATATAGCATGACGCTTGATTTTAATCCTTATTCAGTCGAAGCGATTGATTTAATCAAAGAGCTACGTAATGGTAGCGATGACTTATTATCGGATGTTAACATAACTGGAGAAATTCATTATGGTGGTGTTACACCGAAGCTAGTTGATGAACGTGATGCTAATAACCGCGATTTATGGGTGATCGTTGTACTTGAAACGTTACTAATACTCGTATTATTGTTCGTATTGACCAAATCGCTTAGAATGTCAGCTTACATGATGGCTACGATTCTGATTTCATTCGTATCTGCATTAGGACTAGGTATATTCCTAATTGATGTATTATTCGGATACGATGCGGTGAGTACGCGTGTTCCTGTGTATGCCTTTATTTTCTTAGTCGCTCTTGGTATTGATTATAATATTATTTTAGTGTCACGATTCTTAGAGGAACGTAAAGCACGAAAAGTAAAGGAAGCGTTAGAAGTTTACCAGGGTGATAAGAGCTTATTAGAGACGGTGTGGGATAACTTATTTACTAATGCATTAAAATATAATAAACCGAATGGTTCCATACAAATTGAGATGGAAGATTGCGGTCCTTACGTGACCATTCAATTCAAAGATACCGGGATAGGTATTAAAGAAGACGAGCTTTCGCATGTGTTCGATCGCTTCTACCGAGCAGAACCTTCTAGAACGGAAGAAGGCACAGGTCTTGGTTTGACGATCGTTAAACAAATTGTTGAATTACATGAGGGGAGAATTCAAGTGTCAAGTAAGCTTGGCGGTGGAACTTGTGTATGGATTACATTGCCTAGAAATGAACTTTGAAAAGGAGTGGACATTTTGGTAATTTACAGTAAATGGTTAATTCGTATTTCTGCAGTATATGCTTTGATCGGCGCAATGCTCGGATCGGATATAGCGGGGAGAAAAGACTATACAATGGTTCCGGGTCACGCCCATATTCTAGTTGTCGGCTGGTTAACTCTTTTTGCATACGGTATTTTCTATTATGTATTTAAAGAGATCGACATGAAAAAAACAGCTAAATTACATGCTTGGTCCAGTCTGATTGGAGGCGGACTAATGCCGCTCAGTATGCTCCTGTACAACAAGATGGAGAACACGGTTACAATGATTACGTTTATTACGACAGCATCGATATTGTTATTCGGCATATGTCTCTTCACCATCCTTTTATTTTTTGATAAAAAAATATTTCAAAATAAGAGCAATAAAGTGACCCCCGGTTCAATAACTAATAAACGGGGAGATTTATAGTTTTCTATTAGCCGTCAGAGTGATACATCGAACCCTATCACAATTAAGGGCAAGTTTTGATATAATGGCGGGGGAGGGTGAAAAACATGCATACGATAGAGAGCTTAATGAAGCAGCTAGAGCAGCTAGGCATTGACGGCCAGGGGACGCTGCTCGTCCATTCTTCGATGAAAAGTATTGGGCCTGTCGACGGTGGCGCAGATACTGTCTTAGATGCGTTAACCGCTCATATGAAGGATGGGCTGTTGGTGTTGCCCACCCATACATGGTCCTACATTAATGCGGATAATCCGAAATTTTACGTTGATCGTTCCCCTTCCTGCGTCGGAATACTGCCCGAGCTTTTTCGCAAGCGGCCTGGTGTGGTGCGTTCGCTGCACCCCACTCATTCGGTGGCAGCATTAGGTAGAGATGCTATAGAGCTCACAAACGACGATCATCGTTTCGATACGCCCTGCGCTAGAGGCTCCGCTTGGGGGAAGCTGCTCGACCGCAGGGCGACTATATTGTTAGTTGGGGTCGATTTAAGGCGCAATACCTTTATTCATGGTGTCGAAGAATGGGTGGACATACCGGGCAGGTTAACGGATGACCATGAGCTGCTTTACACTATTTTAGCCGATGGAACAGAAATTTCTGTGCCTTCCCGCAGACATTGCGGGCTGTCGTGGTCGCAGCATTTTTGGAAAGTAGATGATATACTGGAAAGTGAAGGCGCTATGCATAAGGGGCGGCTCGGCGATGCGGTTGTAAGGGTTTGTGATGCGGCTGCGGTAGCGAGAGTAATAATTGGCATGCTCAAAGACAATCCCGATTTGTTTTCGGATAATAATCCCTTGGATCATCACTAATAGAATGTATGAAGGGGCTGTCCGGCAACGGATGGCTCTAGGGCGCGAACCGCGAAAATCTTCTAAATCTATCCCCAAAACAACCTCTTCTCTCTCATAGCTTAAGTCATAAACGTCCCATTCATGGGCAAATTCAAAGAATGTATGAAGAAATCGGTCAGAGGATGGTTGGACTGCCATTGTGTGGGCTAGCTGACTGTCTTTACTGTGTGATAAGATGTGGTTAATTTAACCAAGCTAATGATTTGGAGAAGTATTTTTTAAAGGTTCATTTAAGCGTCATGGATTATGCTATTTCTATAATATTGTAGTCGTCGAATCAAAAAAGGAGAAGATTTGTGAGCCCATTAGTATGGTATGATCTCTTTTTATTCCTCCTATTGTTTGCTTTATATGTTTATGTTTTTGCTACCGTGAGGATTACGAACTTACATAAGGTGTACTTTTTATTTCATTTTTTAATGATGCTTTGGCCACTGTGCCAGATTGCTATAGATCTGACCACTGATCCGCTGCTGCAGTTGTTCTATGTGATTTTGTCCTTTGTCGCACTCTCTTTGCTCGGAAGCGGCTGGCTGCTGCTTACTGTCTTTCTTACCGGAAATGCTGATAAATTAGGAAAAAAAAGCTTGTTTCTGCTGTTTGCTCCAGCGGTTATCGCAGCAGTTGGCGTGGTCATTAACCCGAATAATCTTTTTGTGACTCCGCTGGAGGGCGGTTACGTTCATCGAGCATACGGCACATGGTTTTGGATAGTCATCACTATTCTAGTGAGCTACTTCTTTGCTTCTCTCTTTGTATTGTTTGGGGCATTGAAGGCTTCCAAAACGTCACCAATGATTAGAAAGCAAGTGAAAGTAACGTTGTGGGGAATATTCGTGCTTGCTATATTTGCAGGTATTGATGCCATTCTTAATGTGGTCCTAAGAGAGTGGCTGCCAATCATTCCGGGCTTTACTTCGATGGGTATTTTTCTTTCGGATTTATTTTTCGTATATGTCATTAAAAAATATAATGTGTTTGATCTTGTCTCCATCGCTCATGAGGATGTGATCAACACGCTTCCATATGGCATACTTGTGCTGGATGATAATGAAACTATTATTGAAGCCAACAGATCTTTACGAAATTATATGGATTTAAATGTAGGTGATTATTTTGATATGGAGTTGTTGCTGGGGTCTGTTCGTGTTGAGGGCAGCAGCAAGAGGTTTCTCGAACGTTATAAGCGAAAAGAAAATACATTGTCTCAAATCGAAATTATCGATGAGCGAGACATTGTGCGTCATTTTATCGTACAGGCTTCTCCGATTGTCGATTCTTACCGAATGCAGATTGGTCATATCATTACGTTTCAGGATGTCTCGCAGGAGCGCTTTTTTGTGAAAGAAATGAATCGGCAAAATGAGGTTCTTCAGGAACGAAATCATGCACTTGATCGCATTCGCAATGAGCTGTCCACAGCTAATCAAAAGCTTGAAGAATTAGTTCTTACGGACAGTTTAACAGACTGCTACAATCGACGTTATTTGACGCAGCAGCTGATGCATGAGGTTATAACCAATATTCAATATAAAATTCCGTTTTCACTTATCCTTTTTGATATTGATTTCTTTAAATCAATTAATGATCGCTACGGTCATGTAATTGGGGATGAAGTTCTTTATCGTACGGCTCAAGCCGTCAAACAATCCATTCGTGGGACCGACATTCTAACTCGCTATGGCGGGGAAGAATTCATGATCTACCTGCCGCATACAGAACGCCAGTTGGCCAAACAATTAGCGGAACGAGTGAGATTAGCGGTAGAGTCGAACGACATTTTAGTAGATCATGAAATCGGAGAGGTTTCCATTACGGTAAGCGTAGGGTTTTTATCCATTGAAGACTTTAATCTTCAGCATGTACCGGACAATCCAGAAGGGTATTTAATTCAACTTTTTGCCGCCGTCGATAAAGCCCTTTATCAGGCCAAGCAAAATGGACGAAATCGAATCGAATTTGCCGATGTTCAGAGTGTTTCTTAAATGAAAGGAATCAACAACAGATAGATGAGGCCGCTGCTTAAGCAGACGGTCTTTCGTATTATCAGGTTAGCCAGAATATTCTGGTTGGCCTTTTTTTATTTTGCTCAAGTAACGGGTATCAAGCTATGAGGGGACTATAAATGTTAGAACTAATGAAGAATAGTCATCAGGGTGGAACGATACAGCCGGCAAGAAGTGAAATTTTATACGACCGTTGAGATCGCAGATCTTCAAAAAGAGGTTGACGAGCTATCGAGGAAATATCGGGAATTGGACTTCAAGATCCAAGAGAAAAACTGGAGCACGGATGTACTGGATATTTAAACAAGTTGGTAACCGAAATCATACAAGCGAGCACAACCCGCCAACGGGTAGTTGGACCTCCGAAGTAGATGCAGGGCCAGATCTACAAGATATAACGAATTAGCCCAATAATGTAACAAGAGTGCGCGTTAGCATGTAACTAGGCTGTATATGGTTTAATGTAACTACCACGTGCTGATGTATGGATAAGGTGAGGGTGGGCTCGGGGACTTGTTCCATTTTTTGTTGATGAGACAGCTGGCATTTGCTGGACTGTCTCTTTTTTTGTTTGGATGACGAAGAAGCTCGAACACCTATAGCCCAATAAAGACACTATTCATTTCACATTTGAAATCTATATGCGGGGGAACCATGAAAAAAAGAATTCGAAAAAAATATTATAAGCATTACCTCTAGTTATTCTCCCTTATCGGCAGAAAAACCACATCTACGTTAAGGACAGGAATGGTCTAGAAAAATGGAGGGTACAACAGGGGCAACAAAGAAGCGTTTGCAAGCCGGAGCTGGGGTACAGCTCCTTGCTTCGCGCTTATTCAAGCCCAATTTTATCTGACGATTCAAGCCCAAAGGACCGCAGTTTGCGATGGTAGTCTGAGATCTCAACGCTCGGGATGCTCACTGCTTTTTTTCTGAGGACAGAGGTTCCGCTATTCTGGTTTTTGACCTGGTTTTGCGTCTTTCGCGGACAGGAAATCCGTTAACGGCCTCCTCCTCCCGTCAAAATGGCCATTTGCAGAGCAATAGCGTCTCCTGAGTCCGCGGACTGTGCCATTACCCTTGATTTTATTGGAATAGCGGCTGCTGTGTCCGCCAAGTCTAGCTTTGTACAGGGAGTATCCCGGCAATCCCCGGAAACAAACGAACAGCATCAAGCTGTTGATTGCCGACTATCTAAATGTAAAACGAGTCTGTCCCGGAGGTCATTTCTGACCTGTCGAGACAGACTCGTTTCATTTGCTTGCCCTGCCTATCCTATTAGCCACAATAGCTTAACGTCCAGAAAGAGCGGAAACAAATGCGCTGAGTGGAGTAGCTGGACGGCCAAGCAGCGTTTCCAGATCATTGCTCTCTACATCGAGGGAGCCTTCGCGGATTGGAGCTTGTAAATCTACAATCATCGCTACGACAAAATCAGGAAGCCCTGCTTGCGTCAAAGCTTGGCCGAATGCAGCGTCGTCTACATCCACGACGTTGATTTCTTTGCCCAATGCTTCACCAGTGATGGCTGCAAGCTCAGCTTGCGTACGCGGCTTGCCCGACAGCTCGTAGACCGTATTGTCATGGCCCTCGCCAGCTAGAACAGCCGCAGCCGCTTCAGCATAATCGCTCCGTAATGCATAGCCTGCACGCGCAGTGCCAGTGGCATTCAGCCAAGGTGCTCCGTGGATGGCGCCCTGTACGCTGCCAGCTTCGTTTTCAGCATACCAGTTGTTACGCAGCAGAGAATATGGAATTCCCGTTGCAAGAATCGCTTCTTCCGCAGCGCGGTGGACTTCAGCGAGCGAGAGCGTGCTCTTATCTGCTTTGGCAACACTTGTGTAAGCAATGAAGCCTACGCCTGCTTTTTTGGCGGCATCGATAGCGGCTTGATGCTGGCGAATACGTGTAGCATTATCTGCATCAGCGGAAACGATCAACAAACGGTCCACACCAGCAAATGCTGTATCGAGGGTTTCGGGCTGATCAAAGTCACCGTGGCGTACTTCAACACCTTGTGCTTGTAAATGCGCAGCTTTTTCTGGCGTACGCACACTTACCGCAAGCTGTTCAGCAGGCAGGTTTTTTAATAAAGTATCGATGACGAGGGAGCCAAATTGTCCAGTTGCGCCAGTTACTAAAATTTTCATGATTCATTCCTCCATTGGTTGGGTTTGTGTGAAATAAAACGGGATTCAATGATTGAAATCCCCTTATAGCCTAGCTTTAGTTACTTTTGAAACCTTCACTGTTATAACCTAAGTAGTTACAACGAGGGCGTAAAAAAGCCATTGCAAGAGCTTTTTTTAACAAACTTGTCCCAGTATCTTCGCAATGCTAACGCTGCTCAATCTCTGCTCCATAGCGGCTTGAGCTTCAGTCAGTTCTGCCGTAAGGGAGGCTTCAATGGTTCTGCCTACAGGGCATCGCGGGCTAGGATTTGGATGAAAATGGAACAAGGGTCCCTCATCAATGACTTCAACCGCATTGTACACTTCCAATAAGCTAATAGATGCGGGGTCTTTCAATAGAGTAGCACCACCAACACCGGGCCGGACATTAATCAAACCGGCTTTTTTCAGCTGGGCCATAATTCTTCGGATGACGACGGGATTCGTATTTACGCTGCCAGCAATCATATCCCCAGTGCAATCTCCCGGCATAACAGCAATCAACGTCAGAATATGGACTCCCATCGAGAAGCGGCTGCTGAATTGCTTCATTGTTATCACCACCGTTGTAACCATAATAGTTACTTCTTGACGGAATGTCAATCCTGTTCTTATTCTTTTTGTGTTCTGGTTATTTGCCTATAGACTTTGATTCGTATGATATACTAAAAATGTGTCATTTTGTAAAATTGGAGATCGATAAGGAGCGGTTGTTGATGATCCTAGCAAAAGGTCAAAAAATCGATGTTACAAAAGGTCGCGGGATTTCCGATATTGTAATGGGGCTTTCTTGGCAGACCGCAGATCCAGCAATCGATATAAATGCATCAGCTTTCCTCTTAAATCAAGCAGGTGTATGTGCCAAGGATGAAGATATGATCTTCTATAATCAACCGTTCAGCCGGCAGCATGCCGTTGCACACTCAGGTCCGGCGAATGGAGATCGAGAGCTTATAAAAATTTCGGTAGGCAAGGTACCGAGTGATATACATAAAATCGCGGTAACACTCACTATTCATGATGGGGAATCGCACGGTCAAGCCTTTTCGCAAGTTCGCAGCGCCGTCGGGCGAATCTATAACCCAATCAACGGCGAGGAGATAGGTAGATTCAACCTCGGAGAAGGCCTTAGCAAAGAAACAGCTATCGTTGTTGGCGAATTTTATCTCCATAAAGGAGAGTGGAAGTTTAGTGCCGTCGGAAGCGGGTTTGAGGGAGGGCTCGCCGCTCTTGTTAGCAGCTTTGGACTCAAAGTATACAGCGAATCACATGCGGAAGTGGCTGCTGCTGCTGAACCCGCTGTTTCCCCGGCCAAGCCGCACCAACTGCTAAAAGTGGAGCTCAAGAAGAAAGAAAGCATTAACATTCAAAAGTCATCCAAGGTTACGGCGACTCTAGAATGGCAAACGGATAAGGATTTGGATTTGTATTGTTTTTATGTAACAAAGGACAAGCAGGTTGGCAAAATCTATTATCGCAATTTGGGATCACCACATACTGCACCGTACATTCAACTGGATGGGGATGCTATGGGACATGGGAAAGAAACGATTGTTATTCATCGGCCGGAAGCGTTAAGCTACGTTTTATTTGCTGCCTATAGCGCATTAAGCAATGGCGCAGGCAGCTTTAAATCGATGAAGGTTCGCGCAATTGTTGATAATCATCAGGGACAAACCGTAACAGCACCACTGCTCGAGAAAAACGATTACGCCTATTGGGTGGCAATCGCCCATATCGATTTCACAGATGCCAAGCAAATGCGAGTCAGTCACGTTGAAAAATACTCCAAAGACGGGGTGGAACGCAGTCCGCTTCTATATGAAAAAGGCGATTTTAAAATGGATGTCGGCCCAGAAGAGTTCAAGGATGATTGGGACTGAGGTTCCGCTATTCTGGCCTTTTATGCGGTTTCAGGCAGTATGCGGACAGGAGATCCGTTATTGGCCTCATTATCCCCTCGAAATAGCGATTGTTAACCCAATAGCTGCTCCTGAGTCTGCGAACTATGCCATAATCCGTGATTCGGTTGAAATAGGGTCTTCTGTTTCCACCAAGCCATCGATCGGGATCAATCGGGAATACGATTGAAGCGGGCTGCTTCTATCAGGATTTAGCGGGATTACGTTTCTATCCATGGCCTGCAATAGCCGGCACCAACTAAAAGCATTATCCCAAACAACTGCATTCAGACGAATGCGGTTTTTTGTTGTATTCCCTCGCCCTGCCGGACGAACCAATGAAAGTGCTATTTTACCTAATCATCGTGTCATTACAATGATTTATGTCATTGATAAAATAATGAAAACGGATACAAAAAAGCAAGGCATCATGCGCATTAAGCTAGGAGAGGGTGTTACGGATGAACGAAACAGGCGCCGGACGCTTGGGCAGCAGGTTATTTTTCATGGGACCTGCGCTGTTGATTTTTTTGGCAGTTATTATTGTGCCGATCAGTATGAGTATTTATTATAGCTTCTTCCAGTGGGACGGAGTTTCGGCAAAGGTGTTCAACGGAGGAGACAATTTCATTCGGCTGCTTCAAGATCCGGTTCTATGGACCTCGCTCAAAAACTCAGTGTTATTAACGTTGGGAGCGCTTTTCATTCAACTGCCAGTCGGTTTGTTTTTTGCGATTGTGCTGGGCTACAAGCTGAGAGGATCAAATTTTTTGAAAACGATTTATTTCACACCGGTTATGCTGTCTACAGCCGTGCTTGGCATTTTGTGGGGGCAAATTTACGACCCGAATTTCGGGCTGCTGAATAGTTTGCTTATGCAGCTTGGGCTCGACAGCTGGGCACATGCCTGGCTCGGAGAGGAAGCAACGGCGCTAGGGTCGGTTATCGCGGTTGTCGCTTGGCAGTTTATCGGCTTTTATATTATCGTCTATATCGGCGCGCTTCAGGGCATCTCGGAAGAGGTACTGGAGTCGGCACGGGTAGAGGGCGCTGGAGAGTGGAGAATTATTTTCAGCATTCAAATCCCGCTGATCTGGCCGACCATTACGTTCACGGTGCTGAACTGTGTGATCAATTCTTTGAAATATTTCGACCTGATCTATATTATGACGGGCGGCGGGCCGAATAATAGCAGCGAAGTGCTAGCAAGCTATATGATGAAAAATGCATTCCGCATGATGGACTTCGGCTATGGCAGCACCATCTCCACCTTCCTGCTGCTGTTCGGATTGTGCCTCGCATTTATTATTTCCAAGCTTCTGAGCCGTACAGGCGCCAGATTCCAATAAGAGAAAGGAGAGATGAAGGTGAGCGCGACTCAAACGATGCAGCCAGCGGGGACGCGAGGCAAAGGCTTTTCCCGATTGCTGCTGTATGTGCTGCTTCTGGTCCATCTCGTATTTACAGGATATCCGTTCGTATGGATGGTCATTTCGTCATTTAAAACCAATAAGGAGTATTTCGCCAACCCTTGGGGGCTGCCGGAATCGTGGCATTTTGATAATTTTGTGCAGGCCTGGAACCAAGGCATCAACGGCTATTTGTTCAACAGCCTGTACATTACCTTCTTCTCGGTAGTCGGGCTGCTGGTCGTATCGACGCTGATTGGCTTTTACTTATCGATTCGGCCGTTTAAGGGCTCGAAGCTGCTGCTGGGAGCATTTTTCCTCGGCATGCTGATTCCGATCCACAGCACCTTGATTCCACTGTTTACGATGGCGAACAAGCTGGGGATTTATGATTCGTTCTGGGCATTGTTTTTCCCTTATATCGCCTTTAATCTTCCGGTCGCTGTCTTTATCGCCCATGGCTTCTTTCAGGGCGTGCCGAAGGAGCTGGAGGAAGCGGCCATGATTGACGGCTGCTCGATTTATCAGACGTTTTTCAAAGTGTATTTTCCGATTGCGAAGCCTGTGCTGGCGACGATTACGATTCTCTCCTTTTTCAACATTATGAATGATTTCGTCTTTCCGCTCGTCATGGTATCCAAGGAATCGCTCAAAACGCTGCCGCTCGGCCTCATGATGTTCAAGGGCAACTTCAGTGCCGATTATTCGCTGATCAGCGCGGCATTGGTCATCACGACAGCTCCTATCATTATTTTATACATGTTTCTGCAAAAGTATATTCAAAAGGGGGTTGTAGCGGGCGCGGTTAAAGGCTAATAGGGACATCTAATTATGAGCTGCGGCATTCGACACTATCCAAGGGGGAAACAAATATGAAAAAGGGTCTTATCTTATTGTTGGCATTGATGATGGTAGTAATGGCAGGCTGCTCCAGCGCTGGAAACAAGGCAGAAGGCGAAGGGACGAAGGCAGGAGCGGGCGAGGTAACGAAGCTGACCATGTGGAGCATGGAAACGAGAAACAAGGCTATTATTGAAAAATCAATCAAGCAATTCAACGACGAGCATCCGAATGTGGAGCTTACGGCCGAGTTTTTTGAAGACGAAGCTTTAAAAACCAAAATGAAAGTAGCGATTACAGGCAACCAGGTGCCGGATATTATTACGTATTGGAGCGGTGAAACCTTCGATACGCTCGTGTCTAACAGTATGCTGGGCGATATTACGGAGCCGCTGAATAAGGATGAAGCGTTCAAAAACGATGTGCTTAATGGCGGATTGGAAACTTTCTCTTACGAAGGCAAAAACTACGGCATTCCCGTTCTGTTCAGCGGAGTATCCCTATGGTACAACAAGCAAATTTTTGATGAAAATGGTCTGACTCCTCCGACAACCTATGCGGAGCTGCTAAGTGTTGTGGATCAACTGAACGCTAAAAATATCGTTCCGATTACAGTCGCAGGCAAAGACCGCTGGCCGGTTCTGCACTGGTTTTCTTATCTGGCACAGCGCATCGGCGGCATGGAGCCGTTCGAGAAAGCGAAAAATGGCGAAGCTGATTTCACACAGGACAGCTTTGTAAAAGCAGGCGAAATGCTGCGTGAGCTTGCTGTCGATCACAAAGGCTTCATCAATGGTTTCCTTGGTCTTGATTATGCAGCAGCGGAATCGCTGTTTACGAACGGCAAAGCTGCCATGTATCTGCAAGGTGAATGGGCAATGAACTCCTTCCTCGATGGCGACTTTGCCGATAAAGTAGGCTTCGTGCCATTCCCGACCGTAGATGGCGGCCAAGGCGGCATTAACACTTACCAAGGCGGCTTCGGCGCAGGCATGGCGATTTCTTCCAAGACGAACCAAGAAGCGGCTTATGAAGCGATTCGTTTCCTTACTGACTCGCTGCAGCGGAAGGAAATTAATGAAGGCGCGAACATCAGCCCAATGAAAAACCCAGGACTTGAAGAGGCAAAAATGAATCCGCTGGCGTTTGCCTACGATAGCTCCATCAGCAGCAGCTTGGAAGGCTTCTTCAGCTACTATGACCAAGCGCTGGACGCGAAGCGTGCCGAGCAGTTCCTGAATTCGGTCGGCGCGATCGTCGGCCAAAATGCAAGCAGCGTTAAAGACGAGCTGGCGAAAATCAAGTAACAGCGGTCAGAGCATGTGAGACAGGAGGCGTTTGCGATTAACGTAATTAACAATCCGATATTGCGGGGCTTCAACCCCGATCCTTCGATCATTCGTGTCGGAGACGACTATTATATTGCGACCTCGACCTTCGAATGGTTTCCCGGCGTTCAAATTCATCATTCTCGCGATTTGAAAAACTGGCGGGTGCTCACGCACCCGCTTACCCGGGCGAGCCAGCTCGATATGATCGGCAATTCCGACTCCGGCGGAGTATGGGCGCCGTGCCTCAGCTACTATAACGGCATCTTCTATCTGGTGTTTACCGATGTAAAAAGCCATATGGGCCCGTTCAAGGACACGCATAACTATGTCGTTACGACAACCGATATTATGGGGCCTTGGTCAGAGCCGATTTATTTGAACAGCAGCGGCTTTGACCCTTCCCTGTTCCATGATGAGGATGGCACCAAATGGCTGGTCAATTTAACATGGGATCACCGTAAAGGGAAAAATCCGTTCGGCGGCATCGTCATTCAGCAGTATTCCGAGGAGCTAAAGGCGCTAACGGGACCGATTCAAACGATATTTGGCGGCACGCCGCTTGGTTTGACGGAAGGTCCTCACATTTATCGTCATGACGGCTATTATTATATGATCACCGCGGAGGGCGGCACGCGCTTTGGCCATGCGGCGACGGTGGCTCGTTCACGAACGCTGCTTGGCACCTATGAGGCCGATCCGGCTGGGCCGCTCATTACGTCAGCGGACCGCCCAGAGCTAGCGCTGCAAAAGGCGGGCCATGTCAGTCTAGTCGAGACGCAGGAGGGGCAGCTGTATATTGCCCATCTGTGCGCGCGGCCGCTCAGCCCTTCGGGAAGCTGCACGCTTGGACGGGAAACCGCCCTTCAGAGGGTCGCTTGGACGGAGGACGGCTGGCTGCGCCTTATCGGCGGAGGCCATTCGCCGGAGGTTCAGGTGAGCGCACCAGCGCTCCCGGAGCATCGTTTTGAGGCGGAGCCAGAGATTGAGCATTTTGACAGGGATGCGATAAGCATTCATCTTCATACACTGCGCGAGCCGCGGAGCGAGCAATGGGCAACGCTGAAGGAGCGTCCGGGCCATATGAGGCTGAAGGGAAGAGAATCGCTGTATTCCTCCCACCGGCAGAGCCTGATAGCACGCCGCCAGCAATCGTTCACCGTAGATGCTGAAACGGTGGTAGAATTTGAGCCAGATACTTATCAGCAGCTTGCTGGGCTTGTATACTATTACAATACAAAGAATTATTATTACTTATGGATCAGTCGTGATGAGCAGCTGGGCAAATGCCTCGGCATTATGTCGAGCGACCGCTCCGTATATGATGAGCCGCTTGAGCAGCCCATATCGATTGATGGGGCAGAGCGCTGCTATTTGAAGGCGGAAGTCCGCCATGAGGCGCTGCAATTCCACTATTCGCTGGATGGAGCGGCTTGGCAGCCGATTGGCCCTATTCTGGATGCCAGCAAAATATCGGATGAAAACGCCGAGCTGGTGAAGGACGGCATTGCGCTTGATCAAGGCTTCACTGGAGCATTTATCGGCATTTGCGTACAGGATTTAAGCGGACGAGGCAAGTATGCGGACTTTGATTATTTCAAGTATTCTGAAAGGTGAGCTGATGATGAGCATAAACGTAATGGATGCAGCCGTAATGAACAAACCGCTGGATATCGAGATTCAGAAAGTACCCGTTCCGACCCCGAAGGACGATGAGGCGCTCGTCAAAGTATACTGTATTGGCGTATGTGGCTCAGACGTTCATTATTATGAGCACGGAAGAATTGGCCGCTATGTCGTGGAAAAACCGATTATTCTCGGCCATGAGCTGGCTGGCGAGGTCGTTGCTGTCGGCGCACGCGTATCGGGTGTCGCGATTGGCGACCGGGTTGCGGTAGAGCCGGGCGTAGCATGCGGCCGCTGTGAATATTGCAAATCGGGCCGCTACAATTTGTGCCCGGACGTTGTGTTTATGGCAACGCCGCCGGTTGACGGCGCATGGGCTGAGTATGTAGCGGTACGCAGCGATTTCCTATTCAAGCTGCCGGATGAAATCAGCTTTGAGCAGGGCGCGCTTCTGGAGCCGCTGTCCGTAGGACTTCACGCGATGAACCGCGCGAAGGTCACTCCTGCAGACCGTTTGCTCGTAACCGGGCTTGGCCCGATCGGCCTGCTTGCGATTCAGGCAGCGAAGGTGTACGGCGTGAGTGAAATTTATGCGACGGACGTTGTGCCGTTCCGCCAGGAGCTGGCGAAGGAAATGGGCGTTACGGCTGTTATCGATCCAATGAAAGAGGATGTGCAGGCGCGCATTGCTGAACTGACCGGCGGAAAAGGCGTTACGGTTATCGTTGAGACCTCCGGAAACGGACGGGCGATCGCCGATGCGGTTCGCACCGTCAAACGCGGCGGACGCATTGTGCTTGTCGGAATGCCAGCTGCCTCCGAAATTCCGGTTGATGTGAACGCGATTATTGATGCGGAGGTAGATGTGCTCGGACTGTTCCGATATGCCAACACCTACCCGGGCGCCATTCAAGCGCTCAGCCAGTCCAGCGTGGACATCGAGAAGGTCATTACCCATAAATATGCGCTGCGGGATACGAAGGAAGCAGTTGAAATGGCCCGTACGCAGAAGGACACAAGTATAAAAATTATGATCTATCCAAATAAATAACCGTATGCGGACAAAGCCTATCCTTTCATGAACTTTCGAGAGGATAGGTTTTGTGCAAGTTTCACTGGAGGAAGCAGCAAGTGGGATACTTCAAAAAAATAGGATTGGATCAGACGAGAGGCCAAATTTTTGTCAGCTTTATTTTGACCATGTCCCTTGTCCTGCTCATTACGGTGAGCAGCCTCTATGTGCTGCTGTCCAAGGTGCAGCGGGAAAATGCGGCACTGTATATTGACGAGATCGCGCTGCAAGCAAGCGGAAGGCTGGAATCGCAGCTTAACGAGGTTAACGTCCTGACGCTGCAGCTGGCCATGGATGACCGGATACAAGAAGCGCTCAGCTTGGAGAAGCAGGGGCATTGGGCGGTTTATGACGAACGAATGAAGCTGAGGAGGCTGCTCATCGAAAAGACGGCCTACTCAGATACGATAAAGGACATTGAGCTTTACAGCTTGTCCCGCAGCCTCTACCCCATTGTGGAGAAGAGCATCGCAGAGCGGATAGAGGAGCGTTATTTGCAGCAGGCGGATGAAATCCATGAGGCGGGAGCCATGATATGGATCGGACGCGATCCAGACAACCCGGAATATTTGCTGGCCGTCAGGCAGGTCAAGCTTGAGAAGGAGAAATATGCGAAGGGCGGCTATTTGCTCATCCGGCTTAAGCCTGCGATTATCGAGCTGGCGACTACGGACAAGGCGAAGGACAATGGCCGTGTGATGCGTCTTCTTGATGAAAACAACAACAGCATGAACGTGGGGGACAGCGGACTGCTCCTGTCGGTCGGCGCTCTTGAAGGAGAGAGCGGCGATTATGTAACGGTAGAGCGGGCCATACGATCGACAGGCTGGAAGCTGCAAATTATGATTCCCAAGCAAACGCTGACCGCCGATATTTACTTTTTGCGCGATGTATTGCTTTGGGCGAGCGTGCTGAGCATATTCGTATTTGCGCTGCTGTCTTATTATTTATCCAAGTTTATTACTTCGCCAATTCGAAGCCTGACACGCATTATTCAGGGCGGCAAGCACGGCAGTCCACGGGAAAACCCCGACCAATATTTTAATCGCGAGGTTAATCAGCTGAATTTGACGTATAACCAGATGGTTAAGCAGATTAATTATTTAATTAAATCGGTATATGAGATTGAAATTGTGAAGAGCAAAAGCGAAATTAAAGCACTTCATTCACAAATCAATCCGCATTTTTTATTCAATACGCTCGATTCGCTCTACTGGGATCATATCCGCAAAGGAGAGCAGGAGCTGGCGCAGACCGTTATTCAGCTGGCCGATTTGTTCCGGTATACGATTCACTCAAGCACGCAGGACGGATTTGTCACCATTGATGAGGAGCTGGAGCAGGTCAAGCGGTATGGCGATATTATGAAAATGCGCTGGCGCGACAGGCTCGCCATTGAAATCGACTGCGAGCAGCAGCTTGGCGGCGTGCGGATTCCCAAGCTCGCGATTCAGCCGTTGGTTGAAAATGCCATCGTGCATGGCATTGAGCCTATGGAGCATGGTGGCACGATTAAGCTGCGCGTAAGGGAGGAAGCGGGCGTCATTTCCTTTACGGTGCAAGATAACGGCATTGGCATCGACCCCGATCAGCTGCATCAAATAAGAGAACGCTTACAGAGCGATTTGAGCATTGCTTTTGTAACGGGCAAAAGTGGGATTGGCCTATTCAATGTGTGCAAGCTGATTCAGCTTCATTACGGGAAGCAATTCGGCTTAACCATTGACAGCGCGCCGGGTGCCGGGACGACGATTGTATTGAAAATTCCGCTAGAGCCTGAGCCAGAGAGGAGAGCTTCTGATGATGAATCACAGCATACTGGTCGTTGATGATGAGTACAATTCGCGCATGGGGGTGGCCTTCACCCTGGAGCAGTGGGGAGAAGACAAGGTGCAGGTCGATATGGCGGACAATGGGAAGCAGGCAATCCGGCTGCTCCGGGAGAAGCCCTATGATCTGCTTATTACCGATATCCGGATGCCGCTTATGACGGGCATCGAGCTGCTTGAGACGCTGCGCGGCGAGCAGAACGACATTAATACGATACTGCTCACCGGCTTTGCGGAATTTGAGTATGCCCAGAAAGGGCTGAAGCTTGGTGCCGTCGATTATTTGCTGAAGCCGATTCGGCAGGAGCAGCTCATTCAGGCGGTTGGAAAAGCCTTTCAATCCAAGTCGGAGGAAGCGGCAAACGGGCTGTCCTATGGCGTGCCCTCCACCAATGCCTATATACTTAGTGCCGTTAAGTATATCCATGAAAGTATTGGCATGCCTTTGTCCATCAAGGAGGTCGCCCAGCATGTCCATCTGAATCCGAGCTATCTCAGCGTGTTGTTCAAGGAGGAGACGGGCGTAAGCTTCAGCGACTATGTCATCCGGCTGCGGATGAAACGGGCCAAGGAGCTGCTCTACCATTCTCCGCTTAGCCTAGATGGTATTTCGGAGCAAATCGGCCTCCAGACGGCGAGCTATTTTATTCGGATTTTCAAAAAATATGAAGGCATTACGCCAAAGCAGTACCGGGAGCAGCTTAAGCTGATGGCAGTCCATGGGAACCAAGGGTCGCTGTCTTAGCTACGTGGTTACTGATTTTCAGCTAAAAAGGCGATCTGCTTACGTTCAAATTCGGCAGCGTGCTTGCCTATCCATATCAGGTGACCCCATGCATCCAAAATAAAGGCTTCAGAATGTACAATATGGGCTTTGGCATTTTTAGCATGGCTGGGAGTAACGGAACGATCATTTTTGCTGTGCATAATTAGCGTAGGGGCTTTGATGGAACCTAGCTCTCGCGTATAATCTTTCTGGGTTTGCTCGAGATCAATCATAAAGCCGTAATTTGAGCGCTGCCTATTGTTCATTTCGCGAAATAATTCAACAGCAAGATTATCCAGCCTAGCATACGCCTCAGCTGGTGAGAGGGTAGAAAAGACAAAAAACGACATCCTTAACATGAGCCGCGGCAGAAGGTTATTCATCCCAGCCAGTATGAGCCAAGTTCCTTTTTCCACCCCGGGCTTGAAAATCAGCCTTCCAATGCGATAGGCTTTATTGTTTGAAGAGATCCAGGGCATGGAGATTGCGCATTGTAAGGTCAGGCTTGCCACTCGTTCAGGGAATTGCGCACAAAAAAGGATACCTGTAGGCCCTCCCGCTGAAGCTGCAATAACATGTACTTTGGCAATATGCAGGTGATCCAGCAGAGCCAAGTATACCTCACAGGCTTGCTGCAGCTCGGGAATAGGGGAGGTCTTGCTATATCCTGATCGGGAGGGGGTTATAATGGAATATCCCGAAGCGATAAGGCTCTGGTAGCCGAATTCTTCATAGCAGTTGGAGTGCCCGCCGTGAAAAAACAGCAGCGGCAGTCCTTCGCCTGCAATGGAGTATTCAAGCACATATTCACCTACTTGTATGGTGCTGACTTGGCGATCCATGACGTCCCATCCTTCCAATCTGTTGCACGCAGCGCAGGAGATCAGCTCTTTTATTAATAATAATTCCCTGCTCAGCCATTTTTCATGCCCAAGCCGTCCAGATTCACAGTAGGCTAAGCCAGCTTATTTAACAGAAAGAGGGTGTCCACGGCCATTTAAGCCGATAGGACACCCTCTTTTTTGATCAAAAGGATAAACGTACATTTCATAGCTGGCTGATTGATGGGGCCAATCAGTTCCCGTTATTCTCCGCCTTTGGTGCTTCTACAAACAACGGCTCAATAAACGTTACGCTGTATTGCTCAGAAATAAATTCCTTGCTGTAGCCCTGTTCTTCGAAATGAGCCATCAGCTCCGGTGAAAACGAGGAAATCAGCAGCGAGGCAGCGATGGCTGGCAAAATTTGCGGCCGCAGCTGCCCTGCTGCAGCGGCTTCCTCCAGCAATCCGCTGACCGTCGCATGCATGAAGGTATACGGTTCAGTTAGGAACCAATCCTGTTTGTTCTTATCCTCGGTACAAATAGCGGAAAGAATAGGACGTATATATTCCCGCAGCTCAAGCGAAAAGAATAGCAGGCTTTGTACAAAAGCCGAAAGGCGCATGACGACGGGCTGCGCGTCGTTTGCTTTCAATTCCTGCGTCGCATTCACTTTGAACTGCTCGAATTGGGTATGCAGCACCGACATGCACAGCGCGCCCTTGTTTGGAAAACGCCGGTAAAGCGTGCCCTGCCCAATCCCTGCACTTTTCGCAATCTGGTGCATATTGACCGCTTCAACGCCATGCTCGTTAAACAGCTGACGGGCCTTCGCAATAATATCCCGGCCCACCACATCCGTTTCAAAATTCAACTATCCTTCACTTCCTTAATGCTCACTCCGGCTTTGCGCTTCGACCTAAGCCGCTCTTTTCTCCTCCACATCAGGTGCTTTAGTGCGCCGGATGAACAAGCCCAGTCCAAAGGCGATGAAGGCAATGATAAGTCCAAGCAGGAACGCACTGTGCATGCCTGATACGAAGCCTTTGACCTGCTCAAGCGGGGAAGCCGGATCAGCAGAGCTTTCCAAATATTTTTTTGAGCCGGATGACATAATGCTGATAAATAAGGCGGTGCCGATAGCGCCGGCAACCTGCTGCAGCGTGTTCATAATCGCTGTGCCATGCGGATACAGCGGGCGGGGCAGCTGATTGAGCGCCGTCGTCTGCGCCGGCATCATCACCATAGAAACACCGATTAACAGCACGATATGGATAAAGATAATATAACCTATACTTGTCAGCTCGTCGATGCCAGTAAACATCCAAACCGCTGCCGCCGTTATAGCAAGCCCCGGAATGACGAGTACCCGTGGTCCAAACTTGTCGAACAGCACACCGGAAACGGGAGCCATCAAGCCGTTGATAATGCCGCCCGGCAGCAAAATAAGTCCGGCCGCCAAAGCGGTTTTGCCAAGCGCATTTTGCAGGAAAAGCGGCAGCAATATCATCGTGGAGAACAGCGTCATCATCATCACCAGCATCAGCAGGGCGACAAGGCTGAACATAGGATATTTAAAGGCGCGCAAATCCAGCAGCGGCTGGCTCGACATGAGCTGCTTCACAATAAACAGCAGCAAGGCGATTGCGCCGACAACGATAGACCAAATGACGATGGAACTGCCCCAGCCATCCTCGCCAGCTTTACTGAAGCCGTAAATCAGGCCGCCAAAGCCGAGCGACGAGAGAAGAATGGACAGAAGATCCACTTTTGGACGAGTGATATCCGAAACATTTTTCAAATAAACCGCCGCGAACAAAATAGAAAAAATAGCGAGCGGAATAACAAAGTAAAACAGCCAGCGCCAGTTAAAGGATTCAATAATCAGTCCCGACAGCGTTGGGCCGATAGCAGGCGCACTCATAATTACGAGGCCGATCATACCCATCGCGCCGCCGCGCTTTTCCGGCGGGAAGATGACCAAGATCGTATTCATCATGACCGGAAGCATTAAGCCGGTGCCAAGCGCCTGAATGACGCGGCCCACAAGCAGGGCAGGAAAGACGGTTGCCGTGCCGCAGACGATTGTACCGACAAGAAATAATATCATGGCGGATAGAAACATTTGGCGGGTTGTAAACCATTGCTGAAGCAGCGCCGTAATCGGAACCAATATGCCGACTACGAGCATATAAGCGGTCGATAACCATTGAATGGTCGCATAGCTGATGTCAAATTCCTTCATTAAATCGGGGAAAGCAATGTTAAGCAGTGTTTCGTTCAGAATTGCAACAAATGCGCCAATAATAAGTGCCGCTACAATAGGTCCTCTTTTTATTCCACTCAAATCTTTAGGTGCTGTATCTAGACTTGCTGTATTCAAAATCGTTCCTCCTCCATGCCCTTCGTGTGTGTTCTAATGCTGCTCTATCTCTAAATAAGTATGTCCCCGCTCCCGCCGGTTCACTCAGCTTCCATTCAGGCAGCGCATGCCGCTCATTACGTGCGGACAATTGTCCGAATTGCTGAAAACCATTTTAGTAGACAACTGTCCGCAAGTCAACAGCGACAATAGTCGTTTCGTCCCCCCAGCATCATTGATTGCCCCATCCCGTATGGAAGTCGGCATCCTTTACAATGAAGCTACAAAAGAAGGGGAGATGAAGGCATGCATAAAAATCGAATCGGGGCGTATTTGTTCAGCTTTCCAAGCTTTTTTCTAACCATGGCGCTCGGCATTTATCCGGTTGTATGGGCGCTTCGATATATGTTTTTCGAATATAAAGGGTTTGGTACGCCAAAATTTATCGGTCTTGAGAACTTTGCGCGAGTGGGAAGGGATGTCGAGTTTTGGCACTCTGTTGTGAATACTTTTATCTACGCGGGTGGAAAATTAATTATAACGCTGCCGCTATCGCTCATATTGGCGGTTATATTGAATCGTAAGCTGCGGGGACGGCATGCGTTTCGGGCGATTTTTTTCCTGCCAACGATTTTCAGCGCCTCTGTCATGTCCATCGTTTTCTATATTGTGTTCAATTCCTACAACGGTATTATTAATCAGTATTTGATGAAGCTGAACATCGTGTCCGCACCAGTGGACTGGCTGGGCGCGGCACATGCCATGACGACGATTGTCATAATTGCGGTGTGGGGAGCAGTCGGCAACTACATGCTGCTGTTTATCGCCGGTCTTCAGAATATTCCAGAGGATGTGTATGAAGCGGCATCCTTGGATGGTGTAAACCCGGTGCAACGGATGTGGTACATTACGATTCCAATGCTCGGTCCTGTTCTGCAAATGATTATTATGTTGGCGATTACAACGTCGCTTAAAGGTTATGAAAGCATCATGGTATTGACGGAGGGAGGTCCTTTCGGCAAAACAGAGGTTATGTATTTATATCTCTACAAGATGTTCTTCCCGATGACAACGACAGGCAATGCCGTTCAAAATATTGGCTACGGCAGCGCGGTCGGCTTTACAACGGCAGTTATCGTTGGTATCGTCACATGGCTGTATTTCTGGATGTCGAAAAGGCTTAATAACGTTTATTAAAAAGGGGGAACGATCATGACCATTCGTAAAATAGTACTTCGTACACCAGTATGGCTGCTTCTGCTTGTGACGGCAGCACTGATGCTTTTTCCAATCGTAATCGCGATATTCGGCTCCCTCAAGACGAACCTGGAGCTGACAACCGGAGCGACGTTTCTTCCTTCCTCCTGGCAGTTTAAAAACTATTTACAGGCGTGGAATCAAGCTGATTTCTCCGCTTATACCTTCAATAGCTTATATGTAGCTGTGTTCGTTACGGTTGGCACTTTGCTCGTATCTTCCATGGCTGCTTATGCGGTCGATCGCGTTGCTTTCAGAGGAAAGAAACTGTTTATTCTGCTTCAATCCTTCACTCTGTTTATTTCCATCGGTGCGGTTGTGCTGCGTCCACAATTTGATCTAATGGTATCCATTGGTTTGCAGAAATCGATGTGGGGCGTCATAATTATTCTAATTAGTGCGCATGCGACTGCCTTTTTTATGGTCATCGGCTTTTTCCGCGGCATTCCGCGAGAGCTGGATGAAGCGGCGCTCATTGATGGCTGTAATTTCTACTCCACCTTCTGGCTCATTATTTTACCGCTCCTGCGCCCGGCGCTGGCTGTCGTATCGCTATTCACATTCCGTAATGCATGGAATGAATATATATTGCCGCTCGTCTTTTCACTTTCGCGTCCTGATCTACAAACCTTGCCCGTGGGACTTGCGAACTTGCGCTACGGGGCGGGAGCCGCAGTTGAAAATCAACTGATGCTCGCTGGCGCATGTATTTCGATTTTACCTATGCTCATCGTATATATTTTCGCTAACCGTTCATTTATGCAAGTTACGGCTGGCTCGGTTAAAGGCTAACAAACTCCGTATGCATTGAGGCGATGAACAGCATGAACCGTTTATTTCGAAAAATGTCGCTTAAAAGACGTCTGTGGGTTTCGTTCGTTTTATTAACCGTCGTTTGCATATCTGTCACGGGAACTTATGTTTCCGTGTTTTTTTCTCGTGAAATGGAATCACAGGCAACGAAGACCAGCCAGGATACGCTCAATAAGTCGGCGAGGGTGCTCGATGAGCGCTTGAAAAATATCGTCGTGCTCGTCTCCACCCTCATGATGGGCGAGCCCTTCCAGCGAACGCTGAAGGAGGTGCAGTCAAGCAGCAAGAAGGAATATTATAATCGGCTTTCCGAGCTGCAAACGCCCTTTGCCCAGCTAATGCTGGCTGAGCAGTCGATTGACTCCGTGCTGGTGCATACGCCAATCGGCGATTTTTATCCGACGGGAAACCGGCGCAGCCCGAGCCGCGATTTTGAGAGCACGATTATTAATCAGAAAATAACGGATACACAGGAAAGATGGAGCAAGCTATGGGTGCCGGGACATGCCGATGAGCTGTTCAGCCGGAGAAGCTCCGTTATTACCTTAATCATTAAACCGTTTTTTGATATCCAGCTGCCCGGTGTGTATGTCGTAGTCAACATCCGCGAGGATCACCTACTGGAGCTCATTCAGGCGGATATGCAGAGCGCCAGCCTTCAGCAGCTTGTCGTGGACCGGACTGGCAAGGAGGTTCTTACTTCTACGGAAGGCATCCCGCAAAGCAATCCACAAATTTATGAGCGGGTCGGTTCCAGCGCGCGAGGGAACTTTGAATATACAAGCCAGAGCGGAGACGCTTATCTGCTTAATTACGCGGCGCTTGGGATGAATCCAGACTGGGTATTGATTGGCTATCAATCCAAGTCGGAGCTGCTGGAGCCTGTTCAGCGCATGCGCTGGACGATTCTTACGATTATGGGCGGCTGCGTCGTACTGGCGCTGGTCATGTCCAGCATGCTGTCGGAGCTGCTGCTAAAGCCGCTGTTCAAGCTGCGTAATCTCATGGTGAAGGTTGAGCGCAATAAGCTTGATGTCAGGTTCGAGAGCGCATTTGAGGATGAAATCAGTCAGGTTGGCCACAAGTTTAACCGGATGCTGGAGCAAATTGGCGAATTAATCGAAGAGGTTAAAGCATCCGAGCAGGACAAGCGCAAATCGGAAATCAAAGCGCTGCAGGCGCAGATTGATCCCCATTTTTTGTACAATACGTTAAATACGATTTATTGGAAAAGCGAGATGGAGGAGCAGCAGGCGGTCAGCGGCATGATTGTTTCGCTGTCCCTGCTGTTCCGGCTGGGCCTGAACAATGGCCGGGAAATTACGACGCTGCGGCAGGAGCTGGAGCATGTGGCGCAATATTTGAATTTGCAGGAAATGTGCTATCCGGACTTGTTCCGGTACAGCATACAGAAGGTCGATGAGAAGCTGCTGGATACTCCTGTGCTTAAAATTTTGCTGCAGCCGCTGGTGGAAAACGCTATTTTGCACGGCTTTCAGGAATTGCCCCATGAGGGGATGATTCGAATTGAGGCGGAAGCCGATGCTGCCAAGGGCTTGCTAGTGCTAACCGTTACGGACAATGGGATTGGCATGGATGCCGAGCGAGTGGAAAAAATGCTGAACGGTCCAGAGGTGGAGCGGACGAGCTACGCGCTAGTGAACGTACGAACAAGACTGTCGCTGTATTACGGCTATAAGGCTTCTATGGAGCTTGAAAGCGAGCCGGGCGTGCAAACCTCCGTTAAGCTAATCATTCCTATTCAAGAGGTGATAAACGAATGAGCGAGATTACGATGTGCATTATAGACGATGTAAAGACGGTCATCGATGGGATAGTATCAAAGATTCCTTGGGGGGAGCATGGAATCAAAATTGTGGGTACGGCTGCTAATGGCAAGGATGGCTTGCAGCTCATTAAAGAGAAGCATCCGCATATTGTGCTGACCGACATCCGGATGCCGATGCGCACCGGCATTGATATGATCCGTGAGCTGAAGGAGAGCGGAGAGCCGGAGGCCAAGGTTATTTTTTTCAGCGGCTACACCGACTTCACCTATGCCCAGGAATCTGTGCGGCTGGGGGCATTCGATTATTTGGTTAAGCCGTTTACGACGCAGCAAATTGTCGAGGTCGTGCTGCGCGCTAAAGCGCAGATTGAAACGCAGCAGCTGGAGCAGCTGGACCGGTTGACGCTGGAGCGCAAGGTGAGGGAAAGCTTGCCCTATTTGCGCCAAGAGTATTTTCGACTGCTGATCCGGCATGATGAGCTGCCCGAGCGGGCGCATGACAAGTGGGAGTTTCTAAGCATTGATATGGATACCCGTCGTTTCGTAGCAATGTCTGTGCAGATCGAGGGGCTAATGGACGAGCATTCCCCGCTGTCCGTGCGGGAAGTGGAGCTAACCCGCTTCGCCGTGCAAAACATCATGGAGGAAACGATCAAAAAACAGGCGAAAGGCATCGTATTTCGAGAGCATCTGGGCCAATTTGTCATTTTGCTGAATTCCAATGAGGAGGTGGGGATGCTGGCACTGGCGGAGGAGTGCCGGGACAATGTGAATCGCTACGCGAAGCGGGACATTTCCATTGGCGTCGGAAGCTGCGTGGAAGGAATCAGCGAAATCGCTCTTTCCTATAATCAGGCGAAAACAGCGCTCAGCTATCAGTTTTATTCCGGCAGCGGCAGCGTTATCTCCTATAGCGATATTGAACGGCAAAATGATATTTCACCCCATTATTCCGCAGATAAGGAAGTGGAGCTGCTCTATTGCTTGCGCTCAGGCAACCGGGAAGGGACAGAGAAGCTGCTGGAGAGTATTTCCGAGGAATGCCTGCGTTATCCGACGCCGCCTGATCCTGATGTGATGACCAATCTGTTTTATGGACTGGCCTTCTCCATCTACCGCGTCATTGCCGAGAAGGCGGACAGCAAGCAGCGCATATGGCTCGATGAACGGCTGAACATCATTAAGAAAGGCCGGTATTTATCTACCTCCGAGCTGATTAAGGATGTGAAGGAGCTCGGACTGACCGGCTGTGACTGGCTCCAGAAGCGCCAGAAAAACAATGTCGGCCAGCTCATCCATCAGGCTATGAATTATGTGGGCGGGCGGCTAGGCAGCGACTTGACGGTACAGGAATGCGCGAATGTCGTCCATTTGAGCCCAAGCTATTTTTCCAATTTGTTTAAAAAAGAGACCGGAATGACGTTCATGCAATACGTCACCTCCGCACGGATGGACAAGGCAAAGGAGCTGCTGCTGGAAGGGCTGCAGGTGCAGGATATTACGTATGAGCTTGGTTATCGGGACCGTCCTTATTTTACCGAGCTGTTCAAAAAGCATACCGGGCTGACGCCTACGGAATTCCGCAGCAAATACGAAAGCTCGGAACCGAAAGCGTAATCAAAGTGATTTTGCCCTCCCAGAATCGTGTTTTTGTCCTTCATGGGCAAGTGGGCAACGATGCTACAATGAGGTCAGCAAGAGGAGCTGGGCGGTAGACACCGCTATAACGCCGCTTGCCAAACAAAGGGGAGGTACGACAGATGAAAAAAAGATTTGCAACGAAACGCTCGTTTCTGCTTTGCAGCTTGCTGGTATTGGCTTTGATGCTAGGAGCATGCTCAACGGGTAACGGAACGAATGCCGCACCAGAAGCAAGCACAGGCACAGAGGGTGCAGGCAGCGCAGCAAAGATTAAACTCTCTTATTGGACGGGTGACCGTCATGATATGGATTATATGCAGGAGCAGGTCGATAAATATAACGCGACGAATACAGATAATATCGAAGTCGAAATGAAGGTTATGGCGGATAACTACAATCAGGCGGTTGAGGTTGCATTCGCAAGCAATCAGGCTCCGGACATTTTCAAGAACTATGACTTTCAAACCTATGTGAGCAAAGGCTATTTTGCGCCGCTCGATCAGCTGTTAAGCAAGGATTTTCTAGCCAAGTTCGATGGCTTGCTAATCGAGGACATTTATGCAAAAGAGGGCCATGTGTATTTGCTTCCAAATACAGGGCAGTTCTGGCGCTTGCTGTACAATGTGGATCTATTGGAGAAGGCAGGGTATACAGAACCGCCAAAGACGCTTGATGAAATGGTTGAAGTAGCGAAAAAAATAACGGAGCAGGGTAAGGCTGAGGGCGTTTATGGCTTCGCCAGCAATTTCAAAAATGGCTCCGGTTTTACTCGTCCGGCCTATGCGTCAGGTTCGCTTAGCTCAGAAACGAGCCACGAGGGCTTTAATTATAAAACGGGCGAATTTGATTTCGGGATGTTCCGTGATATTGCACAATCGCTTCACCAAATGAAGGTGGACGGCAGTATGATGCCAGGGGTGGAATCGCTTGATATTGATCCGCTGCGCGCACAGTTCGCACAAGGCAAAATTGGCATGTATGTCAATCATTCCAGTGAGCCAGCGGTATATTCCTCGCAGTTCCCTACGGATATCCGTTGGTCAACAGCTCTAGTTCCGACGAAGGACGGCGAGCATAACGGGGTGACGTGGGTGAATGCGAGCGGCTATGTTGGCATCAGCACACAATCGGACAAGCAGGAAGCAGCAGCGAAATTTTTAGAGTATTTGTACACGCTTGAGCTTCGTAAAGATTATCAAGAAAAAGGGCTGGGGCTTTCTGTTCTGCCTTATGTTAACGAAGCGTCTGGCAAGCCGGATCTGAAGGGTATCGAGGGCTTTCTTCCAACAAAATATGATGGCATATATCCTGCCACTCCAACTTCAATTACAGAAACGAAGCTGGAAGGTAAAAAAGCAACCGACGTATTTATTGAATACATTCTAACCAGCAATCAGGATTTGGAAGCAGCGATAAAAGATTTGAATACGCGATACAACAAAGCGCTAGCAGCGGCTCGTACGGAAGGGCTGACCAATATCCAGGCTAATCCGTCGTTCAGCGCCAAGAGCCTGCAAGGCTCGCTTGGCCAGTAGCCGAATAGCTGAAGAAAAAGAGGGGCTGCCTGCGGGCAGCCTCTGCTTTTGAAATATAGGAAAGTATTGTGTATGGGGAAAAGCAGAGAGAGGAGCGAGTGCTTAAATGGATCATTTGTATTTTAGGCCGAAACAGAGAAGCGATTGGGGAGCAAGCTTTCAGCAGCATTTTCCGCAGCAGGCTGCCGCTGCAATTGCCCAGGCTAATCGCTGGTGCGAGGATAAGCCTGTGATTTGGAAAGGTTTTGAAATCGATTTGGGCCAGCCCATTAATTGGCTTTACAACCCAACTGGGGACAAGGAATTTACATGGGGCATTAACCGTTTTAAGCATCTCCGCTCCTTAGGCACCGCCTATGCGTGCACCGGGGACGAGAAATATGCAGCTAAGGCGCTGGAGCATATTTTAGGCTGGATCGATACGCAGCCTTGTCCGCGGGATTTGCCGGCAGAGGAGCTGACCTATTTTCAAAGACCGGGTCCGTGGCGGCTGTTGGAAGCGGGTCTCAGGCTGCGCCAATGGATATATGCCTATCACTTTTTCGATGAATCGGACAGCTGGAATGGCGAGGTGAAGCAGCGGTTTCTCCAATCGGTGAAGGAGCATGCTTGGTTTCTCTCTACCTACAAAGCGAGCATTGAAATCAATCATTCGATTATGCATATGATCGGGCTGCTAGGCGCGGGGCTGACGTTCATGTCTTGGGAGGAAAGCGAGGAATGGCGCAGCATAGCGATGAAGCGGCTGGAGGAATGCATCCGCGTGCAGGTGCTGCAAGATGGCGTCCATTCGGAGCTTACGCCGCACTACCATATGGTATCGCTGGAGCTATTCGTTGATTGTGCCGTTATGGCGAAAAAGCGTGGACTTGCGTTCTCTGAGGAATACGAGCGAATTGTAGCCGGCATGACGCGCTTCGCAAGCCTGATGATTAGGCAGGACGGCAGCATGGCGCCGTTTGCCGATTCCTTCGCGAATCAGCCGCCAGATTTGAATGCGGCGGCGCTGTATTATGATCGCCCGGGGCTGCTGCTGGAGGATCAGCTGTATGAGCAGTTTTGGACGGTCGGCCCTGAGGCGATCGACCGTCTGCTGGCGGCGGCAGCTAAGTCGCCAGAAGCAGCAACATCGCAGTCGCAAGAAGCATTATCGCAGTCGACTTCAACGGCAAGCGGAGCAGGAACGTTGCTCGGTGCTCATGCACAGGAGCGGCTGCCGTTTGCTTTTCCGGCAGCAGGCTATTATGGGCTTGGCGATACGGAGCAGCAGCTCATCTTCGATGCCGCTGCACTTGGCGGCCCTCATGGTCATGCCGACGCGCTGTCCTTCGAATGGTGCGCCTATGGCGAAGCATTGTTTGTCGATCCGGGCACGTACACGTATATGGAAAATCCGTGGCGCCGTTATTTCAAAAGCACCTCTGCCCATAATACCGTTCTCGTGGACGGGCAGGATCAGACGCCTTACTTGCGCACCCAAAGATGGGGCGTGCCAGAAGCTGCTGTTTCCTTAATCGCTTGGAGGCCGGATCAGCAAATGATTTGCGCGGAGCATGACGGCTATGCATCCCGTGGCGTAACGCACAGGCGCGCCTTATGGTTTCTGGATAGCGGAGAATGGGTCATTTATGACCGCCTGACTGGTACTGGCGAGCATACGTATCAGCACCGACTGCACACTAGGCTGCTGGAGTGGGAGACGCAAAGACTGGATACGGACAACGGCGCCTTGAATGATCAAACGCGTCCCCTTGAACAGCCTGCCTGCTACTATGCCAAGGGCAGTGGCCTAGCGAATGGATCAGATCCTACTTCGCCGCTCGCCTGCGAGATGCTCGTTTTTGGACCGCCGGAGCTGGAGCTAGACGTGGAGGACAGCTGGGAATCGGTTCACCAAATGAAGATGCAGCCGCTGAAGGTGCTTCAGGGCTTGCTGACAACAGAAAATGCTGGTGCTTGGTTTATTACCGTGATGAAGCCATCTCTTGGAACGCAGCAGCTGCAGACCTCTGAATGGAGCGTCAGCATAGGCGAACATGGCCACCCTGTTCTGAGCTTAAACCGTGATGGACAGCTTGCCGTGTTCGCTATGCCTGAATGAAACGATTGGAGTGAAGCATGTGGATAAGCAAAACGGATTTATTACTCATTATCTCACTTCAGGACTGCGGCTGAGTGATTTTATATCAGATAAAACCGACAAAAACCAAATACGCTACGAGCAATATTTACGCTCGATTGTCGCAGACAGGAATCTACCAGCGCCTGCGGCTGCAGAAGCCATTCAAATCGGCGCCGAGAGCGAGCTGGGGCTGCCTTGGGAGTATCTTTACCCTTGCAGCGGCTTCGTAAATTTCAGCCAGTTTTCGTTTACGCCCCAGAAAGTAGAGCTGCTTGCCGCTACCGTGCTTGTTGCGGAAGAAGACCTGGTCGCCTTGGCGAACCTATGGACGTATACAGCGATAGAAGTATGGCTCAATGGGGAGAAGGTAAGCTCCGTTGCCGAGCCGGTTTATAAGCCGATTAATAAACAGGAAATGCAGCTGCCTTTGCGCAAGGGCAGCAACACCATGGTTATCCGCATGCAAAATTTGGCGGTGCGAGATACGCGGAATATTTTTGGCATTCAATTAGTGGAGCATTTGGACCAAATTACAGTGACGCTGCCGGATGCGGAGCAGGCCGAGCCGTTTCTTGCGCTGGACCGCTTCCTGTCAGGCATTACGCTGAAAGGAAGCGAGCTTTGCTTCCCGGTGGAAGCGCCGTGCAGCATCTATCTGGCATACGGGGAAGACTTGAATGATAGCCTGATTAGCGAGGACATTAGCGGAAAGAGCAGTGTGAAGCTTGACGATGGTGCACCAATGGGCATAGTATATGGTGAAATCGGAACGAGAAAGCTGATTCGCAAAATCGAGCTGCTGCAAAACAAAAAGCCGACTTACCGTAGCGGAGCGGCGGTGTCCGAGGTCAAAGGCGCCATGTTTGAGGAGATTGCCGCCATAGGCACAGAGAAGGCGTTTCAACCGCTGCGCTTTGGTTTATTTTACGTGCTGGCGCGCTGGAACTTGGGACAACCCGGTGTTCATGATGAACAGCATATTCTGCACGCGCTTGGTCAAATTGAGCGGCGCGAGGATTGCTCGGACTTTATCCTCGCGGGCTTGCTTCGCTTCATGCAGCAGCAAAAGCTGCCAGCCCATTTAACGGAACGTACCAAGCAGGCGATTTTAGACTATCGCTTCTGGATGACCGAGAATGGCTCCGACGGCATGTGCTTCTGGAGCGAAAATCACGCGCTGATGTTCTATATTTGCGCTTATATGGCGGGCCGCGAATACCCGGATCAGCTATTCGCAAGATCGGGCCGCACAGGCGTCCAGGCAAGCGAAGTCGCGCTCGGCAAAATCCGCGAGTGGCTGGCAGATGTGGAGGAATACGGCTTTGAGGAGTTTCTCAGCGCCGACTATATGTGTGTGACGCTTGGCGCACTGCTAAATGTCGTCGATTATATGGAGGAAGAGGAGTCTGCTCGGGCCAGCCATTTAATTGACGAAATGCTGAAATCCTTCGCCTACCATACGTTCCGCGGCTCAATCGTCGCGCCGCAGGCCCGTATTTACCGCTCCGTCATTTTGCCGTTTACCCAGTCAGCCCAGTCTTTAATTCATCTGCTGAATCCTGATACACCTATGGGCAACAGCGAATGGATCGTGTTTCTGATGAACAGCAAATACGTGATGCCGCAGCATCTCACAAGCCTGATGAATGAGTCCTTGGAGCTGGAGTATCAGACTGGCAACGCATGGGTGAAGCTTAATAAACAGCCCGATTATATACTGACCTCGGTTCAATCACCAAGATATGATGCGAACCCGTCCTTCTGGCCAAATATTAGCTTTGACGAGTCCGTTGACACCGAATCGGGCGAATATGTTAAATCGTTTAATGAGCGTTTTCACGGCACCTCGCGTTTCGAGCCGGGCGTGTACGGGTATCAGCAGCATATGTGGTATGCGGCGCTGGACAACGATACGGTGCTGTATACGAACCATCCAGGAGAGCTGGCTGACGATGGCGGCATGCGTCCAGGCTATTGGTATGGGAATGGCATCATGCCAGCGGTCAAGCAGCAGGGCAGCGTGCTGGGCGCGATTTATGAAATCGGGGAGGACCATCCGGTTGCGTTTACGCATCTCTTTTTCCCGGAAGCGAAGTTTGATGCGTTTGTTCAAGACGGACATTGGCTGTTTGGGAAAAAAGGCAGCGGCTATGCCGCCATCTGGTGCAGCGAGCGCATGGTTCCCCATCATGACCGCTTGTTCCATTGTGAGTACCGGGCATACAGCCGCCTGAACGCGTATTTCTGCAAGCTGGGCTCGGAGGAGGAATTCGGGAGCTGGGAGCAGTTTAAAGCGGCTTGCTACAAGCTTGCTCCTGCCTTCGATTCTGAGGCGCTCAAGCTGACCGCAGCGGATGCTTATGAGCTTAGCTTCGTCCGCAGCAATAACAAAACGCAATATGTTTAGCCGCAATATGTGTATACCAATCCAATAATAGTTGAGAGGAATGACGAATGATGAGCAGATTGAACAATTGGGAAAATGCCGAGCCAGGCGTAAAACGGAAGATCTTCACACCAGGCGATACGATTATGATGATGGAGGTGCATTTTGAGGAAGGAGCGGAAGGTTATTTGCACAGCCATGTGCATGAGCAGTTTTCCTACTGCCTGGAAGGGCAGCTGGAGTTTTCTATAAATGGAGAAAAGACCGTCATTTCGGCGGGCGAGACGATCTTCATTCCTAGCAATGCCGAGCATGGCTGCCGCGCTTTGAAAGCAAGCAAGCTGCTTGATACCTTCACGCCGCTTCGGCAGGACTTGATCAATTAGTTTATAAGGCTGTACTAGAGCGCTAAGCTGAGTGAGTACGCTATGCTGCGAGGGTTGTCCCAAAGTCATGCTTGATGGCTTTTGGGACAACCCTATTTTTATGGAGATAAGTACAGCGCAGCCGTTCCCGTATTTCTGAAACATTGACATGGGCAGAAGCGTCTAGGGAAATGAGGTGATTGAAGATGAATGGAATCAAGCTTACTAGCCAGACTTTAATCGTGCTGCTCCTTATGCTGACAGCTGCCGGCTGCGGCGGTGGGAGTATCGCGATGGAAAGGGGAGCGTCCAAGGTGCCGGAGGTCCAAGTAAAAGCTGCGGGGCCAGAACCCGAGCAACCAGCTGAATCATGTAATGCGATTATTGAGTGGGTCGATTTTCTGATGATTAATGGCATCAAATATCAATATAACTACGAGGGGACTGGGAAGACAGCTGACGATCAGCTTGGCGAAAAAGTAGGCGAGGTATCTTATATGCTGAACGACCATGCTTGCACGGATCATGTGGAGAAGGATGGGAATGCCGCCTTTTTGCCAATCGGTACAGAGATTTTTGCTATGAAGGGTTATAAACCGGAGTTCCGTGTCATAGCCAGCAACAAGGTTTATGAGGTGATGGATAATCCTAAGGCGGCAACGCTAGGGCAATTACTCGATATTGAAGGCAAAGTCGATAAAGTCGGCCTGGAAAGTGCCAAGGATGGCAGTCCAATCGGCGACTTCAGTGCTGAAGCGTCAGCACAATTTATTCAAGAGCTGCTTCCTCTGCAGCACGTGGGGTTTAATCAGGTTTATGAAAAAATCAAGCATGAATCCGGTGTTTTTCTGAGAGTGCATTTGCTGGACGGCACCTCATTCCGGCTCGTTTATTATCCCGAAGGGAACGGCTTTACGGCTGGGGCATTCGGAACAGACAGCCTGAAAGCTTTAATAATGGAGCAGCAGGCCCAAATCAAAGCGGCAGCAGGTCTGGATAAATAAGCAGCAAAAAATCCCGATGAATCGTCAGCAGCAAAAGCACGAGGCTTTTTGCTGCTTTTGACCATGCACCGGGACTTTTCTTATCATTCCATGCTACAGCTTGAATTTATTAATTTGAATACGCAGCTTCTCTGCCATATTAGCAAGCTCTGCGGAGGATGAGGCAACTTCCTCCATCGAAGCCATTTGCTCCTCTGCCGCAGCGGAAACATTTTGTGATTCTGCCGCCGTTTCACTAGCCGAGTCGGAGATGAGGCGAATGGATTCCACCAACGTGGTTGTACCGGACACCATCTCGCCGGATGCTGCTGATACGCCTTGAATGCTCGCTGCTACCTCTTGAATAGAAGAGCGAATGCGAGCGAACAGCTCACGGGCTTCTTCACCTGTATGTCTTCCTTCAGCCGCTTGGGAAACAGTCTGTTCGGAGGCCTGCAGCGTCCGATCAATTTCGAGGCGGATACTTCCGATGAATCCGGCAATTTGCTCCGCTGACTCCATCGATTGGCCTGCAAGCTTGCGAATTTCATCCGCTACGACGGCAAAGCCGCGCCCCGCTTCTCCAGAACGTGAAGCCTCAATCGCTGCATTCAACGATAAAATATTCGTTTGGCGGGCGATTTGGCTGATGCTGCCCACGACATCGCCGATTTTGCCGGACAATCCGCTCAGCGCATGAATCGTTTGGGCAAGCTCGCCGATGCCTTGCTCCATCTCCGCCATTTTTCCATTAAGCTGATCCATGGAAGCCGCTCCATCATCGGAGAGATTGGAGGCCTGGGAAGCGATGTCAGACGCATTTGTACTATAAGAAGCGATACCATCAATTTGCACCGCGATGCTGTCGGCGGCTTGGCTTCCATCCTGCAAGCTGGACGTTTGGCGCTCCGAGCTTTCGGCTACGACGAGAATCGCTTCGGAAATGCTTTGCGCGGCACGCGCACCTTGATCCGCTCCCTCTGCAAGCTGCTTCGCAGAATCCGTCAGCTGCTCGGACAAGCCGTTAACCTCCATCATCAACAGCTGCATTTGATCCCCAGCGGCATTAAAGGAATGCAGCGCCTTGCTAATATCGGTTTTGCCTTTGACCGGAATGCGATACGTTAAATCGCCTTGTGCCAAAACATCAATGCCATGTGTTAATTGGCGAATAGGATACACAATCCGCAGAGCAATCAGAATCGTTGTCATCAGCGCAAGGATGATAATGCCTGAACCAACCAAGAGAATCAAACTCAGCAAAGTATCGACAGGCTTTAAAATTTCATTTTCTTCCGCATACATCGTAATCACCCAGCCCAGGCCAGTCACACTCATAAACCCAATTTTTTCAACGCCATTTTCCGTATAATGAATCGGGGCGGTAATGCCTTGGGTGGCATTGGTGAGAGCTTGATCAAGTGGGGCGATGCCCAGATCGGACAGTTTTTTGTTTAACACAAACGATTCATCCGTGTACGAAAGGAACGTTCCGTCCGCTAACGTCATATAAGCTTTTCCGGTCTCGCCGAATTGAGCTTTGCTGACGCTTTCTACCGCTTGACTAATCGAATAGGAGGCACCGTAAAATCCATAGGCTTTGCCGTCTTTGATTAGTGGAGCGCCGACAATAACAACCATCGTGCCCATCGTTTTGGAAATTACCGGCTCAGAAATGAATGGTTTGCCTTCTTGGGCAAGCTTAATGTAAGGCCGATCAGCTAGATCGACGTCCGTATTTTTAATGTTAACGGCGTTGGCGCCTATTAAATCAAGCGAGAAAAAAATCGATTCAAACTCGGGATGCTGATTATGGGCTTGGATGAGAAAATCAAGCTGCTGCTGCCGATCTGCTTCCACCTTGGAGCCTTGCTCGGCGATGACCTGCATAATAGCCTGCTTTTCTACTAAGTTGGCATCAATCTCTTTAGCTAGAAGACTGGAGTAGAGCTCCATTTGCTTTTCGGCTTGGATTTGGACTTCTCTGGAGGTTGGTACATAGAACGTGTACGAGAGGACGGAGACACAAACGACAATAATAAGCAGTGTGGACAATACAATTCGACCTGCGGTCTGACGGATTGAACCCAGAATAAGCAAATTTCGAATAAAACGTGAATTCTTCAATGGCTTTACTATTCTCCTTTTATAAAAGTTTATATACTATTAATATCGGTTGCTGCCTGCAGATTTATGACTATTATTTTCATTTTATTTTGAAAAATCTTGATTTTAAATAAAGCTAAAATGTAATCGCTTGCAAAAAAGTTTGGGAAAGTCTGTTTAATTATGATTTATAGTGGAGGAAAAATAATTTATTAAGAATTAGTGGAAAAGAAGTTTTTACGAGGGTGGTTTTATGGGTATTCTCCGCTTGGAAGATGGAGGGTGCGGGGAACGACATGGCAGGCGCAAGGGGCATGTGATGAAAATGCTCCTGCGCCTGTTTCATTCTAGCTAAATAAGGAAGCGTTTTGTTAGCACAGCTATTTGGGCTGCTTTCCTGTACGCGCCATATTTGCATGGATAGGATTCAAATTAATGATTTTAACGAGCTGTTCCTGCATGTATTCAGGTGGATGCTTAAAGCCAGTTTCAATCCAGTGCCATACGAGACCAAGCACAGAACTCATGCTATAGGTGGCTAGCAGCTCTGAATCAATATCAACCGTAGGATCAAAAAGCTCTGCCATCGAAATTTCCTTAAGGACATGAAGCATTTTTTCCTTCATATTGGGCAGTACATCATTTTTCATAAGAATCGTGTAGACGCCCGAATGCTCGTAAATATGATTGAAAATCGTGACGGCATGGGCAGGCAGCTCACTAACGTTAAAGAACTCGACATGCTCGTAGGGTGCCCGAAACGATTGCAGCAGCTTATCCAGCAGCTCAGTCGTAATTTCATCCAGCAGCGCTTCTTTACTATCATAATTGGCATAAAAGGTTCCCCGGTTGTAGCCAGCGCATTCTACTATATCCGTAATGGAGATCGCTTGGAATGGCTTATTCGCCATCAAAGTGAGCAGCGCTTCCCGCATAGCGCGTCTGCTGCGCAAAGTTCGACGGTCGACTTTTTGGTTGTTTTCGGACATTATGCTCCACCTTCTTGAAGTGTTCATAGACATAAAATCGGTTTTTGTCTGTTACCATGCAAATACGGTTTTTTTGCTGATTGTCAGCGGTTTCTACACTTTATTATACTCGAAGTAACAGATGCTTAAGTAATGAGCATGTGTTTATTGTATCCCTGATTCAAAATGGAGGAATGAACCGTGAGACTAACAGGAAAAGTGGCTGTCGTAACTGGCGCAGCATCAGGTATGGGTAAAGCGATTGCGGAGCTGTTCGCAGCAGAAGGAGCTAAGGTTGTCGTTTCGGATCTTCGCGTAGAAGCTGCACAAACGGTTGTTGCTGCTATTGAAGCAAGTGGTGGACAAGCGGTTGCCATCGCTGCCAATGTTGCCAAAGAAGAAGATGTCCATCAATTAATAGATACGACCGTAGCAACTTACGGCACAGTGGATATTTTAATAAATAATGCGGGAATTATGGACAACTTTGTTCCAGCGGCGGACGTAACAGACGAGCTGTGGGAGCGGGTATTCGCGATTAATACAACAGGACCGATGCGTACGATCCGGAAAGTGCTGCCTCTTTTCACCGAGAAAAAGAGTGGGGTTATCGTCAATGTTGCTTCTGCTGGAGGTCTGCAAGGCTCTAGAGCGGGCGCTGCTTATACAGCTTCCAAGCATGCCGTTGTGGGCCTCACGAAAAATATTGGGTTCCAATATGCCGATCTCGGCATTCGCTGCAATGCGATTGCACCAGGTGGTGTGAAAACGAATATTTCGACGACGATTAATGAGCCTAACCCCTTCGGAGCATCGCGCGTCATGGCAGGCATGGGTCTTAACCCGCGTACGGGCGAGCCGGAGGAAATCGCTAAGGTTGCCCTGTTCCTCGCTTCTGATGACGCAAGCTTCGTTAACGGTACGGTTGTAACCGCAGATGCGGGCTGGTTGGCTTACTAATACAGGTCAAGCACAAAAATCTAATAGACCAAAACAATAAATTCCCTCTTGCGATATCCAGCTCCTCATACACAACTATGGAGGAGGCTTGAATCAATCAAGAGGGATTTTTATGCTGCAAGCATTAAGAGTTAATTGTAGTCATAGTTCCCCAATGCATTTGGCAGCCAACTAACCATTATAAAATCGACTTTTGAAGTCTCTGTATTGAAGCTAAAGTAGATGGTGTAGGTCTTTTTTTCGTTTAAAGTTTGTGATCTACTGAAAGCGGGGGCCAACGGCGTATAGCTGCCATCCTCTGCTTCTTCATAAAAATAAAAGGCACTACCCGGACTTGAATATCCGGCTGTTCCGTATTGCTGTAGAACATCCGATATCGTACTTTTTTCCAATACAATGCCTTTATAAGTTGAGAAGAGCTTGCTCGCTTCCAAATGGTCTTTATCGCTAGCTATATTCCACGAGTCCACTTGGCCTGCTTTATTATAATGAACCGTGAAAGTGGAATATTGGTTGCGTTTAATCATACCGGCCTGCTGTGATTCACCAAAGCGAGAGTCAATGGCCTGTTTACTTTCCCAAAGCTTTACGCCCATAGCTGGATTATTTCCAATTAGATCAAAATCTGCTCTTGTAACAGGTTGAGTACTGAATAAAGGCAGCGCCTTGGGAGCAGTTGCAGGATCAGGCAGCTTGCCGAGTTCGGAAAGTGCTTTCGGCCGTTCTTTAATGTCAAGCATACCCGCAACTGTCAATTGTCTTATCCATTGAATCGCTTCTGCGCGTGTTAAAGCAGCATCAGGTTGAAAAGTCGATAATGTGGCATCAGGGCTGCTTCCCATTCCATTCCCGAGCAAGTATATAATATTATTATTACCCTCGTAGTGGACTCCTCTGGCTGATGCGATAATGGCTGCTGCTTGACCTTGCGTTATAGATACTGACCTCAGGGCAGGCTTGGAATAACCAACAATGGGGTGGTTCCAGCTTTTCGCAAGCTGATAGGCTGTGCTAATTGGATGATTGTCTAGCCGGACATCAAAAGCTCGATACAAGACGACTAAAAACTCTGCCTCGCTTATTAACCTGTCCGGCTGGAAGCTTCCGTCGGAATACCCCTCCATTATTTTTACATGGCTCGCCCATTGAAGTAGCATATCAGCCCAATGACCATTTGGTTTATATGAATCGGCGTAAGCCGTTATTCCTCCAGTCATAGTCGATATAAGCAAAAGACAAATGAACGTCCGACGAACAATAGACATGTGTATCTCAGCCCTTCTTATTTTTAGTGTTTTTGTGAATGTAGTCCCTTAAATGGAGCTTTCTAAATAGTATTATCGGTTGAAAAGTGATTTTTTGTAAGGTTTTACCTTAGGGATTGCACCTCAGCTTATGAACTGGTAATTTCTCCGAAACCTTGTTACGCTTTCTATATCTAGGTTGAAACAGGGGGAAGCGGGATGCCGGAAGCAAAGGAAGTACTGGAAGGAAAGACTACGCCGGAAATAAAGAGGGTACAAGGTAGTGAGAACAAATACACGATTAAAGAAGCGGCGGAACAAAGCGGCTTGTCGGAGGATACCATTCGTTATTATGAGAAGATCGGCGTTTTGCCGCAGGCGGAGCGTAAAAACAATACCCATCGTTTTTACCGTGAAAAGGACATTGAAACGATGAAAATGCTCGTTTGCTTGAAAAAAACAGGTATGTCGCTAGACGAAATAAGACCGTTTATAGGTGTGTCCTTCATCAATATACCGTCGGATTACCCCGAGCTGGTGCAATTAATGCTGAACCATAAGCAGCAAATTCGGCGGCAAATAGCGGATTTGCAGCAGGTGCTGGACTTTATTGATGACAAGCTGAAAATCACCTCTTTGGAGCAGTGAGGAATTGTTTTTTGCAGCGTGGATAGGGTAGAAAAGGGGGGAGCACATAAAACTAGGTTCAGAGCTACTGACAGTTCTCAAATTTATACATACATGAAATCGAATTGAATTTTGCGTGGGTATAGCTAATAATTCTTGTTAATTCTCTCTTTTAAACTACAAGGACTGTGTTTAACAATCGCTATCCCGTACAATATATACAAGAATATGTGGTAAATTAGGTATTTAAATGTGATAATGAGTAAGGTAATTAATTGGAAATAAAGTTCTTATATTTCATATAAGAAAGAAGTATTTCTCAGTGGGAAACGACTTCCAAGGCACGGGGAGATAGAACGAGTGGGCAAGGAGGTGTACAATGGCTGGAAAGCAGGTTGTATTTAAACCAGATGAAGTGAGGAATTTGCAGCGCCGAATGATTCAAATCGGGGCAGACACGGATGAGCTGCGACGGCGGGTGAGCGGGAAGATCGCGAGCTGGGATCGCTCTTTGCCGATGCTGAGCAGCCTGGAGCAAATCCAAAGGCAGCTGACGGGCTTGACGCAGGAAGCAGAGCAGATGACGGAAGTGATCAGCAAAGCGCTGAAGGGCATCGAGCGGGTGCAGGCGGAAGCGGCGCAGGAAGCGAAGCAGCTGGCGAAGGGGCTGAGCGGGCTGGAGCGTTTTGACCTGTTGAAGCGGGTAGGGACGACAGGCGGCGGCAGCTACACGCCCGTACCCGTCACCTTCCGTCCGATGGTGACGGACCTGATCGACCGAATCTTGCCGCAAGCCAGCCGGGACCGCTGGTCGAGCGATCCGTTGGTGAAGGAGCTTCGGCGGATCGCAGGTCTCCAAGGTTCGACAGCAGCAGAGAAGCTGGATGCGGAAATGAAGCTGGAGGCGATCTTCGCGGAGCGGGATCTGATCGCGAAGGCGCAGACGGCGTATGCGGTGTACAAGCAGTTCGGAAACCATCTGCTGATGGCGGAGATGCACAAGCAGGCGGAGATTAGCCGGGAGAAGCTGAAGGCGCTTGGCGTAGCAGAGAGCTATTTTGCCCCAAATGTGAATATGACGAGCTATTTCAAGCAGGTGCCGCTACTGGCGTGTGACTATGATCCATCGTTTGCGCTGGAAGGGGATCTGACGACACGGGTGCCGCTGCCGGACAACGCACGTTATTTGTTTATGGTGATGATGGCGCAAACGCAGGGTCCGGCAGGTGAACTGGCGAGGGTGCAGCTCAAGGAAATTCATGCGCTGCAGCAAACGATTCGAACAGCGGCTGGAGGATTAGTAACGGATGTACAGCAGGGGCAAGTAAAAAGCGGGCTGCTGAACGTGCTGACGATTTTGCAGAGCATGCAGGCATTAAGCAAATACGATCCCCCACCAAAGGAAGTTATCGTCGAGGAAAAGCCGGGCATGCTGGAGAAGTTTGGGCAGGATTCGATGCGAAGCCTTGAGATCTACTGGAGCGTGCTAAAAAACCAAGCATCAGTGGAATGGGCTGCGATTAAGCAAACCGGAAATAGCATAGCTGAAGTGGGAACGGATATATATAATGCTCATGTAGAACGAGCGAACAAAAGCAACGACTCCGTCTATGATTTTTTTAACCACGCGACGTTGGGCTTGATCAGTGTACCTGGGGCGCTATGGAAGGAACATGAAGATCGAACGGCGAATCGGAATGAGTCGGTGTCTGCCTATTTGGATTATTTGAGCCTGGGTCTAACGGGGATGGTGCAGGGAGCGTTTGCACCGGAAAATCCGAATTCCAAGGAGCATGTGCAGGATGTAATCGGAGTGCTCGGCTTATTGTTCTCGGTTAAAATAAAGGCACCAGGAGGGATGGAACCAACAGTACCGAAAAGTCCAGCGGTCAAACCGGAGGGTGCAGGAAGTGGCCGTGGATTAGGCTTTGGCAATCAGCTTGTGACCCCTGAAGGGTTCCAATTCATGGACTCTTTTCCTAACAACAAGTCGCTAATTGAACTTCCAAAAACAGACGTGCAGAAGCGGTATCTGGAAGAGATGGATCGACTGAAGCGAGAGGCTGAGGGGACGGGGAAAGGTAATAAGAATATAAGCGAAATCAATTTAAGAAATATAAATGATTTTATTAATGGTACAAAAAAGTTTCAAGATGTACTTGATGACTATGCTAAACTTTATGCAGAGAGAGTGAACTCTAATGAGTTCTGGTCTTGGAACGAAGATATATTAGGTTCAGAAAGTCTTACATTAAAACAAAAGCGTCTTATCAAAGAACAAGCTATCTTAAATGGACAAATTCCTAAAATTACAGTAAATAAAGTCGAGGGCATGAGATATGGATTTGCAGATTTTGCTGGTGCCGGTGTAGTTAAAGAAACTGTTTATTTACCAGAACAATACTGGAAGTTATCTGATAAGGAGCAATTTAAATGGCTTGATGAACAGATTGGAGGTCATCAAGAGGGGATGACTTGGCACCATACGGAGATTTCTGGTAAAATGGAGCTAGTTCCTTTTGGGATTCATAACATTATTCCTCATAATGGTGGTAGGACAACTGGTATGTGGGCAGATGCCCCTAGATAATAAATTTAAGAAGCCGTTCCTGTAATGAATTAAGTAGTGGGAGGTATTTTTGTGGAAATAGATAAAGCGACTATAATTTATCCATTGCCAATTGATGAGTTGTTTGAGAGAAAAGAAAAGTTCTGGCGAGTAAAACTTCCAAAGGATTTTATTGATTTTTTAAAGGAAAATAATGGAGGGAGAACGCTAGAAGGAGCTTTTGAATGTAATGGACGTGAATATGCAATAGATCGCTTTCTATGTTTACTTCAAACACCCAGAGAAAATAGATTAGGTATGTATGATATAGATGTCACACTAACACAACTTGAAGATAGATTAACTGATAATGAAGAGTTAATTGGTGCAGATATTTTGCCAATTGTTGTTTTGTTTGCAGGTGATTTTGTTTGTTTGGATTTTAGGAAGGATAGAGAGAATCCAAGTGTATGTGTTTGGAACCATGAAGAGTCAGGTGATTTAGAACCGGTAACATACTTTGTAGCAGATACATTTAGTGAGTTTATTTCAAAACTATAATTAAAATCTTAAAATTTTTTTTCTCATTTTAATAGAAATTCAAAATGCCTATTCCATCGTGCAATTTAAGATGGAATAGGCATTTTTTTGAGTAGGAAACAAGTTGCTGATGAATCCCTAAACGTTTGAAAATCATAGAGGAAACGTCTCTATTCAGACGGCAACGGAGTCGATTGACTTTGGGAAGAAGTAAATGTAAAGGGAAGAAAAATTTGAGTTAAAGGCGAGTGTAACGCAAACGTATGAGCGAATATTAAGTCGTTTGAGCAACTATGACGAGTTATTTCAAACAGGTGCCGTTGCTGCACAACGCACGTTATCTCTTTATGATGGGTCTGATGGGGGAACTGGCGAGGGTGCAGCTCAAGGAGATTCACGCGCTGCGATTAAGCAAACCGGAAATAGCATAGCTGAAGTGGCGACGGATTTATACAATGCTCACGTTGATCGAGCGAACAAGAGCAACGACTCGGTCTATGATTTTTTTAACAACGCGACAATGGGCTTGATCAGTGTACCTGGGGCGCTATGGAAGGAACATGAAGATCGAACGGCGAATCGGAATGAGTCGGTGTCTGCCTATTTGGATTATTTGAGCCTGGGTCTAACGGGGATGGTGCAGGGAGCGTTTGCACCGGAAAATCCGAATTCCAAGGAGCATGTGCAGGATGTAATCGGAGTGCTCGGCTTATTGTTCTCGGTTAAAATAAAGGCACCAGGAGGGATGGAACCAACGGTACCGAAAAGTCCAGCGGTCAAACCGGAGGGTGCAGGAAGTGGCCGTGGATTAGGCTTTGGCAATCAGCTTGTGACCCCTGAAGGGTTCCAATTCATGGACTCTTTTCCTAACAACAAGTCGCTAATTGAACTTCCAAAAACAGACGTGCAGAAGCGGTATCTGGAAGAGATGGATCGACTGAAGCGAGAGGCTGAGGGGACGGGTAAGATTGATGATACTCCACCTGCCTTCAAGCAAACTGAATTTGCAAGTTCATACGAAGCAAGGTATAAGCAAACACCAGCTCCAGATAACCCGAAAATTGGTTTTGAAGGAGAAAGGGGTGAGTCTAAAGCGATCCTAAAGCCACCTCCTGATCCTAATATAAAGAAGATATTAGACGAAGCTGGAATTGATGGTATACAGTATAAAAATGCAGTTCCTGACTTTTCACCAGTTGCAAAAGCACAGTTAGAAATTCAATATATGCTAGGTGGAAAAATTATTAATGGGAAAAACTTTGGTGGAAAAGCAAGAACATATAATTTTGCTCAAGCAGATGCTGAGTTGGCTAATCAGCTCAATAAATCCCCTGAATTAGCACATCAATTTGGGATGGAGCCTGGTAAGATTACTGGGAAAGATATAAATAAATACAGAGATAAAAACAAATTAACATGGCATGAATTAAATGACGGTAAAATCATTCAACTTATTCCAACTATTATAAACGGTAAATTTGGTCATCTTGGCGGAGTTGGAGAGATAAATGCAGGTGCCTTTGAACCTAAAGGATTTGCCAATAAACGTTAAAGAGGAGCTTTAATAATGAAAATAAACGATCCAATTTTTGGTGAACTTGAGTATGACTACATTTGGTCTAAAGCCACCACAATTAATTTTTTTGGAACAGTAGTGGATATAGACCTTATTGTTAAAGGGGACGAAGATGGAGAATTCGAAGAAGATCAGTATAAGGCGTATCAATCACTAATGAAAAGTTGGGATCAATTGCATCAAAGCCTATTGCAACCTATTTTAGAATACTACCAAGAAAAGCGGCATGAGTTGGGTTATGATATTGCATATGATGAGAATTATCCGTTGGTAGAAACAACAGATAAACTTCTTGAAATGATAAGTTTAGATTCAATTGTTGTTCCATATGCAGGTATTTATGAAGGTCGCGATATGGGAGTACTATTTCAATGTACGTGGGATGTGGAAAATGGAATTGGACTTCGTTTATTAGACGAAGAAATAACTGAAGTAGGTTATCAAGATGTTGCTATTTAAATGAATGGGATAGGGGCTTTATTACACCGGTTATTCAATTAAAAGTATAGTAAAGATCGCACAATACACCAACAATGCCACAATGCGAGCTATCCGCCCGTGTTGTGGTTTCTTTTTTATACAACAATCTATCATAAACGGACAAATTCCTAAAATTACAGTAAATAAAGTCGAAGGCATGAGATATGGATATGCAGATTTTGCTGGTGCCGGAGTAGTTAAAGAAACGGTTTATTTACCAGAAGACTACTAGAAGTTATTTGATAAGGAGCGTAAAATGGAGCTAGTTCCTTTCGGGATTCATAACATTATTCCTCATAATGGTGGTAGGACAACTGGAATGTGGGCAGATGCCCCTAGATAATAAATGTAAGGGGTCATTCCTGTAATGAATTAAGTAGGGGAAGGTATTTTTGTGGAAATAGATAAAGCGACAATAATTTATCCATTGCCGATTGATGAGTTGTTTGAGAGAAAAGAAAAGTTCTGGCGAGTAAAACTTCCAAAGGATTTTGTCGAATTTTTGAAAGAAAATAATGAAGGAAGAACGCTAGAAGGAGCTTTTGAATGTAATGGACGTGAATATGCAATAGATCGCTTTCTAGGTATGTATGATATAGATGTCACACTAACACAGCTTGAAGATAGATTAACTGAAAATGAAGAGTTAATTGGTGCAGATATTTTACCAATTGTTGTTTTGTTTGCAGGCGATTTTGTTTGTTTGGATTTTAGGAAGGATAGTGAAAATCCTAGTGTCTGTGTTTGGAACCATGAAGATTCAGGTGATTTAGAACCGGTTACATACTTTGTAGCAGATACATTTAGTGAGTTTATTTCAAAACTATAATTGAAATCTGTAAAAAATTTCTCATTTTAATAAAAGTTCAAAATGCTTATTCCATTGTGTAATTTTAAGATGGAATAGGCGTTTTTCGGATATTCGCTCTACTGGATGGGTACCACAGACTAGAATGGTTTCATAGATTCGTTCCATTTCAAGAGATTTTTAAACCAGTGGTAGGAAAGAGGAATGGGAAAAACGTATTTAGGTTCTTCGTTGTAAAGCGATTTGTAAACAAAGGAGCAGTTCCTATGCATGAGCTAACAGCAGCAGAGTTTTATATTGTAAATCCAATGCTTGAAAAGGTGGGAAATAAAGCGGTCTATGCTTTATCGGTAATTCAGCAGCTGCAAACAGGAAAGGTGCTAGTAAACGATAGGAACAATGCTACAGCTGCTTTAATAACGAGTGTTGGTGGATTCTACTGCTTGTTAGGAGCTGCAAACGATGCTCCTTTTAACGAAGGGGTTATCGAGTTCCTAAACAATAAAAATAGCCATCCTATTGATTTTTATGCTCTAGCTTTATTTTCAACGGATTGGGAACAACTGCTGGCTGAAAATAATCTGATCAATGCGGCCAAAATTAAACGAGCCTATTTTCATTTTAACAAGGAAAAATTTCTTCAAGCTTATCGCGATTATCCATTTGTGCTCAACCCTGAATTCAACGAAGAAGGATTAAATCCAGAAATAGCAGACCAATATAGAGAGGACTTTTACTCGTATTACAAATTAGTTTGGGATTCGGCCCAACAATTTATCGATAATGGTGTCGGTCATTTTGTGACAAAAGACGATAAGATTATCAGTGTGTGTTCTTCTCCCTATGTTGGAGGTGGCTACGCTGAAATTGACATCATAACAGTAGAAAAATACAAAAGAAAAGGCCTGGCAACGTTGGTTGGTGTCCGTTTTATTAATGAGTGCCTAAATCGAGGGCTGACACCAAATTGGTGTTGTCATTCTGATAATATAGAGTCCTTAAGTGTGGCGCATAAGCTTTGTTTTGAGCAAGTAGACGAACATCCTATGTATTGGTACAACGCTTAGTAATTACGTTACTAGTATAAGGCGAAGGTCAGCGCTTGCTGACCGCCGCAGGTTCTTCCCAATCTTTATTCCCGAATGGTCACGCGGGTATTAATCGGAACCAAATGGGCGAGCGTGACAACATCGTCATTGTACATGCGGATGCAGCCATGCGACACCATACGCCCGATAGATGCAGGATCATTGTTTCCATGAATGCCGTAATGCGGCTTGGACAATCCCATCCAGAAAGCGCCGAACGGCCCGCCGGGATTGGCTTGTTTATTTATAATCGTAAATTCGCCGAGTGGCGATTGTGTCAGCATTTTGCCGATGCCAACAGGATAGGCGTTTACGACCGTATTGCCATCAAGCAAATACAGCCTGCGGTCAGAAAGATCAACGATAATGCGGTATGAAGGCATGAAAGGTTTCCCTCCTCTGCTTCTATCCTATGTAAGAGTGGGATGGAGGGCGTTAGGCATTTCTCCTCCATAAGCCTTTTGATGTTACAGTAAAATGACGCATCAAACTATGGTTAGTTTGTGCGTCATTTTATAGTTAATTTGATACGAATGACTAGCCGCTGCTACTTCGAGCTTTGCTGCTGGTTCTAGTGCCCAGATGCCTCGTGATCGTTGGACAGCTTCAGCACATCAAACAGCTTGAACAGCAGGCTTAGCAAAATCGCTACGACTGTCGCAAGCGCCATACCGGAGATGGCGAAATCGCCTAGCTTGATGGTGACGCCGCTGAGTCCAGTTACCATGACAACTGTCGTCAGAAACAGATTAGTCGGCTTGCTGTAATCGACCTTCGATTCGACAAGCATCCGGAAGCCAGATGCGGCGATAACGCCGAACAGAAGCAGGGAGACGCCGCCCATAACTGGAGTCGGAATGCCTGAAATGAGCGCCGAGAATTTTCCTGAAAAAGAGAGCACAATGGCGATGACGGCAGCGCCGCCAATGACAAAGGTCGAATAAACCTTCGTGATTGCGAGTACGCCGATGTTTTCACCGTAGGTTGTATTCGGCGTGGAGCCGACAAAGCCGGAAATCATCGTGGAAATCCCGTTGCCCAGCATGGAGCGGCTCAGCCCCGGGTCCTTCGATAAATCCTTTTCCACGATATTGCTCGTTACGACCAGATGTCCGATATGCTCGGCAATAACGACGAGCGCAGCCGGAGCGATGGCAAGAATAGCGGCCCACTGGAAGATGGGCAGCGTAAACTCAGGAGACTGCAGCCAGCCGCTCTTCCCCACACCAGAAAAGTCGGTCATACCCATACAATAGGCAATGACATATCCAGACACAATTCCGATTAGAATCGGAATGATCTTCATAAACCCGCGGAAAAGCACGGAGCCGAACACGGTTATGCCCAGCGTAATCGTTGATAAGGCAACCGTAGCACCGTCCATTTTCCAGTTCGCTGGGTCCGGGTATTTATCCGGCATAATCCAGCCAGCCATTTTCGCTGCAACCGGAATGAGCTCCAGCCCGATAATCGCTACAATCGCGCCCATCGCCGCAGGAGGGAAAACGACGTTAATCCAGCCTGTTCCTGCATAATGAATAATTAAGGCGACAAGTGTGAAAATAACGCCTGCGGCGATAAAACCGCCCAGTGCCGCAGCGTAATTGCCGGGCTCTCCGGCGGCGTGCTCGCCAATAACGGCTCCCGCAGGAGCGATAAAAGCAAAGCTTGAACCGAGATAGGCAGGAATTTTGCCTTTGCAAATCCATAAATAAAGCAAGGTGCCGATTCCGTTCATCAGCAGGCAGACAGCCGGATCGACGCCAAGCAAATTCGGCACGAGTACGGTGGAGCCGAACATGGCGAATAGATGCTGCAAGCTCAGCATCAGGCTCTGCCCTAGCGGAGGGCGATCCATAATTCCAATTGTATGACGTTTTTCCATAAACCATTGATCCTCCCAAGTGTTCTATGTCTATAATCCTTGTCGATTCTACCGAGTTCGGTGAAGGTTGGCAAGCTTTTTTTAAAATTATAGAGAAAGTTTGATTTTTCCATAGACCACTGGCTTGTATCGTACAAGCTCTTGCCGATTTGCCCCGATTTTCGTACCATTGTACCACCGCTTGGGTTGCTGTAAATTTCGACAGCTGGGTACTCATCCTCAAGTAAAAATTCAGAAATATAAACGGGCGAGGCTGTGAAATATAATCGGAGGAAAAAGGCTGCAAAATTCTAGAGATAGAATTTTGCAGCCTGATTAAAACCATACAGATTAAGCTTAGCCGTTAATCAGTCCAGCTTTGACAAGCAGGCGTTTTACGATAGCAGCCGTTTCCGCCCGAGTCACATTGGAATCCGGGTTCAGAGAGCCGTCAGCGCCCTGGACAATGCCGTTTTTCAAAGCGCTGGCAACAGCGGCTTTCGCATATTCGGACACCGATGCACTGTCACCGTAAGCAGCCAGCAGGCTGTCGATTTCAGCGGCATCTTTGACTGTTGCCAAGGTTGTAAGAGCAAGAGCACGATTCAAAATAATCATCGCTTCTTCACGAGTAATCAAACCGTTTGGACGGAAGGTGCCATCCGAATAGCCGCTGATCAGCTTGTTGGATACCGCGAGCTTCACTTCATTTTCGTACCAGCTGCCTGCCTTTACATCGGAGAAGGAAACCGAAGTGGTGCCAGAGGCCTTATGAATACCAAGCGCGCGCAGCAGGGTTGCTGTAAACTCAGCGCGTGTAATAGAAGCGTTCGGTGCGAACTCTGTGCTTGATACGCCCTTCATGATCAGGCGGGAGCCGAGATCGTTGACGTCATTTTTGCTCCAGTGAGTTTCAACATCCTTGAACGAAGCAGGGGCATAAACGACCGCATAGCTGCTGTTCGTCAAGCTGTTGATGTTGGCAAAATACGTGCTGCCTGTAACGGAAATATAGGTCGGTACATGGTGCAGCGTACCATCTTCGCCAAGCACGACACCTGTTGTCATTTTCGAGCCATCGGAGCCGGCAGGCAGAGTGATCGAGCGCTCTACATAATGGTTAAATTGGCTGATGCTAATGTTTTGTCCATTGTATTGCGCAATCACTTCAAAGTTGACCGGAGCGCCGACGAGGGCTACACCCTGCTGGGACGCTTGGTTTTGCACGGCATTTGCGGTAGCATTGTCCGCTGCGGCAATGGTGATGATGATTTTAATATCAGACAGCTTGACAGTTGAGCCAACCTGAGCGGAAATCGCATCAATGTTGATGTCGCCGGCAGGCAAGGTGTAGCTAGCCGAAGGCGTCTCAATTTTAACAGTGGCACCGCGTTTTTCCAGCTCCTTCACGAGCTGGCCGTTCAGTCCGCTGTTTACAACAGCAGCCGTGCTGTTCGGAATCGGAAGTCTCAGTTCCTTGATACCCGACGTGTCGATTTGCTGGATGACCTTGTCATTGTCAACTTCAAGCTGAATCGTTGTGCGTCCGTTCTGTACAGAGGTTTGAGCGTTCGCATATTGCTGCTCCTTGCCGTCGATGTAAACGATAACCGGAGCGGTTGTCGGAGCTGGTGTGCTCGTAGGTGCCGGTGTTGCAGAAGGAGTCGGTGTTGCGGAACCACCGCCTGATGAGCCAGAACCAGATCCTGAACCAGAGTTAGCCTTCGAAATGACGATATCTCCACCCACAAGGGTAGAATGAATAGCGTAAGATGAGCTGCGGTAGATGGCCCATTTCTCATTGTTCGAAGTATCTACAGTCAGGTGATAAGTGCCTGTCGTTTCGCTGCTGAGCGATTTGACTTCAATGGCGAACAGTTGGGCTGGATCATTAATGCGCGCATTTCCGCCCGTGGAATCGATCCAGATGACGCGAGCCCAGCCAGCGGTGTTGTCAAAGTTAGACTGGAAATAGCCGGTATCTGATGGAGCGCCGTCCTCCGGAGCCACTACTCCATGCGTAGGCGTAATGCTGACAATGCTCAGCACGGAAGGATCGAAGTCAATTTGCATATTGTAAGCGCCGACGCCATCACCTGGATCGGTGAGCATAACAGGCACCGTTGCCGATTGTCCGGCTGTCACATTCGTATTCGTAATGGTAATCTTAGCAGGGGCGTCTGATGCAGCATGTGCGGCAGTTGGTAAAAGAACGGCTGGCAGCACGAGCAGGCAGCTCAGCATGAGCAGCAGAAAATGTCTTGCAGGAGCTTGTTTCAATAATGTTCGCATATTAACCTCCATGAATGTATGGGTAGAGTGCGGAACGGTAGCTTTGCCGCCAGAGGACGACGATAGCCTGTTCACCTTGAATATAAGTAATGGCTTTAGATCCCTACGGAATGAGCAAAGATCCATTCCGCTAATACAGTGCCTGCAAAAGCATTGCCATCGAGATCCTCGAAGGCTCCCTCCTCAATGATGATGCTAAGTGGTGTATTTGATGGCAGCAACCATGATAATACTTTAATAGTGACCGTATTGCCGTCAATGAGAACATGATCCGGATAGTCGGATGGGTAGCTTAGCGCTTCAGTGTTTTCCAACATACTAATAATTTTAATATATTTTCCGGGAACGGCAACAATGTCTCTATCAAAGGTGAAAACAATATCGTCACCTGGATTGGCATTGTTGCTTCCATGCAGAGGAGTCCGGCTTACAATGATAGGAGTAGCGCTTGCCACGACAGAAGCCGGCTTCAAGAGGACAGTCTGGCCAGTCAGCAAATCACCCGATGCGGCAACTGGTGTTACCTCAGCGAACACATAATAATTGATATCGGCTTGCTGAAGTGTATAGGTGTAAGACGTTTCGCCTATGATTTCCGTACGGTCGGAGCCATCGGCTTGCGAGCTGCGGAACCATTTAAAGCGGCTATTGCCTTCGAAATCATTTTCAGGATCAAAATAACTGTATTCCGCGGTCACTGTTTGGCCTGTTACCCATGTATCAGCGTATAAAGAGCCGCTATATATAACTGGAGCATCGTCAATGGCGCTTAAGGTGACGACATATTTTTCAGACGAGTCTAGGACGGTTTTGCCCGTGTAAAGGCTCATTAGGGCGGAAGCATCTGCTGCCGTTACGGACCTGTCGCGGTCGATATCATATAGATTGAAGTCGCCATTAGTAAGAGCGGAATTTCTGTTTAGCTCCCGAACGATGTGAAAGGCATCCGCTGACGTAATAATGCCGTCCTTGTTCGTATCCGCGAAGCGGTTTACCGTCACGCGAAAGTGTTCGGTCAGCTTTTCATTTTCAGCGGTAACGCCTTCAACCCTGATCTCAGTCGTTCCTGGGCCGAATATTTCCATCTCAATGTTGGGTAAATAAGCGTTCGCAGACGCGACGCTCATATCGCTGGAAGTAGCAGTTAACATCGTAATGACGGTTGATGGGGGGAAGAGCTTCTGTGAATCCAATGCGAAATAGCTGCCATAAACGTCAATGGTTGATCCCATTCCCGCATTCGCATTGGAATCAAATTTAACCCATTGTAGATCATTGTTTACTACAGGAAGAAAGTAGTTCGAAGATTCTGGAATTGCATATGCCGGAGCAGATAGTGACAAGGTGGTTCCCAATACTGCAGCACAAACAAAAAGAGAGGGGCCCTTTTTCAGGGATAATGCGGTCATTTTGCGCCAGTAATCGTTCATTTGTCCGAGTCTCCTTGTTACGAATAGTAAGATGCTTAGCTTCATTTTACTGTTTAGGGCTGAACCGATTCTGAACGAAAGAGTCTAATAGGGGGAAATGAAGTCGGAAAACGTCGAATAATGTTGAGATTAAAAAGGGGAAAGCAAAAAACCGTCAGATTCTGCAAACAGAATTTGACGGTTTAAATTATGATTTCTTCATTATAGGTTAATATCGAGCAGTACCGGACAATGATCGCTTCCCATAATAGCGGAATCAATGGCCGCGTCCTTCAGCAACGGAGCGAGTCGCTCCGAGATCAGAAAATAGTCAATGCGCCAGCCGACGTTCCGCTCTCGGACCTTCGGCATGTAGGACCACCAAGTATAGGCATCGGTGCGGTCAGGGTAGAGATAGCGAAAGCTGTCGACAAAACCGGCGGCCAGCAGCTCGGTCATTTTGCCGCGTTCTTCCGGGGTGAAACCAGAATTGCCGTGGTTGGCTTTGGCATTTTTGAGGTCGATTTCCTGATGGGCGACATTGAGATCGCCGCAGACAATGACGGGCTTCACCGCATCAAGCTGCTGCAAATAAATACGGAAGCGATCCTCCCATTCCAGTCGATAATCCAGCCGCAGCAAATCGCGCTTGGCATTAGGCGTATATACATTAACCAAATAGAAGCCTTCGAATTCCAACGTCAAAATGCGGCCTTCCGGCTCTTCATTTTCTTCAATGCCATAGCGGACGGAAAGAGGGGGGGCCTTCGTAAACACTGCCGTACCGGAATAGCCCTTCTTAACAGCATAGTTCCAGTAATCCGAATACGCCTCACCGAGCTCCAGCGAAATTTGCCCCTCCTGAAGCTTCGTCTCCTGCAGACAGAAAATATCCGCATCCATCTCGGTAAAATAATCATTAAACCCTTTATTAACACAGGCTCTCAGCCCGTTAACATTCCATGAAACCAGCTTCAAGACGGTCCATCTCCTCATGTTGATATTTCTGCTAAATGGGCAGCAGGATGAATAGCTTGCCATCCGCATTCAAAAACTGGCTTCCAAGACATGCGATTAGGCTTGTCCGCTCGTCCAATAATGCCGCCTAGATCGGCAAGGCGGAGTCCTAATATTTCGGTCAAAGCTGGCAGGTCTATGAAATGCATGCAATCGCTAGCGGCGAGCATCTCCATATGCGCAGACTCCATTATATCATGGTTGCCGGGTACACCTGCGACCCAGCCGAATGTTTCACCGAAAGCGAGCCAGACGGGAAGGGGGTTGCCGCTGCTGCCCCTTTGCAACTGGAAGTGAATTTATGCTTTCGCTATTTATACCATGATTGCGAGGAGCGGGCAACTCGGGAGATTTGATCATTTTTACTAGGGTGCGTTATGATAGGTGAGGTAAATACAAGCAAAAAAGGAGACGGTATGGACAATTTCGTATTATGGCTGAAGTATTTAATTCTCGGTATTATTCAGGGCTTTACGGAGCCGATCCCCGTATCATCAAGCGGACATTTAATTATTGCCCAGCAACTGCTAGGCGTAGATCAGCGAGGACTGGCATTTGAGATTTTAACGAACACGGCATCGCTTATTGCGATTGGCTACATTTTTCGCCAGGATATTAATCGGCTGATCGTTAACACCATCAAATATATGAGAACACGGGACAAGTCCTACAAAAGCGACTTTCTGTTCGCTATGTATGTCGTTATTGGAACGGTGCCGGCCGTCATTATCGGGCTGCTGTTCAAGGATCAAATTGAGTCTTATTTCTCCTCCGTGCGCACGGTGGCGATATCGCTGCTCATAACGGGTGTGGCACTTTGGCTAATCCGCAATTTGCAAGGGCGCAAGCGGGATGGAGACCTGACGGTCAAGGATGCTTTAATTGTAGGCTTGGCACAGGCAGTAGCGCTCATTCCGGGTATTAGCCGCTCCGGCTCTACCGTCATTACGTCCATTGCGGTCGGCATGAAGCAGGAGACGGCGCTGCGGTTTTCTTTTATGCTATACATACCGATTAGCTTGGGCGGACTGGTGCTGGGCGTATCGGACATCGCGAATGATCCTAACCGGGCCTCGCTGATGATTCCTTATCTCATTGCCTTTATCGCTACTTTAATTGTTACCTATTATTCTATGCGCTGGTTCATGAACATTATGGCGCGCGGCAATTTGAAATATTTCTCCTATTATTGCTTTGTCGCGGGCATTCTGCTGCTCATTTTCCTCTAGAACGACTGCTGGAGGAGAGGGCGCACAGGTCCGGGGAAAAAAGGGTTTGAGAGGCTGGTATCCGAATAGGGATGCCAGCTTTTTTTGAATTCTAAGAATGTATAAGTTTGATCCTTATATCCCCTTAGAATTCTAGGGCCAAGCTCTTCGCACGTTTCAGAAGGACGACGAAGTCGTTTTTGCTTGCGACCAGAGGAAGGCGACAGCCGTTTCACTTTCACCTTCACTTTAGCTGCTCCTCCTGTGATGGGCGTTTATGCATGCCTGCGAATAAAAAAAAGGGGTTGGCGAATTGTGATTTCTTTTGCTATCAATAAAATTTACAACTTTTTCCTGTCTAGATTAAGTAGAAAATCGTTATTCCTTTATGAAAAACTTACAATATCTAAATTCAGGAAGAATTATATTTAAAATATACATCAAATTACTTGCATAATTAATTTACAAATATGAATATTTATTTAAGGTTTTAAATAAATATAACTCCATCTTATATGTTAATACTTGACTAACATTATCCACTAAGTAAAACTAGATGTTAAAAAAAGAGAGAAATATAAATAAAAAGTATTGTAACTCTATTCTTAATGATATAAAATATGACATAGATTGAAGCTCGTAGTGTCACCCTTCAACAGCTAGATTCGCCTAATCATACCGAGCCAAACTCGTCATTATTTTCAGAATTATCAAATTAACCATCATTTTCCACCCCCCATCTTCTCTAAGTGGGGGAGAGTGGAAACGGTCTAATCTACATTGGCCCTTACCACCTAAAATACTATAATTTTAGTGTTCAGTCGTATACCATAAAAGGTTATGTAATCAATAAAATTAGACTCCAATAACCATTCAGTATTTCTGCTCCATTATCACCTTATTCTAGTCATCAAATATCGTAAGGAAGTCATTACCGCTGAAATCTCCGAACGTCTGAAAGAGATATTCGAATACATTCAGCCTATGTACAAGGTGACTTTGTAGGAATGGAAGCCTGACAAGGATCATGTTCACGTACTCATGAAGACGCATTCGAATATCGACATTTCCAAATTTCTCAACGCTTATAAGAGTGCATCCTCCAGGCTGATCAAGAAGGAATTCCCTATCCTCCGAGAATTGCTTTGGAAAGAGCATTTTGGTCACGATGCTATTGCTTACTTACAACGGGTGGAGCGCCACTAGACGTAATCAAAACATACATCTAAAACCAAGGCATGAAAGGATGATCGGAATTGCTGAAAGCCTACAAATACCGTATCTATCCTAATCAAGATCAACAACCATATTTAGCTAAAGTATTCGGTTCTGTTCGTTTCATCTACAATAGAATGCTTGCAGATAAAATGGAGCATTACAAGCAAACGGGAACGATGCTCAAAAATACACCAGCGCAATACAAAAAGGAATTCGACTGGCTGAAAGAAGTGGATAGCCTAGCACTCGCGAATGCACAACTAAACTTAGACAAGGCGTATAAGCATTTCTTTCGTGATAAAAAAGTGGGATTTCCTAAATTCAAGAGCAAGAAGACGAATCAGCATCGCTTCACAACCAATAATCAAAATGGAACCGTGGACATTGAAGATGGGTATATCAAAATTCCAAAACTAAAAACTAGAATCAAAATCAAGCTGCACCGTCCATTCGAGGGGCTTATCAAATCTTGTACGATTTCCAAAACACCAACAGGGAAATATTATGCTTCCGTATTGGTTGAAACGGATATCGTTCAGTTACCCAAATTGGAAATGAAGATTGGCGTGGATCTTGGACTGAAAGATTTTGCGATTACGTCACAAGGCGAAACTATACCCAATCCTACCTACTTGCGTAAATCTGAAAAGCGACTAGCTAATTTACAAAAGGACTTATCCCGCAAGAAGAAGGGAAGTCATAACCGTCACAAGGCTAGGCTGAAGGTTGCCAAACTACATGAAAAGATTAGCCATCAGCGCAAAGACTTCTTGCACAAAGTCTCTTCCAAGATGATTAGCGAAAACCAAGTCATTGTCATGGAAGACCTTCGAGTAAAGAATATGATGCAAAATCACAAGTTAGCGAAGGCCATCAGCGAAGTATCTTGGAGCTTGTTCCGTTCGATGATGGAATATAAGGCTGGGTGGTACGGCAGAGAATTGATAATTGCCCCAAAGAACTATGCAAGCAGTCAGTTGTGTTCAGGTTGTGGTTACAAGCATGCAGAAGTGAAGAATCTTGCCTTGCGTGAGTGGACTTGTCCAGCCTGTAAGGCACATCATGACAGGGATGTAAACGCTGCTCAAAACCTACTGAAACTAGCCATGTGACCTTGCATACTAGGGGTTAGGAACGAGCCTATAAGCTTGGGTAAACTTGGAGCGGTAGCTTCATTGACCAAGAAGCCACCACCTCTTAGGTGGATGGTAGTTCACTTAACGCTCGAAATTATAATTCGTTAGGGTGATTAAATATGAGTGAGGAATTGCTGAGAATGGAGCATTTAACGACGTCCTTTCGTATAGCTGACCACTATTATGCGGCAGTGGATGATGTTTCGCTAACCGTCAGGAAAAATGAAATTTTAGCGATTGTCGGCGAATCCGGCTCAGGGAAAAGTGCATTGGCCTTTTCGATTATGGGGCTCCACACGCGGGCGAAAATCGAAGGGCATATTTATTATAAGGGGCAGGATTTGGCTCATCTGCCGCCAAGCAAATTAAACAAGCTGCGCGGCAATGAAATGGGTATGATTTTTCAGGACCCGCTGTCGGCGCTTAATCCGCTCATGATTATTGGCAGCCAGATTGAGGAGGCCTTGCTTCTGCATAACGACAAGCTGACGGCGGAGCAGCGCAAGGTGAAGGTGCTGGAGCTGCTCGATAAGGTAGGCATTCCGCGCCCTGAGCATACGTATCAGCAATATCCGCATGAGCTGTCCGGCGGAATGAGGCAGCGCGTCGTCATTGCGATTGCGATTGCCAATGAGCCGGAGCTGCTCATTGCCGATGAGCCGACGACGGCGCTTGATGTAACGATCCAGCTGCAAATTTTGGAGCTGATCCGCAAGCTGAAGAGCGATATCGGAGCCGGCATCATCCTCATCACCCACGACCTCGGCGTTGTGGCGGAAATGGCGGATCGCGTAGCGGTGATGTACGCAGGGCAGATCGTGGAAATCGCCGATATTTATACGCTTATTTCGAATGCGCAGCATCCTTATACAAAGTCGCTGCTCAGCTCGATTCCGGCGGCCAGTGCCGAGAAGTCTCGGCTGCATGTCATTCAGGGCATCGTGCCCTCCTTGCAGAAGCTGCCCCGCGAGGGCTGCCGCTTCCGCTCCCGCATTCCGTGGATGCAGGAAGCGGCGCATGAGGCGGAGCCTGCGATGCACGAAGTAAGTCCCGGTCATTTTGTCCGCTGCACCTGCTATCGGACTTTTTATTTTCCTAAAGTGGACGGGAAGGGGGCTGACTATGGCGCTTCTTGATATTAAGGATTTAAAGGTGCATTTTCCGATTCGCGGCGGCTTATTCGGCAGAGCGGTTGGAGAGGTCAAAGCGGTTGACGGCGTAAGCTTGTCGATTGAGCAGGGCAGCACCTACGGACTTGTTGGTGAGTCCGGCTCGGGGAAGACGACGACGGGGCGGGCGATCATCGGCCTGAATGCGATTACGTCCGGCAGCGTCATGTTTGAAGGGAAAGACTTGAACGAAGGCGGCAGGCGAAGCTTGCTGAATGCCCGCCGCGATGTTCAAATGATTTTTCAAGATCCGTATTCCTCGCTTAATCCGAAGAAGCGTGTCATCGACATCGTGGCGGAGCCGCTGCGCAACTTCGAGCGGATGTCTCCGCAGGAAGAGAAGCGGCGCGTGCGAGAGCTGCTTGAGCAGGTAGGCTTAAGCGCAGAGACGATCTATAAATATCCGCATGAGTTTTCCGGCGGCCAGCGGCAGCGGATCGGCATCGCCAGGGCGATTGCCTTAAAGCCGAAGCTGATTATCGCCGACGAGCCCGTATCGGCGCTGGACGTATCCGTACAGGCGCAGGTGCTTAATTTTATGCAGGACATCCAGAAGGAATTAAACCTCACGTACTTGTTTATCAGCCATGACCTTGGCATTATCCGGCATATGTGCGATCACATCGGCATTATGTACAAGGGCAGACATGTTGAGCAAGGCACCACCTCAGATATTTTTCATAACCCTCAACATATTTACACCAAGAGGCTCCTTGCAGCCATTCCTGATATCGACCCTACACAGCGAGAGAAGCAACGACAGTTTAGAGCAGCGGTAAAAGCCGAATATGATCAAGCCTACAGAGACTATTTTGACGAAGAGGGTCTGGCCTATTCACTAAGGCCCATCTCAAGCACGCATCTAGTAGCTCTGCCTGGGAAAGGTGGATAGCGATGTGGAAAACGATTGCTCGCCGTATATTCATTATGATTCCGCAATTATTTTTACTTAGCATTCTCGTCTTTTTGCTCGCTAAAGCGATGCCCGGCGATGCGCTCACAGGCCTTGTTGATCCGAGTCTGGACCCAGCGGCGCTTGAAGCGCAGCGCGAGCGGCTTGGTCTGAACGATCCGTGGCATGTGCAGTACTGGAACTGGATGATCCATGCGCTCCAGGGCGACTTTGGACAATCGTTCCGCTTCAAAATGCCTGTGTCCGAGCTCATTGGCCAGCGCATTTTTAATACGATCTGGCTGTCGGTCGCGACGCTGATATTGACTTACTTAATCGCGATTCCGCTTGGCATTACGAGTGGCCGCTACAACGATACTTGGGCGGACCGCCTGATTACGGGCTATACCTATTTGGGCTTTGCTGCACCGCTGTTTATTTTTGGCTTGGTTATGCTGTGGCTGTTCGGCTTCCACTTTGACTGGTTCCCTACAGGCGGTAGCGTCAAGCCGGGGACAGAGCCTGGCACGGCTGCGTATGTATTTAGCAAAATCTATCATTTGCTGCTCCCCGCTTTGTCGATGGCGCTGATTACGACCGTGACGACGGTACAGCTGCTGCGCAGCGAAATTATTGATACGAAGCAGCGTGATTTTATTTTGACCGCAAGGGCTAAGGGGGCTTCAGAGTCCCGCGTCTATAACCGTCATATACTGCGCAACTCGCTGCTGCCGATTGCCGCTTTTTTCGGCTATGAGATTACGGGCCTGATTGGCGGCACCGTATTTATTGAGAGCATCTTCAGCTACCCTGGCATGGGACAGCTGTTTCTAAGCTCCATCTCCTTGCGGGATTTCAGTGTCGTGACGGCGCTGGTGCTGCTGTATGGGCTCGCATCGATTTTGGGAGCTTTAATTTCGGATATGATTTTGAGCATTGTCGATCCCCGGATTCGGATTAAATAAGCGCGCAGGGAGGCTTAAACTATGAGCAAGCTTGCAACCGCCGAGGCGGACCGAAGCCCCTCCGGCTGGAAAATCATCTGGCGGGAAATTGTCCGCGACAAGGTGGCGTTTGCTTCCTTTCTTTTTCTAGGACTCATCATCATCTTTGTATATGGCATTTCGCTTGTGCTGGATCAGAAGCAGATCGTGACCGTGGATTTGTTCTCGCTGTACAAGCCGCCTTCCGCCGAGTTTTGGCTGGGGACGGACTATGGCGGTCGCGACGTATTCGGGCAGCTGATCATCGGCACGCGCAACTCCTTGTCCATCGGGATTATTGTGACGCTGATGACGGGGATTATCGGCATTCTGATTGGGATGCTGTCGGGTTATTTTGGCGGCAGCGTAGACAATGTGTTTATGCGCTTCGTCGATTTCTTTATGATTTTGCCGACGCTCATGATCGTTATTGCGTTCGTAACCGCTGTGCCTAAATACAGCATTATTTCATTTTCGCTTATTATGACGGCATTCCTGTGGATGGGCATTGCTCGGCTGATTCGGTCGAAGGCGCTGCAGGAGCGCGAGCTGGATTACATTCAGGCGTCCAGAACGCTGGGGTCCTCCCACCTCAAAATCATGTTTACACAGCTGCTGCCGAATCTCAGCTCCATTATTATTGTGACCATGACGCTGAATCTGGCAGCGAACATCGGCCTTGAATCCGGCCTTTCCTTTCTTGGCTTTGGCTTTCCTGAAAGCACGCCGAGCCTCGGTACCTTAGTCAGCTATGCGAGAAACCCGCAAACCCTGGAGAGCAGATGGTGGATCTGGTTACCCGCGTCAGTGCTGATTTTGGTATTGATGTTGAGTATAAATAATGTTGGTCAAGCGCTGAAGCGCGCGACGGACGCAAGACAAAGAAAAGGCTAATAAAAGGAGGAGATGGTGTAATGAGAAAGGTTATGGGGACAAGGTATGTGTTCGTTTCGCTGATGCTTGTGCTCGCGCTAATGCTGGGGGCATGTACATCAAATGGCGGAAGCGGGGCGGCCGAGAGCGCAAGTCCTGGGGCGAGCGCTGAGCCTACGGCTAGCGCAAGTGCAGAGCCAGCTGAAGATGATGGTCTTTATTCGATTGAGGATTTTAACAAGGTGAAAATTAATGAAGGTACGGCGCTGAAGGGCGGCTCCGTGACTTACGGCTTGGTGTCCGATACGCCATTTGAAGGTACGCTGAACTTCAATTTCTATTCGGGCAACCCGGATGCGATGGTCCTCCAATGGTTTGACGAAGGACTATTGACTTGGGATGCGAACTACGTCTATACGAACGATGGGGCAGCTACCTATGAGGTTGCTGAGGATGGTCGCACGTTTACCTTTACGATTCGCGACAATGTGAACTGGCAGGACGGCAAGCCTGTAACGGCTGAGGATTGGCTGTTCGCGCATGAGATAATCGGTCACAAGGACTATGACGGTCCGCGCTACGATTCCAATTTTACGAATATTGAAGGCATGCAGGAATACCATGACGGCAAAGCCAAAACGATTTCTGGCATTAAGGTGCTTGGAGACAAGCAGCTGCAAATTACGTATATTCAGTCTACTCCGTCTCTACTGACGGGCGGCGTTTGGATATATCCGCTGGCTAAGCATATTTTTGGCGAGATGGATGTAGCGAAAATTTCCGCTTCCAAGGAAGTGCGCGAGAAGCCGATCGGCTTCGGACCTTTTAAAGTGAAAACAATTGTACCAGGCGAGTCGGTCGTCTTCGAGAAAAATGCCGATTACTGGCGCGGCGAGCCTGCGCTGGATGAGGTTGTGCTGAAGGTCATCAACCCGACGACGGTTGTACAGCAGCTTGAGAGCGGCGGCGTTGATCTCGTCGATTCGTTCCCGGTTGACCAATATCCGGACAATGCGGGCATGTCGAACGTCGAGTTCCTTGGCATGATTGACCGCGCGTATACGTATATCGGCTTTAAGCTTGGTACATGGGATAAAGAAGCAAAGGCTGTTAAGCCGAATGACAAGGCGAAAATGGGCGATGTGAATTTGCGCAAGGCGATGTGGCAGGCGGTGGACAATGATGCTGTCGGCAAAAAGTTCTATCACGGCCTGCGCTGGAATGCAACGACGCTGATCCCGCCGTCCCACCCAGAGTTCCATGATTCTACGAACAAAGGTGTAACCTACGATCCGGAAGCGGCGAAAAAGCTGCTGGATGACGCAGGCTACAAATTGAACGGTGAATTCCGCACCAATCCAGATGGCAGCCAGCTGGTCATCAACTTTATTTCGATGACGGGCGGAGATATTGCTGAGCCACTGGCCCGTTATTATGTGCAATCATGGGCCGCAATCGGTCTCAATGTTAACCTGGAAATGGTCGAGTTCAACTCCTTCTATGACCGTGTAGGTTCTAATGGCGATGACGATCCGGCGGTTGATGTTTACCAGGCAGCGTGGTCTGTTGGCATCGATGTAGACCCTGCGGGTCTATATGGCAAAGATGCGATTTATAACTTCCCGCGTTTTGAGACGGAGGAGAATAGCAGGCTGCTTGCCGAGGGCGTGTCGGAGAAAGCCTTTGATGTAGAGGTGCGCAAAGGCATTTATAAAGAATGGCAGCAATACATGGTCGATCAGGTTCCGGTATTCCCAACGCTGTACCGCTCTGAGCTTGCTCCTGTCAACAAGCGGATTATGAACTATGCGATTGGCGACGGCACAGGCATTTACTTGTATCAGCTGGCTGTTTCGCAGGATAAACCGTTTGTGGCAACGAAATAGCGTATAATAGAGCTTAGAGTAGCAAAAAAGATAACAGGCGGGGCTTAAGTCCACCTGTTAGACGAGGGCTGTTCACTAGGGCGGAGGATTCCGCCTTGGGGAGCAGCCCGCTTTGCGATTGCAGCGGGGAGGACGCGGCAGCGCTCTTTTCAAACGGGGGCGGGAATGCTACAATCTCTGAAACTGAAGCTTTGAAAATAAAGAAAGGCAGGTAACGAATATGAGCAATCGACCTTCTATTAATGACTTTAACCCTTTTTATCAAACATACATTGAAAAGGTGCCGGAAGGCAGCATTAAGGATGTGCTGCTTGAGGCCTACGATACGACAAGCGAGCTGCTCGCAAGCATTCCAGAGGAGCGCGGCGACTATAAATACGCAGAAGGCAAATGGAGCATTAAGGAAGTCATTGGCCATATTAATGATACCGAGCGCGTCATGAGCTATCGCCTGCTGCGGGTTTCGCGGGGCGATTCGACGCCGCTGCCTGGTTTTGAGCAGGAGGTGTTTGTAGCGGGCGCGAGGTTTAATGAGTATACGACCCAGGAGCTGGCCGAGGAATATCGGGCGATCAGGCAATCGACGCTTAAGCTGCTTAGCAAGCTTTCCGATGAGGAGCTGGCACGGCGCGGCAACGCAAGCAGCTCCGAGGTAACGGCATTGGCGCTGGCCTATATTATCGCTGGTCACGAGCTGCACCATTTGAACGTATTGAAAGCACGATATTTAATTGACTAGCTTATACAACAGTCACCAAAGGAGCTCTATGATGAGTGAAGCAAGCTTTAAGGATTATCAATTAAGTGAAGACATTACCCGGGCGCTGGATAGCTTAGGCTACAAGCAGCCGACCATTGTACAACGCGAAGTGATTCCGATTGCGCTGAGCAAGCGCGATCTTACGGTCAAGTCGCACACCGGCAGCGGCAAGACGGCAGCCTATGGCATTCCGATCTGTGAAATGGTCGATTGGGACGAAAATCGGCCGCAGGCGCTCGTATTGACACCGACCCGAGAGCTTGCTGATCAAGTAACCGAGGATATTACGAACATAGGCCGTTACAAAAGAATTAAAGCGACGGCTATTTATGGCAAGCAGCCCTTTGCCCCGCAGCGCATGCAGCTGACGCAAAAAAATCATGTGGTCGTCGGTACGCCGGGGCGCATTATGGATCATATCGAAAAAGATACGATTGATCTGGAGAAGCTGCGCTTCCTCGTCATTGACGAGGCGGACGAAATGCTGAGCATGGGCTTCATCGAGCAGCTGGAAATGATTATTCAGGAGCTGCCCAAGGATCGGGTGACGCTTCTATTCTCCGCTACGCTGCCGAAGGATGTAGAGCGGCTGTGCCATCGCTACATGAACGATCCCGTTGATATTGAAATTAAAGGAGAGGGCAGTACGAAGGCTGAAATCGAGCATTCGCTGTTTATCGTACGGGATAATCGCAAGCTTCAATTGCTGCAGGATGTGACCGTAATGGAAAACCCGGACAGCTGCATCATTTTTTGCCGGACGCAGGTCAATGTCGATGAGGTGCATCATGAGCTGACCCAGCTCGGTTATCCGATTGGCAAAATCCACGGCGGCATGGAGCAGGATGACCGTAATCGGGTAATGGGCGAGTTCCGCAGAGGCGAGTTCCGTTATTTGGTGGCGACTGATGTAGCGGCGCGAGGCATTGATATTGATCGGATTTCCCATGTGATCAACTACGATTTTCCGATGGAGAGGGAAAGCTATGTCCACCGCGCAGGCCGAACAGGACGAGCTGGCAACAAAGGCAAGGCGATCTCGTTCGTGACGCCAAATGAGGATTCCTTTCTCGCGAATGTTGAGGCGTACATTGGGTTTAAAATCCGTCAGGCGGAGGCTCCGCCTGAAGATGTTGTGGACAGCCGCAGGGAAAGCTTTGAGCTGAAGCTGAAAGCAAGTCCCGAATTGAAGCAAGACAAGAAGTCACAGCTGAGTGCGGACATCCTCAAGCTGCATTTCAATGGCGGCAAGAAAAACAAGCTCAGAGCAGTTGATTTCGTGGGCACCATTGCGAAGATTGAGGGCATGACAGCTGTCGATATCGGCATTATTACGATTGAGGACAATAAGACGTATGTGGAGATTTTGAATGGCAAAGGCAACCTCGTGCTGCAAGCAATGAAAAATACGACGGTTAAAGGCAAGCTGCTTAAGGTGCAGCCTGCAAGGAAGCTGTAGTTAAGCTTGGATATGCTTAGCTGTGCTATAGCAAAAACGAGTTTCTTAAAGTAAAGGCATCTATAGATGATCTTAATTGGTTCTGATTAAACCATTTAAGGGCATTAGTAGGTGCTTTTTATTTTGAAATCAATTTATCAACTGAATTTTAAAATCAAATAAAGTAATGTAAATACAAATTTCGACAAAATTCGCTATAAATAAAATGAAAATAGTGTCGATACTAAATGAGGTGATCAACAACTTAGGAGTCATTCCTGTAATGAATTAAATTGAGGTTTGAACAAAAAAAGCGCCTCCTGTATGCTGGGTCATGGAATGGTGGTCATTCACTGCCCGAATTAAAAGGAGGACGCTCATTATGAAGTATAAACAATCGAAGAAACAGAATCAACGGATTACACGAATTTCGGAAAAAACGTTGGTGGTTGGTGCAGACATTGCGAAAGAAACCCACGTGGCCCGCGCTATCGACTTTCGGGGGATTGAACTCGGAAAGGACTGCGTCTTTTCCAATACCCGTACCGGACTGGAGCAACTGGTTCAGTGGATGAAGGAACTGCAGCGGGAGCATGCCAAGAGCGACGTCCTCTTCGGCATTGAGCCTACCGGACACTACTGGTTTAACCTGGCGGAGTATTTAAGCCAGCAAGGTATTCCTTTGGTTATTGTCAATCCGCATCACGTACACAAGAGCAAAGAACTGGAAGACAACTCACCGACGAAAAACGACTATAAAGATGCTAAAGTCATTGCGGACTTGGTACGAAACGGGAAGTACAGCCAGCCGAAATTGCCGACGCGTGTCTACGCCGATCTGCGGATTCTCATGAATCTTCGCGAGAAGATCATGGTGAATCTCGGACAGGTGCAGAGACGAATACAGAACTGGCAAGATCGCTTTTTCCCCGAATATACGGAGGTATTTAAAGATTGGGAAGGGAAAGCCTCGCTCCTTACACTAAGGGAATTTCCGATGCCAAGTGAGATCGTAGCCCTCGGGGCAGAAGTCATCGTTCAGCGATGGAAGAAAGACGTGAAACGAGCGATCGGAACGAAGCGAGCCGAGCTGCTGGTTGAAACGGCGAGAAGTTCGATCGGTTTGACGGAAGGTCTTCCGGCAGCCCAAATCGAGATTAAAGCGCTTTTGGAGCAGTACGACATGTTTGTCAGACAGCTCGAAGAGATTCTAGTCGAGGTCGAACGTCTACTTGGGCAAATCCCAGGAACGAAGGAAATGCTCACCGTGCCGGGGGTGGCGGTGGTCACCTTAGCAGGATTCTTGGCGGAAGTTGGAGATCTGAGTGGTTACGAGCATGGACAGCAGATTATTCGGCTAGCCGGACTGAATCTCAAAGAGAACAGTTCAGGAAAGAAAAAAGGCAAATCCAGTATTACCAAACGTGGACGTGCAAGATTAAGGGCCCTGTTGTTTCGAGCGGTCATGCCCATGGTGGCAAAGAATGCGGAGTTTAAGGCCTTGCACCAGTACTTCACCAAACGAACGCAGAATCCATTGAAGAAAAAACAATCGCTTGTGGCGTTGTGTGGGAAACTCATACGTGTCCTGCATACGCTGGGCACCAAACAAATGCCGTATGACGCAAAGCACGTGTTAGGGCCAGTACGTCAGGCTCAGTTACAGATGATAGCTTAAGAAAAACCGAATTCAGGTTTCTCACCAAACGGGAATGACCAAAGACAAAAGAAGCACGGAGTAGCCGTAGGATCGAATACCATAAGGGCAACGACCCCGTAAAGGAGCAAGAAACGGCATCCACCTCTTGAGAGGCAGAACGAAGGAATGTAAGGGCAGCGACCCCGCGTGACATGGGAGGGTAAGCCGTCAAGAGAACGTGTGGATATCCAAGGTGCGATCATCGGAAAAATCCATGGCTGGGGACAAATATCCCCAATCTCTATTCCCGCCACCGGCTCCGCCAGAAAATATTGTCATCCTTACATGACTTCTCCAACTCTCGATCTGTCAATGGCTGAAAATCTAAGAATGAGTGAGCAAACAAGAGAATTTATTAATTTATAGTGGGAGGTATACTTGTGAAAAAAATATTTAATTTGTTTCTTGCTTTAAGTTTTGTAGCACTGATATTTACAGGGGTTAAAGTGTCGGCAGCGGAAGAGGATGGGAATCTCATTCCTATAATGACAAGTAGTGCTGCTCCTGCAGGTAAAGCTTCAGCAAGTTCAACCCTGACTTGGCAAGGTACAACTTATAGTGCATTTCGGGCTTTTAGCGACCAAGGAGAGTATGCCTCGGACGAGGGTGTTAAAGTAGCTTCGCTTCAATACGAGTTTAATCAATCTCAGAAAGTTAATCGCTACTCTGTAACAGGCGGGACAGGAACATTTTTTCCGCAATCATGGGATTTTCAAGGGTCAGACAATGGAGCTACATTTGTAACCCTTCATTCCGTTTCAACGGCTAATCTAGCTACAGTAACAAATAGAACGAGAAGCTACAGCTACGTTAATGAGCATGCATATAAATACTATAGAATAAATGTGAAATCAACCTATAATAATGCAGATCATATTGGTATTGCTAGATTGAAAATGTTCTATGATATTGAAAAGCCTGCAAATGTAGTTGCAGAGCTTAATGCTAGTAATAATGTAGCGATTAATTGGAATGCGACACAAACAGCAGATAGCTACAATATTAAAAGAGCGGAGACTGCTGGCGGCCCATATACAACAATAGGGACTTCGGTGACTAATTCAACTTATTTGGATTCTAATCTGACCGTAGATAAAACGTATTATTACGTAGTTACTGCGAATACTGTAGATGGCGAGAGCAAGCTATCAAATGAAGTCTCTATTTATATCCCTAAGAAAGAAGCAGCATTGGAAGTGCTTTCTGAATTGGACGAAGTATATTTGAATGATACGTTTCAAGTACAAATCATGCTTAAAAATGTAGAGAATATCTATGCAGAGGATTTCAACATAAAGTATGATACTACAAGGTTTCAATTAGTAGGAGTCGAAGAGGCTGAGCATATTGGCATCATACATCAAGCTGCGGTGGCCTCTGATACACTAAGGTTCATAACAGCGAGTTTAGGTAAAGATTACGGGATAAATGGCGAAGGTGTTCTGGTCAATTTGACTTTCAAAGCCATTGGTCTAGGTCAAGGTAAAGTAGATGCAGTTAGAGGGAAAATTGCTGATAATGGAACTACCGAAACCACGTTAAAAGATGAGAATAATGGCGAAAAGATCATTAATGTAATTAAACGTACAGAATTTACGCTTAAGCATATTGGGGCATTGGGATACTCTTATGGGGAAACCAAAGTTGAGTTGCCTGAAGACCTGAAGGGCTTCTTAGGTGATGTGGGTAGTGTTGAGAAAGTTGATTTGCTAGAGGTAGTCGATGCGGTATTGTCGAATCCTGCATATGATTTTAATGCTTAAAGTTTGAAAAGATAACTTTATTGTAGAACGAATGGAGGGCCGCTATCTAAGCGGCTCTCTTTTTTTGAAAATTGTCCCCGACCTACAGCACCTACGCGGGAACGAAAGGGGCAGTGGCTAACGGGGCAGACGATGCGAGTGAATGGCGGCTTCATTTAAAAGGATAGTTTGAAGCCCCTGTGCAGCTATGGTATGGTTCGTATAAAAGGGGAGAGCGATGATGCAGCATCTGGATCAAATCGTGCCGCTTCTGGAACAGGACACGCTTACGAACATTACGCTGCTGAAAATGATCGAGGCTTATGAGGCATCCATCATCAGCAAGCTCATAAAGGATTCTGAAACGTCGCGATGGGGACTGCTCCTACTGCTGCCAGTCGAAGCTTATCCCTATGATCAGCAGACGTATCCCGGCACCGACTTTATCGTTTTTGTCGCGTATACGGAACAGTCGCTGCTGCCCGAGCTGCTTAAGGCGGTTCCTGCAGGCGCCCGCCTTGTGTTCAAGCTGCAGAAGGATGAGTACCGAGAACAGCTTGCCCACTATTACGAGCTGGAGCAGGCTAGAGCTTATATTTCCTATACGAGCCAAAACCAGCTTACAGGCAGCAGCGTGCAGCAGCACAAAGGGAGTGGGAATGATGACGTTGTGAAGCAGGAGGCGCTGGCAGAGGAACTGCTGCCGCTGCTTTGCAGCAACGGCTATACACCGGAGGAGCTTCGCGACTATTTTGCCGCAGGCGCCTATGCCTTCATCATTTGCCGGGAAGGTGAGGCTGCTGCCGGCTGTTTTATTTTTTGCAACTATGACGACGTTTGGGAAATTGCAGGCGTCCATACCCGGGAGCGCTGGCGTGGGCAAGGCTTGGCGAGGCAGCTTGTGGCTGCCGCCTTGGAGCATTTGCAGCAGGGTGGGCTGAGGCCGAGATACCATGTGCTGGAGACGAACACTGCCTCGATCCGCCTCGCGGAGTCGCTGGGCCTCCAGCCCTTCATGAAGCTGACCCATCATACGATGCAAAGACCAACTGCGGAACAGCGGTAAATTTAGCCGAATCAACAAAAGCCCGCCCTTCAACGCTAGCTGAAGGAGCGGGCTTTGCTTCGTCAAACCTTATAATTCCAGCAGCACGTAGCTGCCCATATAATACATTTCGGCATCATCATATTGATCAGGTACTTCCTCCCATACAATATCCCAAGTGTCATCCAGCATTTCTGAATAATCAACCTCAGGGGAGAGGCGCAATATAATTTGCTCCTGCCCGCTTTGCACGAGCTTCTTCAATTCGATACGAAACTGCTTATTGGAAGTCACTTCGAGACCATTTTTCACATAGTAGTCGTATTTATTGCTCTCGCCCGTATATTGATCGAGCTCATCATCCAGCCAATAAGAGACATCCTCTATATATTCCTCATTGATTGCAGTAGCATCGTTGGCGTTATACAGCATATAGGGAACGTCAGAATTGGTCGCATTGTTGGTCGGATCGACGTTCAGCCATTCTCCGTCAATGTTGACCTTGTTCCACGCATGCGGAACGCCATCCAAATAGCCGGTTACGACAATCGTCTCCACGCCAGCGAGATCGTTCAGCAGCTTATAGGTGTAGGCATAGCTCATGCAGACGCCGAGTTTATTGATCATAATGCCATAGGTGCTGTAAGCATCATAAAACTCGGGGTCCACCTTGCGAAAATCATATTTATACGCATTATCCAGCGCCTCATCATCATACACCGTCGTATCGTTCAAATAGTCATAAAGCGCCAGCCGTTTTTCCTCGTCGCTCATCTCAGGCGTAATGGTGGCTGCAATAATGCGCTCGGCCTCCTGCATAATTTCCCGCTGCTTGGCGCGCATCTCCTTGACGGGATTCTCGTAGGACACATAAAGCGTAAGTGTGCGGTAATCGTAGCCGTAGCTTGCCAGCCCGATAATATAAGGATTTTGGTACATGACCTTCTCGACGACATCAATGAGAACCTCGGTATTTTGCGCTTCGGGAAAGGACATGAGCGAAATGTCTTCCTCTCCGGTCATTAAGTTGCGAGCCAAATATTCTTCCAGTGCCGAGTCAGCAGAAATATGGAGCTTCTCCAGCAGCTTGTCGGTTGGGACGGTTTCTTTATCGCCCTTGGCGACGACCCGGCGCGTATTCTCGATTTGCCGATCAATCAGATTGTCTGTGGCTGAAGACGCTTTGGTGAAGCGGGTAATAATCGTCGGCACATTGGCATCCGGTATAAAATAGGTCGTATTTTCCGGCTGAACATAGCCGGTATTAGCTGTACCCTCGGCTTCCCCATCCTCGTCTTCATACCAAGAAGCGATATAATCGATATCCTCCTCTATGACATTTTCAACCCAGACGACGCCTGTCAGCACAGTGCCTTTAATGGAATACGGAATGCTCAGGGGGCTCGATGGCTCAAGGACAAGCTCATCCGTTTCATATACGATGTCCTTAAAGCTGATAGAGCCATCGGTATGCTTTACTTCGACACTGTAGGGCAGATCATCCACGTACTCGTAGGTGTTGCCGAACAGCTCTCCTTCATATTCGTCCACAACCTCCGTCGGAAGCTGGCTCGACAGATCGGCCGTCACGACGGGAACGCTGAAGTTGGATTCCTTGCCGTTTGCAACGGCGGTAACATAGAAGTTGCCCTGTACACCGGTATTTTGCGCGAGTGTAAAGCTCTCGCCGCTATCGAGCTCTATTTGGTCATAAGTGCTATCGCCAAAATCGTCTAGCTCCGTTCCTTTGACCCGCTCAATCAGGACAGGGGATTCCAAATAAAAAGCGGATTTTTTGCCGGGAGCGCTTGTTATGCCATCCGTTTTCCGAGCTTCAGGGAAGGTCTGATACACCTTGTATTCGCTGATCCCTGTTATTTTATCCCAGACGAGCTTTAGCCTGCCATCCTCGCTAATTTCGTAGCTGAGATTCGGAACGGGCAGCTTGGACTGTACCGTGAATGGGATAATGAGCGGCTTCTCCAGCTTTTGGGGCGTAGTGGAAGCCATGTCATAATCAATGCGGAGATAATAAATCGGCGCATTTCCCCAGCCCAATTGATCATAGGAGGAAGCGGAAGGAAGCGGCAGCACACCTGAATCCAGCGGCTCGACCGTAATCATGCTTTTGTTGCCCTCTACAGGGGTGACCCGGTTGAATGAAGCCATTTGGCTGGAGGGCAGCGCCTGCCGATCGGTATGAACGGTGATCGTTTCCTCCCATTTTAAAATGTCGAGTTGCGACAAATCGGATTGGAAATTAAACTCGAACTTCCTATCTTTTGCTACATTGTAGAGCGGCATGATCGTTTTCTTGCTGGTTTCGCCGTATTTCTGCTTTAGTTGCTGCACGGACAGCTTCTCCGGCGTCTGCCAAGCATATTTAAGCAGCTTAATGCTGAAATTGAAGCCATTGGCGGCATCTGACATACAGCCCGTCAGCAGCAGGCACATGACCAGCAGGCTGAGCAGCATTTTTTTCATTGCGCAGGTCTCCTCAGGACAATAATGAATTCTTATCGTTAGCAATATGAAAATTTTACCTTGTTAAATTAAATTATTCAATTCATTTCATAGCCATGACTAAAAGGGAGTCTCCCATTTGAGCCAAAAGCAGCATGTTAATGGCTCCTATACGCAGCGTTTACCCTGAGAAAAGGTGAAAAACAACCTTTCAGCCTGCTTATTCTATTTTTTAGATCGCTTATCCTGAATTGAACAAAAAATTAAACGTCTGGCATAAATAATCCTATTGATTAGAGGAGCGCTATGCTATTTAATTATTACGAACCAATGAAAACGCATACATCTAGGAGGGGGAACATGAAACAAAGAAAAATAGTAGCTGTGCTGATGATTGCGGCTATGCTGCTCAGCACGCTTACGGGGCTTGCGCCACGCGTGGCTTGGGCAACGGAGGAAGAACCTGCAAACTCGAATCAAGGCATGTCGGCAGCGGCGTCGGTGTACGAGCCCGGCCTGATTTTACACTATGATATGAAAACGACGGCGACCGACGCAGGGCAGACGATTGTGAAAAATGTAGCTGGCGGAACAGGCGCATATGACGGTATTTTCCGCAATCCGTCGAACGGCCAGCTTGTAGGGGATGGGTCTGCTGGTTTTGCTGGCTTTAACGGAGGTGCTGCTTCCGCGAACAGCGGCTATATTGAAATACCGAAAGGCGCTGGCGGAGAGGATCTGCTGAGCGGATTAACCGATGTCACGATTTCCTCGCTCGTTAATTGGGAGAACGATGGTACAAATCGTTGGATATTCGGATTGGGAGCAACGACGAACGATGCTGAGAACGGCAACAAATATTTGTTTGCTACGCCGCGTCATGGCAGCTCAGGCAATTACGTGGCCGCGGGCATATCGAAAAGCGGCTGGCGCAATGAAGCGATCTGGAAAGGCACTACCTCGCTTGCAGCTGGAGTCTGGAAGCAGGTTACGGTCGTATTCTCCGGTGCAGCAGATACGATAACGCTGTATGTGGACGGCGCGAAGGTCGCCTCCGGCTCGGCGAAGGGCATTAAGCTTGCCGATATTATAGCGACAGGGACGAATTATTCCGGTTATATTGGCAAGTCTATTTTCGCGGGTGATGATTTCTATCGCGGTTTGGTAGGCGACTTCCGCGTCTACAATTATGCGCTGAATGATCAGCAAGCGTCTGAGCTGTATACGCAGACTACCAGCACCATTGCGGATCTCAAGCAGCTTGTGCTGACAGCAGCAGCGGATGCACTAGCTCCAGCGGCGATGCTTGCCTCAGGCGATGTGAGCGCTGATGCGGTTACGAAAAATCTGACGCTGCCAGCAACTGGACGCAATGGCGTAGCGATTGCATGGAGCTCCAGCGATGCATCGGTCATCGCCGCAGATGGAAAGGTGACACGTCCAGCGGCATCAGGAGCGGATAAGTCGGTACAGTTAACGGCGAGCCTGACCTATCAGGGGCTTTCCGTGCAGCGAGTGCTGAGCTTTAAAGTACTGAAGGAATATTCTGAAAGCGCTATTGCTCAAGCAGATGCGGACGCTCTGAATATTCCTCATCTCGATCAGGTTAAGGGCAATTTGACGCTGCCGCAGCTTGGAGTCAATGGCGCAAGCATCGAGTGGGAATCAAGCGATCCGGCGATCGTAAAAGGCTCGGTACAGGCGGCGAGCGATGTGACGCAGCTCGGCAGAGTGCTGCGTCCTGCGGACAGGGATGCCGCTGTTACACTGAAGGCCACGGTGAAAAAAGGCAGTGCAAGCGTGGAGCGGCTGTTCCAACTGACCGTGAAGCAGGCTCCGCCGAGCCTTGATTATGACGCGTATTTCTTTGCTTATTTTACCGGGGAATATGAGGGCGGAGAGGAAATTTCCTTTGCGACAGCCGAGGACCCGCTCAAGTGGCGGGCGCTGAATAACGGCAAGTCGATTATTCAATCGACACTTGGCGAGAAGGGGCTGCGCGATCCATTCATTATGCGCTCCCATGAAGGCGATAAGTTTTATTTGCTGGCGACGGATTTGCACATGGGCGAAAGCACGAACTTTGACCAAGCGCAAATAACGGGCAGCCATTCCATTATGATTTGGGAATCTGAGGATCTCGTCAATTGGAGCGAGCAGCGCATGGTCGATATCGCGCCGAAAAACGGGGGCAACACTTGGGCGCCAGAGGCCATTTACGACGAGAAGACAGGTCAATACGTCGTATTCTGGGCTTCCTCGATGAAGGTTGCTGATACGTATGGTAAGTATACGGGCGGCCGCCCATCGGGGCAATACAATGTCATGTATTACGCGACAACGCGGGATTTCTATACCTTCTCCGAGCCAAAGGTGTATATGGATGAAGCGTTCCCGACGATTGATACGACGATGGTACAGGAGGGCAATAGCCTGTATCGTTTTACGAAATCGGAAATCGGCTACAAGGTGTATTACGAGAAGGCAGCAAACGTCTTTGACGATGTGGATGGCATTGCGGCCAATGGCTATCAGTTCCCGGCGATTGCCGGTACGAAAAATGGCAACCAGGGACGAATTGGTCATGGAGGCAATAACGAAGGGCCTACCGTATTCAAGGGTATTCGGGACAATAAATGGTATATGTTCCTCGATTCCTGGCCCTATCATGTGCGCGTCTCGAACAATCTGGAGGACGGAGCGCAGTTCAGGGATAATCTGCTCGCTGAGGATCAATATGCACTGCCGCCAGGGCCGCGCCACGGCACGGTCATTCCGGTGACGCGGGCGGAATATGATGCGCTGCAAGCGAAATACGGCGTATCTGGTCCAGTGGAAAAGGAGCAGCCTGTCGTGCATTACACGTTCGACAGCAGCAGCGTAACGGGCACGCTTGTGAAGGATATGTCCGGTCAAGGACATGATGCGGAGCTCGTTGGCGGAGCCGCCATAAACGAGACAGATAAAATCGGCGACTCCGGCAGCTCGGTGGAGCTGAACGGCACAACGGGCTATGTCAAGCTGCCAGACAATCTTGTTCGCGATTTGAATTTGGAGAAGACGACTATTGCGACTTGGGTGAGGGCGGATCAGAACAAGCTCAACCAGCGGATTTTTGACTTTGCCTCAGACACGGGCAGAGCCGCTAACCGCAATACGATGTATTTGAGCACGACAGGCGATAATGGAGGCCTTGAGTTTGCGATCGTGACACCATTCACAGAGAAGTTTGCCAATGACTCGACACTGCTTGGCGCAGGCTATAAATATGCGCTTCGCTCGGCGAAGCCAGCGGCAAGTGCTTGGCATCATGTGGCGGTATCCATTGATGGCTTCGAGGCGGTCATGTATGTGGACGGGAAAGAAGTATCGCGCAGCAGCACCTTCAACGTAGAGCCGCGCATGCTGTTGCAGACGACGATGAACTACATCGGAAAATCCCGTAATGCGAGTCACAGCTTGTTCGACGGCAAGCTCGATGATTTCCGTATTTACAATCGGGCGCTGACGAAGGAGCAGGTTGCTGCGCTTGCAGCAGACATGCCGGAAACACCGGGAGGCGGCGGGCAGCCGGAGGCGCCTAAGGCGATCGTCCATTATGATATGGGTCAAGTAGATGGCACGACGGTAAAGGATTTGGCTGGAAGCTTTAATGGCACTTGGGTCAACTCGCAAAAGGCAGAGTGGATTCATGCGGGGCAAAATGGTGTTATCAGCTTCGCAGGCGGCACGGCCAACTCCTATATTGAACTGCCAAAAGGAGCGACCGATGGCCTGACCGATACGACGGTATCCATGCTGATGAACTGGAGCGGCAAGGCTGGGGCGGAATGGGCCTTCGCATTGGGGCAGAACAGCACCAAATATATGTATTTTACACCGCGTTATAATACGTCATCCGCGAATGCGCGTGCGGGCATTGCGACAAATTCATGGAACAACGAGGTTGCGGCGCAGCATACCGTTGGACTGCCGAGTAATCAGTGGAAGCTGGTCACGGCGGTTTTATCTGAAGAGGAGCAGACGCTAACGCTCTATATTGATGGCGTTATGGTAGGAGCAACACCAACGGGCGGCAAGACTATGGCCCAAATTCAAAATGCAGGCGGCATCAGCGGTTATATCGGCAAATCCTTTTATTCATTGGATCCGTATTTCGGCGGCATGATTGCTGATTTCAAGCTGTTCAATGGCGCCTTGAGCGGAGCGCAAATCGGAGTGCTTCAGCAGGAGGCAACAGCGAAGATTGCCGCGCTAGATGGACTTACGCTGGAATATGCGGCGAACCAATTGGATTACAGCGCTTTCCTGAACGGCAATACGAGCAAGGATAGCGTTCGCACGAATTTGAAGCTTCCAGCAAGCGCTGGACATGGCACGACAATCACTTGGGCTTCGGGCACACCGAGCGTGATTTCAAGAACGGGCATCGTGACTCGTCCTGCCTATGAGGCGGGCAATCAGAGCGTGACGCTAACGGCGACAATAACAGATGGCGCCAAATCAGTGATTCGCAGCTTCACAGTTACCGTGGAGAAGGATGCGAGCCTCATGGAAAAAGCGCTGCTGGACGCGCAAACTCTAGTGGTCCATAACCTGGCTGATGTGCGCGGTCATTTGACGCTGCCTGTCAAGGGAGCGAACGGGTCTACCATTGCATGGGTCAGCGAGCAGCCTGCTGTTATCACGGCAACAGGCGAGGTTACACGTCCCGCGCATGGCGCAGAGGCTGTAACCGTTAAGCTGACCGCCATCATCTCGAATGGCACAACCTCTATTTCGAAGGCGTTTATAGCAACGGTGAAGCCGCTGCCTGCGCCAGTTGATTATAAAGGCTATGCATTCACTTATTTTACAGGTGAAGGCTCGGCAAGCGGTGAGCAAATTTATTTTGCACTAAGCAAAGGCAATGACGCGCTGCATTGGCAGGAGCTGAATGACGGACTTCCAGCAATCACTTCAAATTTGGGTGAAAAAGGATTACGTGATCCGTTTATTATTCGTTCCCCAGAGGGCGATAAGTTTTATCTGATTGCAACCGATTTGAAAATTTACGGCAATGGTGATTGGGGTGCCTCCCAAACGAGCGGAAGCCGTTCGATTATGGTTTGGGAATCGACGGATCTTGTGAATTGGTCGAACCAGCGAATGGTAGAGGTATCACCGCCAGAAGCCGGAAATACTTGGGCTCCTGAAGCATTTTACGACGAGAAGACAGGAGAATACGCCGTATTTTGGGCATCGAAAATGTATGAAGATGAAAGTCACAGCGTAGGTACGCATCAGCGCATGATGGTAGCTAAGACACGTGATTTCTATACGTTCTCGGAGCCGATCGAGTATATGAATGATGGTTATTCGATTATTGATACGACGATGATTGGGCATGATGGCAAAGTATATCGTTTTACCAAGGATGAGCGCAGCACTAGCAACGCAACGCCGAATGGGAAGTTTATTTTTCAGGAGTCAGGCAGCAGTGTCTTTGACAGCAGCTTTAAGCTGATCAAGGAGGGCATTGGGCGCGGACAAATTGGTCAAGGGGAAGGTCCAACTATATTCAAGTCCAATACCGAGGAAAAATGGTATATGTTCATTGATGAATTTGGCGGCCGCGGCTATGTGCCGTTTGAGACAACAGACCTCGATTCAGGGGAATGGAAGCTATCAACGAATTATGACCTGCCGTCAAGGCCGCGCCACGGTACCGTTATTCCTGTAACACAAGCGGAATATGATCGCCTGCTTGTAAGTGTACCGAAGGCCGGACAGTCCGATTCAGGAACAAAAGTAACAGGTGTACAGCTAACGCCTTCAGCGCTTGCACTGAAAGCAGGGGAAGGAGCGCAGCTTACAGCAAATGTTGCGCCTGCGGCTGCGACGAATAAATCTGTTGTTTGGTCGAGCAGTAATTCGGCGGTGGCAGTGGTGGATGCAGCAGGCCGTGTGCAGGCAATTGGAGAAGGTACAGCCAATATTAGCGTTGCCACGGTAGATGGTGGATTTATCGCCGTATCGGCAGTGACGGTAACCGCAGGGGAAGATAACGGTGGTGGAACACCGACACCAACACCGACACCAACACCGACACCGACACCGACACCGACACCTAGTCCAACACCAACACCGACGACACCAAGCTCGGGTTCAACGGGAACCCAGCCAAGTTCGACGCCAGCAACACCTAGTCCAAAACCGAGTGTGGCACCTAGCACACCGCCGACTAGCGCTTTTAACGATACAGCGAACCATTGGGCAAGCGCTTCGATTACAAAGCTGACGGAAAAAGGATTAATGAAGGGTTATCCAGGCGGCAGCTTCAAGCCAAATGCCGCGATGAGTCGTTCTGAATTTGTGACGGTCGCCTATCGCATGCTTGGTCTCGACTCTACTGCTGCTGCTGGATCAACGGCAAGCTTCAGCGATGTATCGGCAGATGCTTGGTACAGTGAGGCGGTTCATGCTTTGCGTGAAGCAGGAATTGTTAGCGGCGATGCCTCTGGCATGTTCAGGCCTGGCGATGCCATTACACGAGAGGAAGCTTTTGTGCTTGTATACCGCATTATGAAAGAAAAGCTTGCGCTCAGTGGGGATAGTAATGAGCTTACATTTACTGATGATGCAGCGATTTCAGAGTGGGCGAAGGAGGCGATAGCCGCCTTGTCCACAGCAAATGTACTGAATGGCTACGACGATGGTACGCTCAAACCACAGGGCAGCATTACCCGAGCTGAAGTCGCAACGATTTTGGCCGCATTCGTAGAATAAGCAATAGAAACCAGCTGAAAAATCAGCGAAATAAAAATACGGCGGAGGCTCCCGAAATTATGCTCGGGAGCTGCCGCCGTTTTATTTTCAGAAATACGTATGGCTAAAAGCTCCTCAGCGATAGCTTTAGTCGAAAGTGCTAGGAGAAGCAGAGTTAGCTGGTTATGAGCATAGGAGAGCAAACTGGACATCGCTTTTCACGAAGAGGTACAATCTAATACAGATCATTCATGCCTGTGGCAGAAGGGTCTACAAGAGAGGATGAAGATACATGTCCAATGCAAATCATTTATTTGGCCAAGCCCTTGTCAAATCGCTGGTAGGGGAACGCGGTCATATCCGTATTGCCCGTGCTTTACCTGACATTAATGCTGAGTTAGCTGGGCGCGTACATCAAAATATGCCTTACAGCATCTACCAGCTGCTAAAACACATGCATTACTGGCAGCATTTCATGCTGGAGCATTTGGAAGGACGTAAGCCGCAGCTTCCCGCAAACGTCATGGAGAGCTGGCCTGAAGAGACCGCTCCGCAAGATGAGGTATCTTGGCAGGCGGATATTCAGGCCTTTCTGGCCGGGGTTGATCAAGCAGTAGCTATGGCCGAAACCGCACAGCTGGATGAGCCGCTTCTTTATTTTCCGGGTGAGACAAAGGCGGGTCTGCTGCGCAATATTGCATCCCACAATTCGTACCATCTGGGTGAAATTGTGCTGCTGCGCCGCTTTTATGGTGCATGGCCGCCACCAGGGGGCGGATTCCCGGCGTAACGGGTAGAAGTACCTTTTACAGTTGCTTAGGGGCAAATGCTAATTAAATTAGCAGCCCCTAGCTGCTTATTTTATGGCCTCAGTAAATGATGCAGCGACAGTAGCAGTGAGCTGTTCAGGGGAAAGCTCCAGTTGCAGGCCAATCTTCCCGGCGCTGACGACGATCGTCCCCTGTCATTCAGCGCTGCTGTCGATAAAGGTAGGATACCGTTTTTTTATACCGATTGGAGAACAGCCGCCGCGTATGTAGCCCGTCCACTTTTGCAAATCCTTCACTGGAAGCATTTCAAGCTTCTTCTCTCCGGCCGTTTTGAACACGCTATCTGGAGCTTTTCCAATTTTTTCAGCTACAGCACTGCTGGGCTGGGCCTATCGATCCGGTATAACAAACGACACCGTTGTTCCTTCATTAATGCTGCTCACAATTGACAAGCCCTGGCCGTATAGCTGCTGCAATCGTCGATTCGTATTAGGGATGCCAATTCCAGCTTTTTCACTCAAAGCAGCATTTTGCAATTGAACCACCTTCTCCTGATCCATCCCCTTGCCATTATCTTTTACTTCAATAAGGGTAAAGCCCTCCCGGCGAGTGATGGAAAGCTGAATCGTACCTCCCGCTTTTCGGCTGAGGAGTCCGTGCTTGACGGCATTTTCGATCAGCGGCTGAATAGAGAGCGGGGGCAGCAGCAGGCGGATGCCCGGCTCCACCTCCCATTCAATCGACAGCCGATTCCCGAACCGCGTTTTTTCAATATATAGATAGGCTTCGACGAGCGCGAGCTCATGAGACAGCTCTACTAACTCTCCTGTATTCAGATAATCAAAGCTAATCCGTAAAAAGGACGAGAAAGCCTCACCCAGCTTGCGCATGCTCTCCGTATCAATATCACTTAATGCCATTAATGAATTAAGGGTGTTGAATAGGAAGTGGGGCTGGATTTGCGCTTGCAAATAGGCGGCCTCCATACGGAGACGCTCATTAATGGATTGCTTCAGCGCTATCAATGCTCTGATCCGATATTTTAACTCCAGAGCATCTACGGGCTTCGTCACGTAGTCGCTTGCTCCCGCTGAAAATCCGGTGTAAATGTCAGCTCGCTGGCTGCGTGCGGTAAGAAGCAATACGGGCAGCTCCGACATGGAAAACTTCTCTCTTACTTTCTGTGTTAATTCATAGCCGGACATTTGTGGCATCATGACGTCAGCGATAAGCAAATCCCACTGCCTTGTCCCAAGCAATTGCAGCGCTTCACGTCCGGAACGGGCGGTTGTAATGGTGTACGGTTCGGTCGAAAGAATGCTCGCGAGAACATTCAGATTGATCGGATCGTCATCAACGGCAAGAATATGGGTGTACTCTTCCTTGAGCAGCGGCGCAAGTGTGGCAGCAGCCTCTATTTCTCCTGGGAAATGATGCGGGAGCAGGAAGCCAGCGGGCGTCTCCTCCATAATTGCTGGCACTTGTCCAGAAGTTTTCGGGAACTGCGCTAGCAGAAGCTTAGCCTCATCTGCCAAAGGCAAATTAAAGCTGAATACAGAGCCCTTGCCCAATTCAGAGCGAACCGTCAATGCTCCGCCGTGCAGCTCGACAAGCTGCTTGCAAATGCTTAAGCCCAGTCCAATGCCTTGCCCGTCGCTTGTTCCAAAAGAACCTTGCTCATAAGGGAGAAAAATCTTCTCCTGCGTTTCTTTATCTATACCGAGTCCTGTATCGGAAATATGAATAATCGCTTGCGTGTCTCTTATTTCGGCTGAGATGACAATGCTTCCTTCCTCCGTATACTTGAGCGCATTATGCAGCAGGTTATATAAAATTTGAACGAGCCTTTTCTCATCAGCCATAACGAAGGGCAGTGATTCGGATATATCCATATGCAGGTTAATTGGCTTGTGCTCCTTCATGAATTGCAGCATCGCGATAACACCGGGTGCGATAGCCTGAATGCTCAAGGGCTCCCGCTGCAAAACAATGCGTTGTTCCTGAAGCCGAGCAATATCAAGAAGATCGCCAAGCAGATGCGACATTCGCCTGCTGATCGTAATGAGGAGCTGCATATCCTCAAGACTGCTTTTCGCAAGCCTAGTCTTCTCTTTGGTGACAACATTATAAGCAATATTCATAATGCCATGCAGTGGGGTACGGAGCTCATGAGACGTATTAGCCAAAAACTGGTCTTTAATTTTATCCGCTTTTTGCAGCTGCTTGTTCAAATCTCTGTTTTCTATCGCATTTCGAAAATATTTTTTAAACCAATAGGCCGAAAAGCCAATAATGGCAAAAATAATGTCGAGGGGATAGTAGACGGTGGTAGCATCTCTTATATTTTCAGCCATACTCCATAATAAGTTGGAAAGAATGCCTGCTGCAGATAACAGCAAGAAAATGATGTCATTATCTTTATTTTTTTGCAAAATCATCGTTCCTACTATGTAGATAAACCAAACGAATGAGATGAAATTTATCGTATTCAATACATTGAAATGGATAAGTCTATAAACGATTGAGACTGGCGAAACTAGAAAAATGACGGTAAGAACAACGACGGCCGCATGGTATGTGCGGAACCAGTTCTCTTTCAGTGGGGCGGTGTTGAAGCTATTGAATAGCAGCAGCAGGAACACATTTTGCCACAGCAGAGCGATCAGTCTAATCTTGAACGCCCAAGTATAGTTGATCGGTAGCCATAATAAAAGTATATTGTCGTGACCAATTAGAATGGTAATGCCAACGGATAACGTTAATAGCGCTGCGAACAACAAGGTCTTCTCTTGCGGACTTAATAGGTAGAGAATGCAAGCATATGCGCAATGAAGCAGCAGAATAAGAAAAATGAGCATTTGAAACCCAATCGAGTACCAGCGTACAAAATCAATAGTGGCGGTACTGCCAAAGCGAATCGGCGTTACAATTCCGCCCTTATAGGGGCTGTCAAAATTGGCTGCACGAATGACCAATTCGATCTCTGTCGTTCCTTCGATGCCATACATAGAGGTGAAAGAGGCGCTTTTCGGCGTATATTCATAGGCAGAGTCGGCAAGCTTGCCCTTGCCCCCATCCTTTTTTCCGTTAATTTCAATTTCTGATGCCGCCTGAATGGTTTTAAACCAGAATGAAACAGGAGTCTGAAGCGGATCGATCAAAAGGCGAAGACGATACGTTCCATACCCGTACGAGTTGCTTGAATGATGCGGCAGCACGCTGCTCCAATCGCCTGGAACGACAACGTGACTTGCATCGGATTCCGTCTCCGAAAGCTCGCTGCCCGTTAAGAATTTTTCAGAATAGAACTGCCATTCTCCATTCAAATTGAGCACAGAAGAATTTTTTAAATCGATACCGCGAAGGTCAAGCACGCCGCCAACGGCACGCGGTTGCTGATCAGACATGGGAAAAACGACAGACCACGCCCATCTCATGCCAACTAATACAGCAAAAATCAATAGTATGATCGTTATATATTTAAAACGTGTGATAGGTTTTGTCTGCATGATGTTCATCAATTTTGTCATAAATGAATAGAACCTCTTTGATCGCTCTATATTGTTATTCCTACACATTATAGCACAGGAGGTCGCCATTCTCTTACTTGGCTGCTAGAGGGAAAAGAGGGGAAGAACTCAGTGTGCGCGAAAATAAACAACGCCCCTTAGAAAGAGCATTGGAGACCTATGAAGGCTCACCAGTGCTATTTTCTAGGGGGCATTTAAAAGGGGGATGTCTTCCTGCGTAATCTCTAGCGTACCTGTATCGTCAAATAGAGGAAGCGTCTCGCCTGCGAACGCTTGCAGCAGCCGCTCGATAATGCGTGTGCCCCACAATTGTTCATTTTGCGATAGCGACGCTGTAATTTGCCCATTGTGAATGGCTTCTTGGATTTCCGGCATCATGCCGAAGGTTAGGGAATAGCGGTTTAGACCCTGCGCTTTCCAGACGAGCACCGAGGCGGAGCCGGAGAGGGCATCCATCGATACGAGCGCGTCAAAATGTGGGTGGTCGTCGATCATTTTTTCCAGCTGCGCCAAAGCGCGGGTTTCGTTGCCTTCGTTATACTGCACTTCGAGCACTTGAATGTCGGTCTGCTCGTTAATATAGGTCAGCATGCCTTCTAGGCGCTCGCTTAAGCTTTTCATCCGCGTCATCCCGTTCTCGACAATAACCATTCCCCGCCCGCCTAGCAGCTCGGACAGCATATGCCCCATCTGGGCACCCGCAGCAGCATGATCCGTTCCGATGAACGCAGCGCGCTTGCTGCTTGGTGAATCGGATTCAAAGCAAATGACCGTAATGCCCGCCTGTACGGCTTTGTTAATGACAGGCACGAGCGCTTCCGCATCAATCGGATCAAGCGCTATGCCGTCTACCTGCGAGGCAATCATCGTCTCCATCATGCGGATCTGCTGCTCCAGATTCGCTTCATCCGGCGCTTTCACAATAAGCTGCACGCCGCGCAGAGCTGCTGCTGCTTTAGCGGATTCCGTCACCGTCTCATAATACGGATGCGCCATCGGATATATAATGCCAAAGGTGGCGATGTCGGGTGCTGCTGTTGAAGCAGTTGATGCGGTTGATGCAAAAGGGGTGGATGATGGCGAGCCGCTATCCCAGTTGCTCGATGAGACGCTGCGGATATCTTCCGCTGCTTCATCATTTGTACAGCCTGTCATTAGCAAGGTGAGCACCAGCAGGGCTGTAAGCAAAGCAGCGAGCAAGGCCCTTCTTCGTAAAGCAGCCCGTCTATGGAAGAACAATGCCGCTAGTGCTTGCATGGTGATACACTCCTCCTGCAGCGGGCGAGCTGCCACCTTGTTCTTGCTGCTTGCGAAACTGCGTTGTCGTCATGCCGGTTACCCGCTTGAACAAATTAGAAAAATAATGTGCATCATTATAGCCGACCTGATGGGCGATTTCATACGACTTTGCATTCGACGCCTGCAGCAGCTCCATCGCTTTGCGGATGCGCGTGTGGGTTAGAAATTCAATAAAGGTCTGGCCCGTCTCTTGGCTGAACACTTTGCTAAGATGGCTGGGGCTGACGCGCACATGCTCCGCCGCATCATTCAGCGACAAATGATCATCGCCATAATGCTTCAAAATATAGTCCTTTACCTGGCTCAGCATCTCGGCGTACTTATCCGCGGCGCCAGCGCGCCATTGCCAGAACTGCGCCAGCAGCGTTTGGAGATAGCAGCAGGCATCCTCTTGGCTGCGGACCTCGCTCATTGCCAGCTGCAGCTTATCCAGCTGCTCCTTCGGCATATCCGGATTCCGCTGAATGGATTTGGCAATATGAACAGCTTCAATCGTCAGATCATTAAGCAAATAATAGCCGTAAAAGGCACCGCGCCAGTCCAGCTGCTGAAGTCCTGCCGCGAAGCTGGCGACGAAAGCCTCCGTCTTGGCGGGCGTGCCGAGCTTGAGAAAGTCGATGAAGCGCTGGCGCTGGGCGACCACCGATTGCTCGGATAAGCCGGAGGCGGCATCGCGCAGCGCCTTGCGGTTTTGCCCGGAGAGCCTGCGCCAATGCTTGTCATCCTCCGCCTCCAAATAGGAGGAGTGGATACCTTGCAGGCGATCCTGAATGCTGCCGATGCCGACGGCTATCGTGCAGCTGGCACTTCGCTCCGCCTGCTCCTTCCAGCTGGAGGCGAAGCGCGCCAGCACCTCTTGCAGCTGCGGCAGCGAATCGCTCTTGAGCAGCCAGATCGTCTCCGTCTGGCTGCGCTTATAGGAGAGCGCTCCCGGCAGGAGGGAGCTGATCGCTTCGTGCAGCAGCAGCTCCGTCTGCTGCTGGGTCGCTAAATCAACGCTGACGGAGCCTTCCGAGCAGCGAATGTCCGAGATGGCGGCTGCGTAATAGCTTGCCGTCAGTCCAATCGAAAGCGAGCCGGCCTGATGGATGGCTTCCGCTGTTGTAATAAAGCCGCTGCATAAATCGCTGAGCAGCTTATGCCGCATCTGTTCTGCGCTTCCGCCCTGAGCGAGCTGCTTCTTCTCCAGCAGCTCACGCTCATAGCGCTCGCGGTCAATGCTGCGGCTGACGTCATTCAGCGTCCGCACGATATCGGCAGCACTGACCGGCTTGAGGCAATATTCTTCTACGCCGACTCGCAGTGCCGCGCGGGCATATTCAAATTCGTCATGCCCGCTGAGAATAATGATTTTGATATCCGGCATCCGTTCGCGGACGATGGCGCTCAGCTCCAAGCCATCCATAAACGGCATCTTGATATCGGTAATGAGGATATCTGGCTGGCGCTGCTCAATAAGCGGCAGCGCCAGCTCGCCATCAGAGGCGTCCCCGCAAAATATAAAGCCCTCTTGCTCCCAATTGATACAGTCCCGAATGCTTTCCCTGACTAGAATTTCGTCGTCAACGAGCATAACCTTTTTCATTCGGCTTCATCCTCTCCATTGGAATGCGGATCGTAACCTTTGTTCCAAGCTGGTCTTCGCTTTCTACGATAACGGTATAGGCTTCCCCATAATAGAGGCGCAGCCGCTGCTGGACATTATGGAGGCCGAAGCCGCCGGATACCTCCGAGCCCGTTTCCTCGGGAATATGCTGCATGCGGAGCGCCTCACGCAGCTCGGCAAGACGCTCCGGCTTCATGCCGATGCCATTGTCTTCAATTATTAAATATAAGTCCGAATCTTGGCTGGCATAAGCATTTATGCGGATTAAACCTTTACCGCGTTTATTTTTAATGCCGTGATATAAGGCATTTTCAACGATGGGCTGGAGCGTCATTTTCAAAATCGGCAAATCCTTCAGCTCCTCCGGCACATCCAGCTCATAGTCCAAAATGTCGCGGTAGCGCATCTGCTGGATGATCAAATAGCTTTGCACATGCTCCAGCTCATCCTTGAGGGCAATCCAGTCCCGCCCCCGATTGAGGCTGATGCGGAAAAAGCGGGACAGCGCCTGCACCAGCTGGATAACCTGCCCGCTGCGTCCGGCTTCCGCCATCCACACGATGGAATCGAGCGTATTATAGAGAAAATGCGGATTAATTTGCGCTTGCAGCGTCCGCAGCTCGGCCTTCTGCAGATGCTCCTGCTCCTCAATGCTTTGCATGAGCAGCCTCTTGATTTTCTCCAGCATAATGTTGAAGCTGTTGCCTAAATCGGCAATTTCGTCATGGCCGCTTGGCTGCACCTTGACCTCGAGAAAACCGCCGGCTGCCAGCCGCATCTTGCTCTTCAGCAGTTGGATCGGCCGCGTCAGGCGGGCTGTAATGAAATAATGCAGCGTAATCGCAAACACGATGCTGAGCAGCACGCTAATAATGATCAGTTGGCGAATTTCATTCGCCTCGGCGACAATCTCCTGCAGCGGCACGGAGCCGACGATTTTCCAGCCTGTGGTGGACGAGGTTGTGAAGGCGACGAACTTCGGCCTGCCGTTGCTGTAATCCACATAGCTGTTATGCTCTAAAGCGAGCTGTGCGCTGAGATCAGCAGGCGGCTGGGCCTTCGCTACACTCGTCATGGCCGAGGGGAGGAAGATGGGATTGCCTGCTTGGTCGAGCACATACACGTAGCCGCTTTCGCCAAGCGTAATATTTTCACAGTAACGCTCAATGATCGAATCATCTAAATCGATGACGATAAAGCCGATTACCTCGTGGGTAATTTGCTGCTTGACCGTTGCCATGATAGAGATGACGTTATGCTGCGAATAATGAAAGCCGTCGAGACGGTCAAGCGGCGAGGCATCCGGCGGGGGAATGTTCAATACCTCATCCGGATGGTTAAGCAAATATTGAAAATGCGGGTTTCGCAGCGGATTCCTGTCCAGCTGGAACACGCCTTTGCGCTCGCTTAAGCCCCGTCCATACAGATTGACGACCGTAATGTTGAGTACGCTTTCATATTTATACGTTTCCCGATACAAATTCATCGTTTGAATAATGGCTTTGGCATCCTCATACGTATCCGTTTGCGAAAATAAATAATGCAGCACCTGCGGATTGTTTTCCAGCTCCAGCAGCCTGCCCGTATCCTCCAGCAGCGCATCAATGTCATTGCCAAGTTGGCCTACAACGAGCATCGTCGCCGCTTTGCTGTGATCAGATACCGCATTGTACGATTTCTGATAGGATATCAGGCCAACCGCGATCAGCGGAACGGAGGTCAAAATAATGAACATCATCAGCAGCTTGGCCCGAAGGCTTGAGAAAATCCAGCGCATCAGCTTCATAGGTTTATAGGAACCTTTCAAATTGGAAATGAATGCGATTTCAATACTGTCCAACCTTCACTATACCAAATTGTCGTTAACCTCGCTACGCACAGATGTTCGATTGACTAAATTTCCACCTTTCGCACAAAAAATCAAACCATTTGCCGATCTTGCTGAAAAATTACCCAAAAAATCAAATCGAAAGGCTATCGAACTCCGTATCCTGACCTTTTGTAAGCGTTCTATAATGAGGGCACGCCAAACGTTGGTGAATGACAGGGGAGGTAATACAAAGATGAAAAAAGCAGGAAAACTAGGCATGTCGCTTCTGATGGCGACGATGTTGCTCGTCACATCCGCTTGCGGCAATAGTGGAACGAATACGGCAGGTGCAGGCAATACTGGAGGGACAAGTGCTCCGGCAGCGGCGAGCAGTGAGCCAGCGGCAGCGCCAGCAGACAAAAAAGTAACGCTCGGCTTCGCACAGGTTGGTGCTGAAAGCGGCTGGCGTACAGCGAATACGAATTCCATTAAGGAATCGGCTACAGCAGCGGGTTACGATTTGAAGTTTTCCGATGCTCAGCAAAAACAAGAAAATCAAATTAAAGCGATCCGTTCCTACATTCAGCAAAAGGTAGACGTTATCGCATTTTCTCCAGTCGTAGAATCTGGCTGGGATACGGTATTAAAAGAAGCGAAGGATGCGGGTATTCCGGTCATCTTGACAGACCGCGCTGTTGATTCGGCAGATACTTCGCTGTACCAAACGTTTATTGGCTCCGACTTCGTTGAAGAGGGCCGCCGTGCTGGACAATGGCTCGTTGATAAATACAAGGATTCGACTGAAGAAATCAACATTGTTGAGCTGCAAGGCACAACAGGCTCGGCACCAGCGATCGATCGCAAAACAGGCTTTGAGGAAATCATCAAGGGCAATGCCAACCTGAAGGTTATCGCTTCACAAACGGGTGATTTCACTCGTGCGAAGGGCAATGAGGTTATGCAATCGTTCTTAAAAGCGAATAAAAAAATCGATGTTCTCTATGCTCACAATGATGACATGGCGCTGGGCGCGATTCAAGCGATTGAAGCAGCAGGCCTTAAGCCGGGCGAGGACATTATCATCATATCCATCGATGGCGTCAAAGACGGTTTCGTTGCAGCAAGCGAAGGCAAAATCAACTTTATCGTCGAATGCAATCCACTGCTCGGACCGCAATTGATGCAGGCGGTACAGGATGTGCTTGACGGCAAGACGATTGAGAAGCGTATCGTAACCGAGGAAGGCGTCTTTACTTCGGAGCAAGCGAAGGCTGCCCTGCCTGACCGGAAATACTAGAAGCAGCACAGAAGCCAGCGAAGGAAGCCGCGTAAGGCTGGTCTACGTACCAGGCGGACGGCTTCCTTTTTTATCGCTTACACATAAGCGAATAGGAGCATAGGCAAAATTCAAAACCAAAGGGGAGAAGAAGATGGAGCGGGAACGCGAACCTATCCTGCAAATGAGCAATATCCATAAAGGCTTTCCAGGCGTAAAAGCTTTATCCGGCGTCAGCTTTCGCCTCTTTCCCGGCGAGATCCATGCGCTGATGGGCGAAAATGGTGCAGGAAAGTCTACCTTGATTAAAGTGCTGACAGGTGTTTACTCCATTGATCAAGGCACGGTAGAGCTTGCGCGTCAGCGTATGGCCATCGACAGCCCTCAGTCGGCGCAAACGGCTGGCATTAGTACGGTTTATCAGGAAGTGAATCTATGTCCGAATTTGACAGTTGCTGAAAATATTTTTATCGGCCGCGAGCCGCGGCGTTTTGGCCGTATTTTGTGGAAAGAGATGAATGCGGCAGCCGAGGAGCTGCTGCTTACCCGCTTGCAAATTCGTTTGGATGTAAAGCTGCCGTTATCGGCCTATTCTGTCGCGATTCAGCAGCTTGTTGCTATTGGGCGGGCGCTGAATATTTCGGCGAAGGTGCTCATTTTGGATGAGCCGACGTCAAGCCTTGACCGCAATGAAGTGAAGCAGCTGTTCGAGGTGATGAACAAGTTGAAGGCAGAAGGGCTGGCCATTTTGTTCGTCACGCATTTTCTGGATCAGGTGTATGAGGTGTCCGATCGAATAACCATTCTCCGTGGCGGAGAATTTGTAGGGGAGTATTTGGCGAAGGAGCTTCCCCGGATAGAGCTCGTATCGAAAATGATCGGCAAGGAGCTGGAGCAGCTCGATGCGCTGCCGCGTGAGAAAGAGGCGGCACCCGCTGCTGAGCATTCGAAGGATCTGGTTATCGAAGCGAAGGCTCTGGGCCGCAAAGGGGCCATTGAGCCGTTCGACCTGACTATTCGCAAGGGCGAGGTTGTTGGTCTTGCAGGCCTGCTCGGCTCAGGAAGGACGGAGCTTGCGCGGCTATTCTTTGGCGCAGATCGGCCTGATAATGGCGCGCTGCGGGTGAATGGAGTGAAGGAAGGCATCGCTTCTCCTCGCGAGGCGATTGATCAGGGAATTGCCTTCTGCCCGGAAAACCGCAAAACAGAAGGCATTATCGACGAGCTGACGGTTCGTGAAAATATGATTCTCGCCCTGCAGGCGACGCGCGGCTGGTTTCGCGCCATTCCCCGCAAGCGCCAGGATGAGTTTGCTGACGAATATATCAAGGCGCTCAATATTAATCCGCCTAACCCGGAGCAGCTGATTAAGAACCTTAGCGGCGGCAATCAGCAGAAGGTCATTCTTGGACGCTGGCTGCTGACGCAGCCGAAGCTGCTCATCCTTGATGAGCCGACGCGCGGTATTGATGTTGGCGCAAAGGCGGAAATCCAGAAGCTTGTGCTGAAGCTGTCGGGTGAAGGCATGTCGGTGCTGTTCGTCTCCTCGGAGCTGGAGGAGGTGCTGCGGGTCAGCGACAGGATCGCGGTGCTGCGAGACCATGTAGTAGTCAAGGAAATAGCAGAAGATGAAATGAGCCAGCAGCAGCTTATGCAGGCCATGGCAGGGGAGTGAGCAAGCATGGTGAAACATCATTTATTTTGGCCGCTGGTCATGCTGGGGGCGCTGTTATTATTTAATTTGATTTATGAGCCGGAATTTTTCTCCGTGCAAATGCGGGCAGGCAAGCTGTACGGCAGCTTGATTGATATTTTGAATTTTGGCGCGCCGCTTATTCTCGTCGCTATCGGCATGACGCTCGTTATTGCCACGAAGGGCATCGACCTATCGGTCGGCTCGATCGTGGCTATCGCAGGCGCCATGGCCTGCATGATGCTCAGCCAAGGCACGGATCAGAACATGTTGGGCCTCGTGCTCAGCGCGATCGGCATTGCTCTAGTGCTGGCGCTAGTGCTGGGCTTATGGAACGGCATGCTTGTGGCAGTCTTCGGCATTCAGCCGATTATTGCCACGCTCATTTTAATGGTTGCTGGGCGCGGAGTTGCCCAGCTCATTACAGGCGGGCAGATTATTACCGTATCAAGCAGCTCCTATAAGTTCATCGGCGCAGGCTCGCTGCTCACGCTGCCCTTCTCCATCTTTATCGCTGGCGGAGTGCTGCTGATTGCAGCGCTGCTGACGCGCAAAACCGCCCTCGGCCTGTTCATCGAGTCCGTTGGCTGCAACCCCGAAGCGAGCCGCCTGGCCGGCATTCGCTCCCGAGTCGTCATGATCGCCGTTTATATGTTTTGCGGCTTATGTGCGGGCATAGCCGGTTTGCTGCTCAGCGCCAATGTATCCAGCGCCGACGGCAACAACGCCGGGCTGTGGTATGAGCTTGACGCGATTCTTGCCGTCGTCATCGGGGGCACCTCGCTCAACGGCGGACGCTTTTATTTACTCGGCACGGTTGTTGGCGCGCTCATTATTCAGACGCTGACGACGACGATCTACATGATCGGCGTTCCGCCGGAAATAACGCTTGTAGTCAAAGCGTTTGTCGTGCTGCTCGTCTGCCTTATTCAGTCGGAGACGTTCCGCAAGACGCTGGCACATCGCTTCAAGACACGCCGCTATCCGGCAGAGAGTGAGGTTAAACGCCATGCTTAAAAGGCAGTATATCCCAATCGTGGTGACAGCCGCGCTGCTTGCTTTGATGTTTGCGGCAGGCTCGTTCCGCTACACCGGCTTTTTCTCGCTGCAGGTGCTGCTCAATCTGCTCATTGACAACGCCTTTCTGATTATCGTTGCGGTCGGCATGACCTTCGTCATCGTTTCCGGCGGCATTGACCTGTCGGTCGGCTCGGTCATTGCGCTGACGACGATGATTTCGGCGAGCCTCGTCCAGCAGCAAGGCTGGCCGCCTGCCGTCGTCATTCCGCTTGTGCTCGTGCTGGGCGCAGCCTTCGGCTGGCTGATGGGAGCGATCATCCATTATTTTAAAATCCAGCCGTTCATCGTCACGCTCGCCGGCATGTTTCTGGCCCGGGGGCTGTGCTACGTCATTAGCATCAATACGATTACGATTGATCACCCATTTTATACGAGCATGGCGCAGACGAAAATCAATCTGCCGGGCGGCTTTTTCATCTCCATCAGCGTCATTATCGCATTGGTTGTGGTAGCCGCAGCGATTTATTTGGCCCATTATACCCGCTTCGGACGCAATACGTATGCGCTTGGCGGCAGCGAATCCTCCGCGCTGTTAATGGGGCTGCCCGTAGCCCGCACGAAAATTCTCGTCTATACCTTTAGCGGACTTTGCTCTGCCCTTGCAGGCGTCGTCTTTACGTTCTATATGCTGTCAGGCTACGGCTTGCATGCGGTCGGACTGGAACTGGATGCCATCGCTGCGGTCGTCATTGGCGGTACACTGCTGACAGGCGGCGTCGGCTATATTCTCGGAACCTTTTTCGGCGTATTGATTCAAGGGGTTATCCAAACGATTATCAGCTTTGAAGGCACGCTCAGCTCCTGGTGGACCAAGATTGTCATCGGCCTGCTGCTGCTGCTGTTCATCGTCCTGCAGCGTCTGCTCAGTGCAAGGCGGCAAATGCAAAAAGCTTAATAGATTGCGGTTCAGGGGTGCAGCGCAACGATTCGACGTTGTTCGCGGCACCCCATGAGTCGTTACGACGATGACAAAGTGCTCCGTATCCATTACAATACGATCAGTAAGCTGGAAGGGCATAGACGCTTTTACTGGCTGAACCGGAGGGTAGCCCTATGCGAAGACAAGCTGTATTTGTGAAAATAATTTATGCAATCGCTTTCTTGATGCTTCTGAGCAGCTGCCAGCTTACGGCCCCTGCTCCTTCATCATCGGGAATAGACCAAGCTCTGCACAACGAATCGGGTGTAGGTAAGGGCAAGATAGCAGGAGACGGAACGCTGCCCGAGGCAACAGGAATCGAGCTGCTGCAGCCAGTGAGGCCGATTGTTCTTGGTTTCTCTCAGCTCGGTTCAGAGAGCGAATGGCGAATGGCCAACACCAATTCGGTCAAAGAGGCGGCAAAAGAGGCCGGAATCGAGCTCTTGTTCGAAAATGCGGAGCAATCACAGGAAAAGCAGTTTGAGGCGATCCGATCCTTCATTAGGCAGAAGGTCGACGTCATTGCCGTTGCTCCGGTTGTGCATTCGGGCTGGGATGAGATTTTAACCGAGGTGAAGCAGGCGGGTATTCCGCTCATTATAGCCGACCGTTCAGTCGATGTGGGCGATTCCTCGCTTTATGTGACGCATATTGGGGCGGACTTATATGAGGAGGGGCGCAAGGCGGGCAAATATTTGGTCGATAAAATGCGGGATGCTGTGGAGACAATCCAAATCGTCGAGCTGCGAGGAACGGAAGGCTCATCCCCCTCGATCCAGCGTGGACAAGGGTTTCGGGATATTGTGCTGAAGCAGCCAAATTATAAAATCATGGCCAGCGTCGACGCTGATTTTACTTTTGAACGGGGCAAGGAAGTGATGGGCACACTGCTTGAACAATATGGCGATGAAATGGATGTGCTGTTTGCCCAAAACGACGATATGGCGCTTGGCGCAATTGAAGCGATTGAGGAATATGGACTGCGGCCGGGCGTGGATATTGTCATTATTTCAGTGGATGGGACGCGGCGGGCGTTCATGAAGCTGGCGGAAGGCAAAATCAACTGCATTGTCGAATGCAACCCGCTGCTTGGCCCGAATATCATGCAGGCGGTGCAGGAGCTCGTTGCCGGGCGCACGCTGCCGAAACGAATCGTGCCGCAGGAAAGCGTCTATACGGAGCAAATGGCGAAGAAGGAAATCCCGTTTCGGAAGTACTAAGTGCAGCTTTGATGGTGAAAGAATCACCTTGCATCCCCCATCTCTCATCCATCAACGATCATACACAGCACAAGGCAGTTCCCGTCAGCGTAGAAGCTGCATGGAAACTGCCTTGTGTCGTTTCACTATATGGTTTTGGTAGAAGCGAGGAACAGCGTTACATGCAGGATCGGAATTACCCGGTTATCCAGCCTGAAAGCTTGGTGGAAAATGTCCTTCTCTGAAGAATCCGGCACACGCTCAATGTCTGTTTCTTCAATGGAGGCCGTATTTTCGATATCATCGACGAGCAGTGCTACTTTGGCTTGCCTGAGCAAAATAATTTTTTGATAGCTGCCTTGGGCCTGTCCAAACAGATTAAATTTTTTGCGCAAGTTAATAATGGTGTAGAGGCCGCCACGAATGTTGGCCACGCCACCATGCCACGGCTCGGCGAAAGGAAGTGGTGTTCCTTCTACGGCTGCTTGAATCTCATCAATTTCCGAAAAATGGACAGCAAAAGGTTTGTTGGCCACGTTGAAAATAATAAAGTCGCTCATTAGAGATGGTCTCCTTGCCGTGTTTGGTATGCTTCGAGCAATTCCTATCTCCATTATATTATATCGTTCGACACGCTGCATATAGCTTTCAAAATAATGATTTGACATTGCAAGCAACTTGTAACTATAATAGTTACATTAAGTAGGTCGCTTTTCTACTAACAAACCTTATTTATACTCAGGAGGAATAGACAATGAAAATAGCAGTTATTGGCGCGACAGGTAAAGCAGGTAGCTTGATCATTCAGGAGGCTGCAGCAAGAGGCCATGAGGTGACGGCGATCGTCAGAACGGCATCGAAGTTTGCACAATCTAATGCAGCTGTATTGGAGAAGGATGCATTCAAGCTTACAGCTGAGGATTTGAAAGCCTTTGACATCGTAGTCAACGCATTCGGCGCACCGCAAGGCGAGGAAACGAAGCATGTGGAGCTAGGCAAAGTGCTGATTGAAGCGCTCCAAGGCGCACCGGAAACTCGTTTGATTGTAGTCGGCGGAGCAGGCAGCCTCTTTGTGGATGAAGCGAAGACGACGCGTTTGTTCGAAACGGAGCATTTCCCTAAAGAATATTATGCAACAGCCTTCAACCAAGGCAGCAACTTGAATGACCTTCAAGGCTCGACTGGCATCAAATGGACCTTCGTTAGCCCGGCTGCCTTTTTCAACCCAGACGGCAAACGTACAGGCTCTTACACGAAAGGCAAAGACAATTTCTTCTTTAACGCAAAAGGCGACAGCTACATCAGCTACGCCGACTATGCCATTGCCATTGTGGACGAGGCGGAGCAAGCTAACCATGTGAATGAGCGTTTCGCAGTCGTAGCGGAAGCGGAGTAAGCAAGAGGGGTTATAGTCAAAAACAACCGACAAGGGCAAGATTCATCTCATCATGAATCTTGCCCTTGTTAACGTTCTAGTGGCCTGCAGGTGGGGTGTTCTGTCGATGCACTAAGCAAGCTGAACTCGTTTGCCATTCGTCGATGAAGGCAGCAGCGAATAAACGTTTTGCAGGAAAAAAACGCTTGGGCTAAGCTTGAAGCTGGAGCCTTTGAACGTGCAGCGATCATAGTTGAAATGCAGGGACGATATTGTAATGGTGCAGTTGTTGAAAGTGCAGCCAATGTAGTGGTTGCCGTCTAAAAGTATTTCTTCCCCATCAAAGCGTTTGTTTATAATATATTCCATCCTATATTCCTCCTCGAAATGTATATCGAATTACTTTTATTTACCCGAGCAAACAGATATGAAACAGGCATTTCGTGCCATTGACTATTTAGATAGGAACAAGCACTTTTTTTATTTGACGAAAAAGGAGCCTGTCCGGTTGTGCGGCGGGCGCTCTTGCACACTGGGCTTAGCTGGGCGTGGACGGGCCAGCGAAGCATTCATTTCCCCGCCTAATATAATGATATGAGACGTAATGAATAACCAGACCAGCAAAATAATAATGCCGCCAATACTTCCGTAGGTTTTGGAGTAGCTGCCGAAATTATTAATGTAAAACTGAAACAGCATCGAGGCTGCGACCCAGCCGAAGGTTGTAAACAGGACACCAGGGATCACCTCCCGCAGCCGCAGCTTGCGGTTAGGGGCGATCCAATACAGGATGGTAAATACGAGAAGCATAGCAGTGAGCGGAATCGCATATTTCAGCAAATTCCATACCCACTCGCTTTCACTCGGCACATGAAGCAGGTCGAATAAGTAGCTGCTGATCGTCTTGCCGAATACAAGCATAAGCATGACGAGCGTAATGACAAGGCCAAGCACGAGCGTGGCGATCAGCGCAATGCCGCGGATTTTCCAGAAGGGGCGGCTTTCCTGCTCCTCATAGGCGGTATTCAGACCTTTAATAATCGCATTCATGCCATTGGACGCCGACCAGATCGTCGCGAGCATCCCGAACGACAGCAGTGCCCCATTGCTGCCCTGCGTAATTTCTTCAAGCACCTGGCTGATCACTGCGCCCGTCTCGGCAGGGAGCAGGCGAATGAGCTCAGGAGCGAGGCTGTCCCCCGATAACTGCACGAAGCCAAGCAGGCTGACAACAAACAGCAGAAAGGGGAAAAAGGACAAAATCAAATAAAAAGTCAGCTGCGCCGCGACGCCCGGCACATCATCATCACGGAAACGGACATACATATCGAGGAAAAATCGCATCGTCTTTGATTTAGGGGCCATGAGCAGCTGCCTCCATTCAGGATCTATTTTTTAACTAAGTTATTCATATATGGTCATCTAGTCTGGTTCATCCGCAGCACTCACAGTGGCCTATGTCATTGCTTATGCTTACCCGAACAGGCGGCAACTCAAGCGAAATGAAGCGCAGGCTATTAATCTCGCAGCAGGTACAACTTTTTCCAAATGATTATCGTCTATAGCATAAATGGGCGGACAGGAAGTGATGGTTTGGATGTTTATTTGAAGGCGAGCGTCGTTATCGCACTGCTGCTAGGGGTGGGCCTGCTGTTTATCGCTTCGTCGAAGAAGCGCTATGGCCAAGATGTGCACATGAGCGAGCGTCGAAAAACGCTGCGGCGCATCGGTGCCTGCATCGTGATCTTCACAACGCTGCTGATCGTGTTCGGCTTATTGTCCTATAACGCCGAGGAAGTGCATCAGATGGGACATTGAATATTGAAACAGTAAGGGGTTATCCGCAAGGTCGCGATTAAATAAGGCGACCCTGCGGATAACCCCTTTTATTTGTTGCGGGTCAGCCGTGGGCAAGCAGGGAAAAACGATATTATTGAAAACGCTTGCAAATAATACTATACTTTGATAAAGCGGCAGAAGAGAGAGGGGTAAGGCATGAGGTTCCGGCATCCGTTTTTTTATCGAACGCTCCGCTTTAAGCTGTTATTTGGCTTTCTGCTGCTCGTCATTCCGATTGTTTCCTTCATGATTTACAACAATTTGTATGCGATTAATGTCGTACGCAACCAGGTAGCCCAGTCCAATAAAAATTTGATCAGCCTCTATATGGGCCAAATTGACCGCAATTTGGAGGATGTGGAGAAATATCTGTTTAATATTGCGGCGATGGAGACAGGCCTGCTTGTGCTGGAGCAGCCGCGTGAGCAAAATCCCGACAGCTATTCGTTCGAGAAGATCCAGCTGAGCAACCAGTTGAGGAATGAATTGCCCAATTATAAGTCGATGGACATGTTCTTCATTTATTCGCCGGAGAACGATGATTTGATGAGCGTATTCGGCGTTGCCCCGGATTATGCCAGCCGCTCCGTGATGGAGCAGGATATTGTAGATAATATCAAGCTTGCCAAGAAGCCGCTGCAAAAGGATTGGTTCGTTCAGCATATGGCAGGCGGTGATTATTTAGCCTATGTCATTCAATACGGCGACATTTATATAGGCGCAATGGGCAATGTCGATCAGTTGATGGTTCCACTGCATTTAATTGATTTGGGTGAAAATGGCCGGGCCTTTCTGACGGATGACCGTATGAAGCCCATTATAGATACGCCGCTGGATGACGGCATCTCGATTGAGCCAAGCAGCAGCGACAATGAAGGCTACCAGCTTACGGGAAGCAACGACCAATTTATCGCAGTCGGCGAGCGCTCCTCGCGAGGCCGCTTCGGACTGGTCGCCCTCATTCCCGACAGCGTCGTGCTGGAGAAGCTTCCCTTTTTGCGCAGCATCGTCTCGCTCATCTCCTTTGGGGCCATTATCATTTTGCCGATCATTTTGCTGCTGCTGCGCAAGCTGGTGCTTGTCCCGGTCAATCGCATTATTATGGCGATGCGCCGCATCGAAGCCGGCAATCTGGATATGCGGCTCACGAAGCCGTCCTCGACATTTGAATTTGAGGTGATGAACGAATCGTTCAACCGCATGATTACGCAAATTCAGGAGCTCAAGGTTAATGTGCTGGAGGAGCAGCTGAATTACAAAAAAGCGCAGCTTAAGCATTTGCAGCTGCAAATCAATCCGCATTTTTTTCTTAACTCACTTAACATTGTTTATAATTTGGCGCAGGTGAAGGACTATCATCTCATTCAGGAAATGACCCATTGCCTGGTGCAATATTTCCGGTTTATGTTCCGCAGCAACCTGTCATTCGTGTCTCTGTCTGATGAGCTTGCCCATACGATGAATTATTTACGCATTCAGGAAATGCGCTTTCCGGGCGATCTGACCTTTGCTTTCCATACAGATGAGAGTCTCGGAAAAATACCGATTCCACCACTAGTCATTCAATCGTTCGTGGAGAATACGATTAAGCATGCGGTAAATACGGATACACAGGTTCATATTGCTGTTACCGCCCAAGCGCTTAATGATGATACGCTATATGTCCGCATTGAGGATACGGGGGAAGGTTTTCCGCCGCAGGTGCTGGCGCTGCTCCAGCGCGATATGGAGCTGAGCAATGAAGAAGGCGATCATATCGGGATTCAAAATGTGAAGCAGCGGCTGGGGCTGCTGTATCATGATGCAGCCCGCATGGCGCTTAGCGGCAGCTCCGGGCTTGGAGCAGTCGTGGAGCTGTGGCTGCCGATGCAACCAGAAGAGACAGGGGGACGACGAGAATGAGACAGCTGTTGATTGTCGATGATGAGCGGCATGCGGTGCGGGGCATTAAAGCAGGCGTCGAATGGGAGTCGCTCGGCATTTCGGTCGTGCATGAGGCGTACAATATCCGAACCGCCAAGGAAATCATGAGCGACAGCAAAATCGATGTGCTAATTTGTGATATCGAAATGCCGCAGGGCAATGGCTTCGAGCTGCTGGACTGGGTGAAAATTCATTTTCCCCAGACGGAGGCGATGTTCCTTACCTGCCATGCGGATTTCTCCTATGCGCAAAAGGCGATTCAGCTTGGCAGCTGCGATTACATGCTCAAGCCCGTTCGTTACCCCGAGCTGGCGAGCACGGTCAAGCGCGCGCTGGACAAGCTTACGAAAGCCGATCTCGACCGCGAGAAGCTGCACTTCGCAGACATGTACGAGCATTATTACCAGCTATGGGAATCGTACCAGCCGATGTTTATGGAGCGCTTCTGGCAGGACCTGCTAAGCCGCTCGATTCCTTCAACCAAGGAGGGCGTTCGCGAAGCACTGGCGAAGCATAACATTGCCTACGAGGAGCTGCCGCACTATAAGCCGGTGCTCATTAGCGTCCAGCGCTGGCATAAGGAGCTGACGCTGCGCGAAGAGAAGATTATGGAATATGCGCTGCGCAATTCCTTTGAAGAGATGATTCTAGCGAAGTCCGGGCTTGGCCGAATCATACAAGTGCGCAGCGGGGCGCTGCTTGCGCTGCTGCCTATTCGCCAGGAGGATGGAGAGCAGCTGCATGAACAGATCGATTCGTACATCGAGGCATGCAATCGTTATTTTTTCTGCGACTTGTGCTGTTATATGGGCAGCGCGGTGCCCGTGGAGGAAATATGCGAGATGTACGAGCAGCTTGCCGAGCTGGAGTCGCATAATGTGACTCGGTCAAATGAACGGCTTAGCCTAACTAATTGCAGCGTTAGCCCAGATGTCGCGCCGCTTCCGGTAATGAGCGGCTGGGCAGAGATGCTCAAGCTCGGCTGCGGAAAAGAAATGCTTGAGGAAATCGAAAAGTATTTGGACAGCGTCAAGCATACGGGTCAGGCCGATGCCCGCTGGCTGCGCAGCTTCTATGAGGATTTTCTGCAAATGGTGCATCAGGTGCTGCATGCGAAGGGACTCCGGGCGCATCAGGTGTTCTCCGCCATGGTGCTGATGAAGCGGGCGGATGCCGTCACCCGTTCCATCACCGACTTGTCGGAGTGGGTAGGGGTGCTGATCAAGGAGGTCAGCGGCAATCTGAATGTTGTGGACGAGACACAGACCGTTGTAGACAAGGTGAAGCATTATATTGCCAAGCATATGAGCGAGGATTTATCGCGTGAGGATATTGCCGGCCATGTGTGCTTGCATCCAGATTATTTGGCCCGGCTGTTCAAGAAGGACACGGGACTGACGATTTCGGAATATGTGCTGCAGGAGCGGGTAGCGCTCGCCAAGCAAATGCTGGCGAAGACAGAGCTGGCGATTACGAGCATTGCCTACGAGCTGGGCTATGGCAACTATTCGCATTTTTCAAAAATGTTCAAAAAAGCGACATCAGTCGGCCCGCAGGAATATCGCAAGCTTCAGCAAAGCGGGCAGGCTAAGGGAAGCTGATGGCCCGGTTATTTTCTTAGTCACAGAAGAAGCCCAGCAAAAACGACTATATGATCAAAGTAATTAGAGTGTGTATGCAAACTTAAGCAAGCCAGATCCAGATCCGGATTCAGATCGAATTTAGTGTCAAACAATTTGCCTCTCCTACCGGGAATGTTACACCTCATGAAGGTAAACATATGTACCGAAAGTCAGCTTCATATCCATCGTTTCAGTGGGCCACTCCCTGCGCAAAAATAGACTGGGTGGACAGAGCAGCCGCTATTTCAACAGAATCACCGAGAAAGGCACAGGTGGCGGACTCAGGAGCCGCTAATGCGCTGCAAATAGCCATTTTGACGGAATATTCAGGGCCATAACGGATTTCCTGTCCGCCTACGACCAGAAACCGCATTAAAAGCCAGAATAGCGGAATCTCAGTCCGTCAAAAAAAGAGTGAGCGTCCGGAAATGCACGATCTCGGCAATGCGGCTTAGCCACCGGAGGCTTAGCAACAATCGGGGGCTCCGGTTCTCATGCCTTGAATCGTCAGATAAGATTGGCATCGATTCTCCAGCCTTGATAAAGTTCTGGGCAAGGAATGGCAGGGCTACTCCAGTTTGCATACACACCCTAGCAACCTTATTATAAGACTATATAGTGACCTAGTAGAAGCCTGCTCTGTACGCGCAATCGTACGGGGCAGGCTATTTAGCTATTTGATAAAGGACATGTCTTTTTTCAAATATAGAGAAAGGATGTCCTAAGGCGATCCATTCTCTATATTTCTCGGACTGAAACGCGCCGCCAAAGGAAGGCGACAGCCGTTTCACCTTGGTTCCCTTCCTCAAGATGTCGGAAGATGACAACGAAGAAGTCGGTTTAGTCGTAGTGTGCTTGCCCGCGAAAAACTAAGATAGAGGTAGAAGAAGTGAAGGGGGAACCGCGATGGCGACGACGGCAAGCACAGCTACATCAAAACCAGCGGAGCAGCAGACGGAAGTAAGACGGGCACAAAATCCCGTATTGAAAAGGCTGAAGCGTTACGCACCATTATTCATTATGATTATTCCCGGAGTCATCTATTTGTTCATCAACAACTATTTGCCGATGCTGGGTCTGATTATCGCCTTCAAGGATGTTAACTTTGCAAAAGGCATTCTAGCCAGCGATTGGATCGGCTTTAAAAACTTTGAATACTTATTCAAAACCGAGGATGCTTGGATCATTACCCGCAATACGCTGCTCTACAACATATCTTTTATCATATTAAACCTGATTATAGCAGTGGGCATCGCCATCTTGCTCAATGAAGTAAAGAAAAAAGTGGCCGCCCGTTTTTATCAAAGCATTGTACTCATTCCTTATTTGATCTCAATGGTTATCGTTGGTTACTTGGTGCTTGCCATGCTAAGTGGTGAAACCGGATTCATAAACAAACAGATCCTTCCGCTCTTCGGAATTGATCCGATCTCTTGGTACAGCGAGCCTAAATATTGGCCCTTCATCTTAGTTATCGTTAACGTTTGGAAAAATGTCGGCTATCTCTGTATCATTTATCTTGCAGCTATTATCGGCATTGATCCGGAATATTACGAAGCGGCAACGATCGATGGAGCAGGCAAATGGCGTCAAATTACGCAAATTACGATTCCGCTCATTGCGCCGGTTATTACCATTATGACACTGCTGCAAATTGGCCGGATTTTCTACTCGGATTTTGGTTTATTCTATCAAGTACCGCTGAATACGGGCGAGCTGCTCTCAACGACGAACGTAGTAGATACGTATGTATATCGGGCACTCATCAATCTCGGCGATATCGGAATGTCCTCCGCTGCTGGCTTGTACCAATCCGTTGTCGGCTTTGTGCTCGTGCTGCTGTCCAACTATATTGTAAGTAAACGAAACCGCGACAATGCGCTGTTCTAGGAGGTTATAGTCATGGTAAATACGAAGGATAAAATTTTTCAAGTTGCGATTCATGTGTTCTTTATCGCTGTTGTGATCATGTGCCTCATGCCATTCGTGCTGCTGCTGACGACTTCCTTTACGAGTGAAGCGTCCATTGTCAAGGAAGGGTACTCCTTAGTTCCGAGTGAATGGAGCCTCGATGCTTACAAGTTTTTGTGGAGTGATGCTGAAAATATTACCCGCTCTTATGGCATTACCATATTCGTCACGCTAATCGGAACCTTCGTCGGATTGTCCATATCGGCGCTGCTCTCTTATCCGATGTCGCGCAGCGATATGCCAATGAAGAAGCAGCTCGCCTTTTACGTCTTTTTCACGATGCTGTTCAACGGTGGACTCGTTCCGACCTATATCATTTACACTCAAGTATTTGATATGAAAAACTCTCTGCTGGCGCTTATTATTCCAGGCTTGCTGACGAATGGCTTCTTCGTCCTCATTATGCGGACATTCTTCCAAAATTCGATTCCGCATGCGATTATTGAATCCGCTTCCATTGACGGCGCTGGAGAATTCAGAATTTTCTTCAAGATGATTTTGCCGCTGTCGCTGCCGATTCTGGCAACGATTGGGCTCATGCAGACGATTGGCTACTGGAATGACTGGTTTAACGGGCTCATCTATATTACCGACAGCAAGCTGTTCAGCTTGCAAAACCTGCTGAACCGGATTTTGCTCAACGCCCAGTTTATCCAAAACAACGCAGCGACGCTTAATGCGGGGGAAGTAGCCAATGCGCAAATTCCGCTGGAAACGGTAAGGATGGCAATGGCGGTTATCGGTGTAGTGCCGCTGCTATGCGCATACCCTTTTTTCCAAAAGTATTTCGTTAAAGGGCTGGTTATTGGTGCTGTTAAAGGTTAAGGAGATTAACGTTCGGCTACACACGGCTCTCGGCCGGTTAGCATACAAGCTTGAACATACAGGGAGGTTGCAGAGATGAGAAAACGGACAATTGGAATAGCAGCGATGCTGCTGAGCGTTATGCTGGTGCTTGCAGCATGTGGTGGCAACAGCGGCAGTTCAACATCGAATGCCGGAGCAACGAATGCTGCAGGTGGAGAAACAGGCGGAGCGTCTGAACTCAAGCCTTATGAAATGACGGTGGCTTTCTTAAGCATCGGCAATACGAAGGATTTGGCTGAGGTTCAAGCTGAGGTCAATAAAATTACACAAGCTAAAATCAATGCAACGGTTAAATTCCTGCCAATCGATATCGGAGCATGGCAGCAGCAGATGAATCTAATGCTTGCAGGCAATGAGCCGCTGGATATTCTCGTAACCGGCACAGGGCTTAACTTTGGCACACAGGCTGCTAAGGGCCAACTGGTAGAGATGGATGAACTTCTAGCGAAATACGGACAAGATATTCAAAAGGTTGTCGGGGAAGATGTGATTAAAGCCGGCTCCTCGAATGGAAAAATTTACGCTCTTCCAAGCGTACGTGACTGGGCAGCAGATTATGGCCTCGTTATGCGCCAGGATATTGTAGACAAACACAAAATCGATGTCAGTGCGATCAAGACGCTGGACGATTTGACGGCTGTTTTCCAAACGATTAAAGCTAATGAGCCGGGCATGGCGGCCGTTCTGCCAGAGGGCCCAAGCTTCTCGGTTATCCAATCCATGGTGGGCAGCGTCATCGACCCGCTTGGCGACGAGAATGGTGTACTCGTTGGCTTTGATGGCGAGCTGAAAGTAGTAAACTGGTACGAAACGCCTGAATATGCGAGCTTGGTGAAAAAAGCAAGAGAATGGTACAACGCAGGCTTTATCCCTAAAGATGTTTCGACGAACCAAACGACTTCCGAGCAGTTGATCAAAGCTAACAAAGCGTTTGCCTTCATGGCGCACATGAAGCCTGGCTATGAAAGCAAGGAGTCGCTGCTTGCAGGTACGCCGCTCGTTGCAGCACGTATTTCTCCAGCGATTTCGACGACTTCTTCAATCGCTAACATTATGTTCGGCATTGCAAGAAACTCCGAGGACCCTGAGCGCGCTATGATGTTTCTGAACCTGCTTTATTCGGATGCAGACCTCGTTAACCTGATCGACTATGGCATTAAAGGCAAGCACTATGAAGTGAAGGAAGGCAATATCGTAGGCTTCCCGGCGGGCGTAGATTCTTCCAGCTCGACTTACAACCCGACACATGGCTGGATGTGGGGCAATCAATTGCTTTCCCATATTTGGGAAGGGGACAGCGCGGATCTGTGGACGAAGCTTGATGAGTTCAACAAATCGGCAGTGAAATCGAAAGCGCTTGGCTTCAGCTTTACAGCGGACCCTGTGAAAACAGAAGTGGCGGCTGTACAGAACGTGAAGGAGCAATTCAAGATTGGTCTGGAAAATGGCACGCTTGAACCGGATAAATATTTGCCGGAATATATTGCGAAGCTGAAATCGGCCGGCATGGAGAAAATCGTAGCCGAAAAACAAAAGCAGCTTGATGAGTGGGCTGCAGCCAATAAATAATATTCGAAGGAGTGATGGTCTGGCATGAGCATTCAAGCAGGCATTAACATTTATTCCGTCCATGAGCAGCTAGCTCAAGATTATTACGGCACTTTGCGCCAGCTCGCGGAAGCAGGCTATACCCATCTGGAAATGCTAGGCTTCAATATGGTGAAAATGTCGCGGTTCAGCGATGAGTTTCCAGCCAAGGAGGTTGCCGCCGAGCTGGCGGCTTCCGGCCTTAAGGCTATCGCAGCCCATGAAGGGCCGATGCCGGGCGAGGATTTGCTGGCCCATCGCTGGGATGAGCTGATGGATTATTACGAACAGCTAGGCTGTACGTCACTGGTGCTCCCATCCGTCTGGATGGATGACCGTGACAGCACGCTGCGTCTCGCCGAGCAGTTGGAGCAGCTTGGCGGCAAGCTTGCGCAGCGCGGCTTCCAGCTTTATCTCCATAATCATGCTCATGAATTCAAGTCGGATGGCGATACAACATTGTTTGATATCCTCGCCGCCCATACCGATCCCAAGCATTTGAAATTTGAGCTGGATCTCGTGTGGGTGATGCGGGCTGGGGTTGATCCGATTGCGGTAATGGAGCGTGTAGGCGACCGCTGCGATATGATTCATCAGAAGGATTACAGCAAGCAGCTGTCTGGCCCGCTTAATTTATTCGAGTCGATGCGTGCGAACGGCGACGAAGGGCTTGGGCTGATGGATGTATACCGCAAATATATCGTGCCTTCGGACTTTGTTGATCTCGGTACAGGCGCCTTCGATTTTGCCCATGTGTATGGAAAGATCAAGGAACTCGGACATGTGAAATATGCGTTGGTTGAAAATGAAGGAAAATCAGCGGACAAGCTTGCCAGCGTCCGCAACGATCTGGCATATTTGCGCACATACATTTAAAATATAAGCATTTATATGCTCATATCTATAACTATGCTTATATTTCATCGCGAAACGGTTGCTTTGCCGCCAAAAGACGGCGACAGCCGTTTCACCTTAGGAGGCTGCAAACGATGGGGAAATTGAAAGCAGGCATTATAGGCTGTGGAGGCATCGCCTTTCAGAAGCATATGCCGTCACTTAAAAATAATAGCGATTTGGTTGATATGGTTGCGTTCTGCGATATCATCCCGGAGCAGGCGGAGAAAGCGGCGCAGCAGTTCGGTACAGAGGATGCCAAGACGTATACCGACTATAAGCAGATGTTAGAAGATAGCTCAATTGATATTATCCATGTGCTGACGCCAAACCTGCAGCATTCATTTATTACCGTAGATGCGCTGGAGGCGGGCAAGCATGTGATGTGTGAGAAGCCGATGGCGATTAACTCGGCAGAGGCGCGTAAAATGCTGGATGCCGCAGAGCGGACAGGCAAAAAGCTGACAATCGGCTACCAAAACCGTTGGAATGATGATTCCCAAACGCTGCATCAAGCTTGCCAGGAAGGCGCGCTCGGCGAGGTGTATATGGCGAAAGCCCATGCGATCCGCAGGCGGGCGCTTCCAACATGGGGCGTATTTGCCGATAAGGAGCAGCAAGGTGGCGGCTGCCTGATTGATATTGGCACGCATGCACTTGATTTGGCATTATGGTTTATGGACAATTACAAACCGAAGTCCGTTAGCGGCTCGGTGTTCTACAAGCTGCGGGATAAGCCGGAGGGCAATATGTTCGGTCCGTGGAAGCCGGAGGAGCTGGAAGTCGAGGATTCCGCCTTCGGCCTCATTAAGATGGAAAATGGCGCAACGATTTTTCTTGAAAGCTCCTGGGCATTGAATACGACGGATGTGAAGGAAGCGAAGGCATCACTTTATGGCACAAACGGCGGCGCAGAGATGAAGCAGGGCGCAGATTATGCTGGAGAACTGATCTTCAACAATGTCCAATTCGGCAAGCTGATGGAAACGAAGGCGGCTGCCGGTCCCGGCATCGCGTATTTTGGCCCCGGCTCGAATGATCCGGGCACGAAGGAAGCCCGGCAATGGCTCGAGGCGGTTATCCATGATACGGAGCCGCTCGTTAAGCCGGAACAGGCTTTCGTGGTGACGCAAATTTTGGAAGCCATCTATGAATCGGCAGCGACCGGCAAGGAGATTTATTTGTAAAAGCATACAAAGAAGCTCGCAGCAATATTCGGCCCAGCCGAAGCTGCGGGCTTTTTTTGCATTTTAATAGAGCCAGGCGTTATTTTCATTGTAAATGAGAAGTCTTATCAATTATAATAAAGGAACTAAGGGATAGCTCGATCGGTTCATTTAAGGCAGGGAGTGGGGAGGTTGAGGAATTGAAGCTGGATGAACATATAAAACTATGGAACCAGGCGGCTATTAAAATATGGGATATTCGCCATGTCGTCATGCAGCCAGGCGAGCTGCTGGAGGATTATTTGCTGCCATCAAGCGGCTTCATTTACAGTGTGCGTGGTGCTGGGTATTTGAAGCTGGACGGCGACGAGCATGAGGCTCAGCGGTTTCATGTCCTGCATGGCGGCAAGGGCATGCGGCTGGACGTGTGGGCGGAGGAAGAGTTCGAATATTATTTGCTTTTGTACCGGGCGGTGTATGTTTTGCCGGGCAATAAAGAGCTGGCTCGGCTCATGGATCGACATCAGCCGTTTGCGCTGCAATATGGTTTTCAGCCGCAGGAGCCGCTGCCATTGCTTCGTCCGCTGGACCATATTCGCGAAGCATGGCAAAACGCAGATGATTTGGATCGCATCCAAATCAAGGGATTGTTTTATCAATTTATCCATGAGCTGCTTCGGCAAATGAAGACACAGGGCATTAAAGTAAGCAAGCCGGACCTCGTTACGCAGGCCATCCGTTATATAGAGGATCATTTTCAGGAGGCTATTACGCTGGAGTCGCTGGGGGAAAAGCTGAATTACAGTACCCGGCACCTGTCGATGCGCTTTAAAGAGCATACGGGAGCAAGTCCGATCCATTATTTGATTAAAATTCGGGTGAAGCGTGCGGCCGAGCTGCTCATTGGCACGGATGCGGCACTGAATGAAATCGCGCTTGAGGTTGGCTATGCGGATGTCTATTATTTCAGCCGAATTTTCAAAAAACATACCGGCTTATCCCCCGTTCGTTTTCAAGAGCGGGAACGTAAGAAGCGGCTTTCAGAAGATCGTCCATTCATCTTATCTGAAATATCCATTGGAACGGGCAAGCTGCGGCGTTATATTGGTAATTATGATAATCATTATCAATATAAACGTGGAGGGTCTGTACGAATGAAAAGAAATACAACATCTGGTCTCGCTATTAGCTTGTTGCTTACGTTAACGCTATTGCTAGGTGCCTGCTCATCAGGTACTGCGAATACGAGTACGAACACCGGAGCTTCTGCTTCCCCAACCACTGCGACGGAATCAGCGTCGCCCGCGCAAAATGACAGCGGCCAAGCATCGCCAACGGAAGCAGCAACTCGCATCATCAGCACAGAGAAAGGCGATGTGGAAGTGCCTGCCGAGCCGAAGCGCGTCGTTGCGCTATATATGCTTGGCGATGTGGTGGCGATGGGCGTGAAGCCGGTCGGTATTTCCGATGTGTATGAGGGAGCTGCGTTTGAGCAGGAGCTTACGGGTATTGCAACGCTCGGCGAATGGTTTGAGCCGAATCAGGAGGCGGTACTAGCTCTTGATCCAGACTTGATTATTGCCCCTTCTGAGGATACGTATAACAAGCTACGTGATATTGCTCCGACGGTGTACATTCCGTTTGACAAAATGACGACGGATGAGCGAATGAAAATGCTGGGCAAGGTGTTCGGCAAGGAGCAGGAAGTAAATACGCTGATGGAAAACTTTAACAAGAAAGTGGAAGAGAGCAAGGAAAAGCTGAAAGCAGCAGGCGTTTATGACAAAACGGTTTCTATTATTGAAGGCGGCAAAAAGCAAATGTCGGTCATCGCCAGCAAGCAGTATGGCCGCGGGTCGCAAATTATTTATGAATACTTGGGAATGAAGGCTCCGAAGGTGATTCAGGATAAAATCGATGTCGCAACAGTTGGCGATGGCGAAAACGTATCGCTGGAGGTTCTGCCGGAATATATGGGCGATTATATTTTCCGCTCCTCATGGACGGGTATGGATGATTTATCCGACAACTCGATTTGGAACAGCATCCCGGCTGTAAAAGAAGGCCGCTTGGTCGAAATCGAATTTGGACTTGCGTATTACAGCGATATTTATTCGCTGGACAAGCAGCTTGATTTTATCGTGGAGAAGCTGCTGGAGGGTGCACCAAAGGCATAGCACCTGTTTTATCTTTATACCAAAGCTAGCCAGCTGCTCTACAACAGCTGGCTTTTTGATGAGGGAATGCCCGTTCACATGTGCAATTAGCGGCTGTGAACGGGCATTCTCTTTTTCATTTATAAATAGAAGGGATCCAGTATTTGTGCAGTTTTATCAAGTAAATGGCGCAGTGTGAACAAATGAAACCTGGGTGAACAATTTGTGGGAACAGCAGCGGTTCAGCCTGCTCCGAATTGTTCAATTGAACGATAGCCAGTGGTTGGTTACAATTCATTGTGACGCTCCAGCATTTTTTTGCAAACGCATACATGCCTGGGGTGATCTATATACAGAGAGGGGATTCATCGTATTGAATAAGCGAAAATGGCTTTCGGCCGCATGCTCCTGTCTATTGGTGCTGTCCATGCTTGTATCTGCTTTTCCTGCCTATGCGGCAGAGGGGCTGCAAAACGGGGACAATTCTTCTAATGTGAGCGCAGCGGTACGTGATGATTTTACCGAGCAGGAATTGAAGGATAATGACTATATTCTTTATTTTGTGAATGCAGGGGATGCAACGCCATCTACAGTAGAAGGCACTGATAAGTTTGGACTGTATTCCTCCGTAACCGAGCAGGTCTATGGGGCGGATGCTGCAACCGGAAAAAAATGGGGGTTAGTAACGACTACATCAGCTGCAAGAACAGGCGATGCTTCAACGAAGCTGGGTACGCTGCGTTATTATAACGGCTCGCAAGTAAGGGATAAGGCGATTGAATACAAATTTGAGCTGCCGGAAGACAGCTATGATATTACGTTTGGGTTCAAAAATCCATGGAGCGGCCGCAGCGTCAATATGGTTGTGAACGGGACGAATCTCTTCGGTGAAACTGCTATTGGAGAATATGATGCCGTAAAGGAGGTAACTTACCGCAATTTAAGGCTGACAGGAAATGAAATGCAGGTTCGCGTTCAAGGGCCAGCAACTGCAGCATTAAGCAATTATAATGATCCAATGCTTAGCTATATTATTGTTCGTTTGAATGTCACGGTTCCTTTGTCCGACTTGGGAAATAAGCTGGATGAGGCAAGAAGCGAGGCAACTGATGTGAAGTACACACGCTACAGCGTACAGGTGCTAAATGATGCAATTGCCGATGCTGCTAGTACATTCGATGCACTGTCTGCAAATGGAACAGACATTCAAGACCCTGCGGTGCAGGAGCAGATTCGCTCGGCTATCGCTTTATTGAATGTCGCGCTTGCCCAGCTTTCGCTGGATGTGCCGAATACGTCGTTTAAGCCGGGCACGGTTTGGAATGATACGACCGGTGCGCTTATTCAGGCACATGGCGGCGGCATCATCTACGATGAGCATACGCAAAAATATTATTGGTATGGCGAGGATAAAACCAATGGCTATTTGCCAGCCCGCGGCGTTCGGGTATACTCCTCAACCGACTTATACAATTGGGAGGATCATGGTCTGGCATTGACTGCGATTGGGTCGATGAATGATTTTACGAATGATCCGCTTATCTCTCAGCTGTATGCAGGCAGAACGGATCAAGCCAGCATTTTGAACGATATTGGGACGGATCGCATTATCGAGCGTCCAAAGGTTATTTACAATGATGCAACCGGAAAATACGTGATGTGGATGCATACGGATGGCCCGTCGGAAACGTCGACAGCCAACTATGCAAAGGCGGAGGCTGGCTACGCGCTGAGCGATTCGCCAACAGGACCATTCGTCTACGGCGAAAGCCACCGGATGGACCGTGCTCCTGCGGATGCCACCTACAATGGGCAGCCTAACCAGCCGGGAATGGCGCGGGACATGACGCTGTTCAAGGATGATGATGGTACAGCTTACCTCGTCTATTCCAGCGAGGAAAATATGACGATGTACATTTCCAAGCTAAACGAGGAATATACCGATATTGTCGGCTGGCATAAAGACGGCAATATCGAGCGCGATACCGTATATAAAGCCGAATATGGTGTCGATTACGTTCGGGTATTTCCGGGAGGACAGCGGGAAGCTCCTGCCTTGTTCAAATATCAGGGCAAATATTATATGATCACATCAGGCGCCACCGGATGGGACCCGAACCTTGGGAAATACACGGTTGCCGATGATATTTTCGGTGAGTGGAAGCCGATGCGCGATGTAGCGCCAGGCAGCGGTACGACGTTCGGCTCGCAAAGCACGCATGTTCTTCCGATTGATCCAGCAGCGGGCAAATTCCTCTATATGGGCGATCGCTGGGACAAAAATGATTTGAAAAATTCGCGTTACATTTGGCTGCCGATCGAATTTGGCCAAAATGATGAAATCGCGCTGCGCTGGCGCGATGAATGGACGCTGGATGAGCTGAACGCTATGGGACGTATTACGATTAATACGCCTTTGCCTTCGCAAACCTCGATTGGCAAAGTGCCTGTGCTGCCAGATACGGTGCAAATTACATTGTCTGGCGGTTCGCAAACGACGGCTGCAATTGCTTGGAATGCAACGCCGGAGCTGTTTGCTAAGCCTGGAATTGTTACGCTGAAGGGTACGCTTAGCGGGGCGAGCAGCAAAACGATTGAACAGAAAATTTATGTGGTGCCGGATCGCAGCGCTTATTTCGTTCATGCCGGAGGTGCGGCGACAGCCGATTATAACGACATGATTTCCTACATGGAAGATACGCTTATTAATAAAGAAGCGATCGATCAGAAATATGATCCGGACAATGGTCAAAATTGGGGTTATGTTGGTGACAATACCTTGACCTCGGGTACGGCTAGTGGCGATTTGTTCGCCTCACTGCGTTATTTAAAGTCTGGTACTGGCGATGATTTGCCGTACCGTTTTGATATCGCAAATGGCGAATACGATGTATATGTAGGCCTGTTCGACCCATGGTCGCAATATAACCCTGGTACTCGTAAAGCTCATATCGTTATCAATGATGAAATTAAAACGAGCAGCTATACATTCAGCGCTTCGCGAGATGTACTGGGATATGAAGACGTTAATGTATCTGATGGGAAGCTTGCGCTGACGGTTCGCCGGGCGGTTAGTGGCGCTCCCGATCCGCAAATCAGCTGGATTATGATTGTTGCTAAGGAGCAGACAGCCGTTCAGGCGGCAAATCGTCTAGGCGAAATAGCAGCACCAGCACAAGGGGCGGTACAACTGGCGCTTCCGGAAGCCCCAGAAGGCTTCACAGTGGCGATCAAATCCTCCAACAGTGCGGTAATTGGTACCGATGGTACGATTACGCCGCCAGAGCAAGCAACAACCGTTCAATTGGAGCTGGAAGTGACGCGGCTATCGGATCAGACCAGCGCTGTTATCGTTCGTTCGGTTATCGTTCCTGCCAAAGCAAGCAGCGGTGGCGGTACAGACCCAGGGACAGACCCAGGCACGAATCCTGGAACTAACCCGGGAACAAACCCAGAGACGAATCCTGGCTCGGGGTCCGGCAGCAATCCAGGGTCAGGCTCGGGAAGCAGCTCAGGCAATGGGTCGAATCCAGGGACTACGCCGGGAACTGGTACGGATCCGGGAACGAATCCAGGAACAGATCCAGGAACAGGAACGAATCCGCCGGCATTCCCGGATGTAAGCAGTCATTGGGCAGGAGCGGCAATTGGCAAGCTGACGGCTCAGGGTATTATGCAAGGATATCCCGACGGCACGTTCCAGCCGGATAAAAAGATGAATCGCGCCGAGTTTATGACGATTATTTTCCGCTTGTTGAAGCTGGACACGGCTGCCGGTTCATCGAAATTTAGCGATGTGTCGGAAGGATCTTGGTATGCAGGCTCGGTAAATGCGTTGGTCAATGAAGGAATTGTTAGCGGATTTGCTGATGGCAGCTTTAAGCCGAATCAGGAAATTACCCGCGAGGAAGCTTTTGTGATTTTGTACCGTGCGATTAAGGGGCAGCTTGCTGCTGGCACGGCGAGTGGCGAAGGCAGCTTTAAGGATGGCGACAGCATCTCTGCTTGGGCAGCGGAAGCGGTTCAAGCTCTGGCAGAGCATGGTCTGATCAGCGGTTATAAGGATGGTTCTATCAAACCGGAGCAATCGATCAATCGTGCTGAAATAGCTACGATTGTCGCCAAGCTTTTGCAAGAGAAGTAGAAAATGAGAAGAGCAAGGTTTCCCGGGATCGCCTTGGAAACCTTGCTCTTTTATTTTACCCTCGAAACGGTGACTTTGCCGCCAGAGGAAGGCGACAGCCGTTTACGCTTGAAATATAGGAAAGGATATGATGTTTTGATCCATTCTCTCTATTTCTACGCGAAACGTCAGCTTTGCCACCAGAGGAAGGCGACAGCCGTTTACGCTTGTTTGTTTTTCAACTGTTCCGTTGGCAGATGCCTTCGTCAGTTCACTTTAAAGCTGGAAATAGCTGTTTCCAAATCGCTAACAATGCGATTCAGTGCTTGTGCTGATGCTGCGATATGCTCCATCTGCGCAAGCTGTTCCTCCGTTGCCGCCGCCACGTCATCTGTTTTCTCTAAATTGGAGGCAGCGCCAGCTGCAGCTGATTCTGTCGAAGCACTAATTTGCTGCGAGCCTGCGGACAATTGCTCAGCAATGGCCGAATTATCATGGAGCTGATTCGCAATTTGCTCAATAGCGATAGAGATAGCATCAAGCCGCTCCTGCACAACTTTCAGCTGATCGCCGCCATTTTCGACCTCTTGAACGGTTGTCGCCATATAGCTGGATGCACTGCCGATTTCACTGCGTGTGCCAGCTACGAGCGTATTGATGCCTTCCGCTGACTCCAGCGAGGCCGCCGCCAGCTTGCGGATTTCCTCCGCAACTACGGCGAAGCCTTTGCCTTGTTCTCCTGCCCGTGCTGCCTCAATTGAGGCGTTCAGTGACAAAATATTCGTTTGACCGGCGAATGCGGTAATATTTTGAGCGATTTTGCCGATTTGCTGCGAGCGATGCTCAAGAGACTGAATGCTTTCCGACAGCTTCGTAATTACGGAACGAACATCCTCCATCTGGGCGATGAGCGCAGCGAGCGCCTGCTGGCTTTGCTCGGTTTGCTCTGACGTTTCAGAGGAATGCATGGCAATGGAGGTTGTATTTTCGGCAATACGCTGAATGCCAACCGCCATTTCTTCAATGGCACGGGATGTTTCCTGCGCTATTCTAGCTTGAACCATTGAGCTTTGAGCGACCTCCTGAGTCCGGATCGCGGTATGCTCAGCGGCCTCGGTCGATTCCTGCGACGCAGCTGTCAGCTGGGAGGAAGCTGCGCTTACCTCGACCGAAGACTCCGAAATGCCGGCAATCAGCTTGCGCATCGTGTCTATCATATGATCGACGGCTGCTGAAATGCGGCCAAGCTCGTCCCCTCCAGGACTTTCATCGCGCTGCACCGTCAAATCTCCCGCTGCCACTTGATTGGATTTGGCGACGATTATGCGAACTGTCCGCATAATTTGACGAACGGTGATGATAACAACGACGACTAAAAGAAGGCTGAAAATAGTAGTTGCTAGGATTGCTACAAGTTCATTTTGATCCACTTGCTTGTTAGTGGTCGCAATCGTCAGCTCCGAATACTTGTCTATGCTTTCTCCAATCTCGTCAAGGCCGGAGCGGCTGGATTTAAAAGCGTCGTCAATTTCGGCATTGCGGAACTGGTGCTGATCCACGGCAGCAGCCTGTACGGCAGCAGAGGACCACAATTCAAATTTTGGCTGGAATTGGCCTAGAATCTCCTCAATCGTGCGGCCAGATTCACCATATGCCAATTTTTGTAAAGATTGCTCTACAATAATAGCGTTTGCTTTTCCGACACGTTCGAATACCTGCGCGATATTCTCGGACAACTCTTTGCGCGCTTCCTCCGCTTCAGCCGCGTTTAACGTACCAGACTCCACTTTTAAATACGCTTGATAAGCTTGATACATGTCGCGGTCTGCATTCAAAATAAGTGAATTGACCTGATAGGATGTGTTGTAAATCTCCTTTGTCATCGTATGCACAATTTGCTGCTGGCCGTTCAGGTAATAAAAGCTCGATACCACATACGCAATAAGCGGAATTGCAGCAAGCAGAGCAAGACGCCAGCGTAAAGATAGTTTTAACATAAAATCCCGCCCTCTTTTCTAAAAGTAAATCTAACAAAGTATATATCGGTGAAAATCACGTTTTCCGTAACAATTTTATGAAGTGTTTTTAAAATAATTATGTCGAAGCTGTATGGTGAAAAAAGGTGGGGAAAATGCTAGGCTATTTTCTTGGATAAAGCCTTGCCAGTCGCGGTTTATGCTCGATTGAAAATTCGACACATTTCGATAAAAATTCAGGCCTGAATCCCTCTTTTTTTGGGAGGAATATGCTGTAATTTGTCGAATTTATTCATAGCTAGAAATTTCCTGACTTAATTATGACACAGAAGCTATTGGGTGGCGTCATCAGAGAGAGTATAAATGAAGCATAGAGGAGGGTGAGTCCGGCGGGATGTACGAGCCTGCATATATTAGGAATCGGGTTTTTGAAAGAGCTTGCAAGACATAGACAGCAACTTATTAAAATTCTGGAGGCACTCAGCTATGACAAAAAGGCATCACGCATCGATATGGCCACGAATAGGAATTTTTATGCTCGCTTTTATCATCATGCTTCAAGTTTGTATCCCTTCCATTTATGCAGCTCCTACGCCGGACACCTTTACAAAAAAAAGCGGAGAGACGTTGCCTACGAAATCTATGACAGCTGGAGCCTATGGTAATGGACTATACATCGCGGTTGGATATGATGGGGCAATTATTAAATCTACAGATGCCGAGCATTGGGAAAACGTAAAAACAAAGGCCGATTCTAATTATAGTGGAGTAATTGCTCCAGCAAGCTTTATTTTTTATGGCGTTGCTTATGGCAATGGCGTCTTTGTTGCCGTTGGTTCTGAAGGGGTTATTTTAAGCTCCACGGATGGCGTGAATTGGACACAGCGAACCTCGGGGATTTCTACCCAGATTTCTAATGTCGAATATTTTACCTTTAATGGAGCTGGAGCCTTTTATGCACTCTCGAAAGGGAAGTATGTTACCTCTACCAATGGTACTACTTGGACAACGGTTGTACCTACTGGATTGCCTTCTGACAAATCCATCACTCAAGTTACAGTGGGAAACAATGGGGCGCGCCTCGGTGTGTCGAGTGAGGAAGGCAAAATTTATTCGACGACTAATGGCACGACTTGGACTTTCGTTCAGCCAGTGACCCCAGCCTCACTCCCCGCTAATGGAGCCAATTTTCTGGAATGGATGAATGACCGTTATTTTATGGCAGATATTAGCGGCTATATCTGGACCTCTACCGATCTCGCCACTTTTACCTTAATGGGTGCCCCGTCTTTACAAGTTGGGTCAAATCCAACCGGCCAAATGAGAAAAGGCTTTTATGATGGAACGCATTATTATTTGTTTGGCAGCGAGGGAAGCAAATATGGGTCTGTTTATACGTCAACAGATGCGACAACTTGGACGCTGCAGCCTTTTGAACGAGAGTTTGTTGATCAAAACGCTTCCTTTATAAATGGAAAATATTTCTTGTTTGGCAATGAAGGGATGAGCGTCTCAGATACGGGCTCGAATTGGAGCTATAAATGGGGCGGGAATTTTAATGAAATTATTTATGACGGTACCAAATATATAGCCGTTGGGCAGCTGGGAAAAGAAGGAACAATTTGGACTTCGAATGACCTGTCTGCGTGGACGAAGCAAAGTATTTCGGGACAAGCAGATGCTTTTACATCAGTGGCGCACGGAAATGGCAAGTACGTGGCAGTTGCCGGACCTTATCACGGCGCAACAAAATTGGCTACCTCCAGTAACGGTACAAGTTGGAGCCTGCAAGGGAGCTTACTTGGCAATGAATTTTTTAATGATGTTGCTTATGGCAGTGGGATATTTGTGGCTACAGGTTATACCAATAAGGCTGTGATCGAGACATCGGTGGACGGTGTAACTTGGACTGAGCAGACTTTGCCTACCAATACGTTGAACTATTTAGCCTCGGTTGCTTATATTAATAATCAATTTGTAGCGTTAGGAAATGCTAATGATAATTTTGGAAATGTGATTGAATTAGCAATTTTGACTTCAACTGATGGGATAAATTGGGTAAATCACTCTAGCAGTTATCCTAATTCAACCGATTTTGTAACCAATATAATTTTTGATGGAAGCAAATATATTTTGCTTGGGTACGATTCATTAACCTATGAAATGTTTACCCGTACGAGTGCGGATCTTGTGACATGGTCTTCTCCTGGTTTAACAGGAGGATATTCAGCATATGGTGGTTCGACATTTATAGGGAAAAAAGGCAATATGCTTTATGGACTTTTTACAGATAGCAGTTATGAATCAGAGGACATTTTTTATTCAAATGATGACGGTGCTACTTGGCAAGCAACTTCTACTTTAGATGCTACCAAGAGAGCATCTGCATTAATGACCGTCAATAACGAAATTGTTATATCCGGTCCTAACAAACTGGTTATGACCTCGGAAGCGGTAGTTTCTTCATCGGCAATTACCCCTGGTACGGCAAGCTTTGATAAAGAAACATCGGCGCAGGTGGATGTAGCAGTAACGATGACGCTGAACGGCAATACGCTGAGCAGCATCACGAATGGCGGAGTGACGCTGACAGCGGGAACCGATTACACAGTTGCGGGCAACACGGTAACGATTAAAAAGTCGTATTTGGCGCAGCAGTCTGTAGGCACGACGAACCTCGCGTTTAATTTCAGCGAAGGAGCAGCGCAGACGTTGGCGGTAACGGTGAGCGATACGACGCCGCAAAACAGCCAATTGAGCCAGACAACAGCGAGCTTCGATAAAGAAACATCAGCGCAAGCGGATGTAGCTGTAACCTTGACGCTGAACGGCAATACGCTGAGCAGCATCACGAATGGCGTAGCAACGCTAACAGCGGGAACGGACTACATGGTTGTGGGTAACGTAGTGACGATCAACAAAGCATATTTGGCTCAGCAAGCAGTAGGCACGACGAACCTCGCGTTTAATTTCAGCGGAGGAGCAGCGCAGACGTTGGCAGTAACGGTGAGCGACACAACGCCGCAAAATAGCCAGCTTAGCCAGACAACAGCAAGCTTTGATAAAGAAACATCAGCGCAAGCGGATGTAGCTGTAACTTTGACGCTGAACGGCAATACGCTGAGCAGCATCACGAATGGTGTAGTAACGCTAACAGCGGGAACGGACTACACGGTTGTGGGCAACGTAGTGACGATCAACAAAGCATATTTGGCGCAGCAAGCAGTAGGCACAACGAACCTCGCGTTTAATTTCAGTGCAGGAGCAGCGCAGACATTGGCGGTAACGGTGAGCGACACGACGCCGCAGAACAGCCAATTGAGCCAGACGACAGCGAGCTTTGATAAAGAAACCTCGTCGCAAGCGGATGTAGCTGTAACGTTGACGCTGAACGGCAATACGCTAAGCAGCATCACGAATGGTGTAGCAACGCTAACAGCGGGAACAGACTACACGGTTGTGGGTAACGTAGTGACGATCGACAAAGCATATTTGGCGCAGCAAGCAGTAGGCACGACGAACCTCGCGTTTAATTTCAGTGCAGGAGCAGCGCAAACGTTGGCGGTAACGGTAAGTGACACAACGCCGCAAAACAGCCAATTGAGCCAGACAACAGCGAGCTTTGATAAAGAAACCTCGTCGCAAGCGGATGTAGCTGTAACGTTGACGCTGAACGGCAATACGCTGAGCAGCATCACGAATGGCGTAGCAACGCTAACGGCGGGAACAGATTACACGGTTGTGGGCAATGTAGTGACGATCAGCAAAGCATATTTGTCGCAACAGTCAGTAGGCACGACGAACCTAGCGTTTAATTTCAGTGCAGGAGCAGCGCAGACGTTGGCAGTAACGGTGAGCGATACAACGCCGCAAAACAGCCAATTAAGCCAGACAACAGCGAGCTTCGATAAAGAAACATCAGCGCAAGCGGATGTAGCTGTAACGTTGACGCTGAACGGCAATACGTTGAGCAGCATCACGAATGGTGTAGCAACGCTAACAGCGGGAACGGACTACACGGTTGTGGGCAATGTAGTGACGATCAACAAAGCATATTTGGCTCAGCAGTCAGTAGGCACGACGAACCTCGCGTTTAATTTCAGCGCAGGAGCAGCACAGACGTTGGCGGTAACGGTGAGCGATACGACGCCGCAGAACAGCCAACTCAGCCAGACGACAGCGAGCTTCGATAAAGAAACATCAGCGCAAGCGGATGTAGCTGTAACGTTGACACTGAACGGCAATACATTGAGCGGTATCACGAATGGTATGTCAGCTCTAACGCCAATGACAGATTATACGCTTGTGGGTAACGTAGTGACCATAAGCAAAACGTATTTGGCACAACAAGCTATAGGCACATCGAATTTGTCATTCAACTTCAGTGGAGGCACAGCGCAGATACTGGCAGTTTCGATCAGTGACTCTACCATTCCGGCACCACAGGATAGCAGCCTGAGCCAGACGACAGCGAGCTTCGATAAAGAAATATCGGCGCAAGCAGATGTGTCCGTCACTCTAACACTGAACGGAAACACATTGAGCGGTATCACAAACGGTATGTCAGCTCTGACACCAATGGTAGACTATACGATTACTGGCAACGTAGTGACAATCAGCAAATCATATTTGGCACAACAAGCGGAAGGTACAACAAATCTCTCATTTAACTTTAACGCGGGAGCAGCGCAGACGTTGGCGGTCACCATTAGCGATACGACGCCTGCCAATTACGAGGCACCTGTCCTGCAAGCTATTAACTCTGATAATGCCAAGGCGAATCTGCAATGGAATCCAGTAGATGGAGCAGATGGCTACAAAGTGTATATGGCTCTCCAATCTGGGGCCTACAATACAGAGGTAACCACTGTTGGCCAGTCAGTATACAGCTATGAAGCAACTGGCTTAACGAATGGCACAACCTACTATTTTGTAGTAAAAGCCGTTTTTGCAAGCGACCTGAGCGATGCTTCCAATGAGCGGTCGGTGACGCCAATAACGGTTGCGGAAGCACCGACAGCGGTATCCGCCGCAGCTGGAAATGGTCAAGCAACGGTCTCATTCACAGCACCAACAGATAACGGCGGAAGTATCATTACTGGCTATGAGGTTGTAGATGCAGAGGGACATACAGTAGCAACGGGACTCGTTAGTCCGATTACCGTTACAGATCTCACGAACGGGACGAGCTATTCCTTCACGGTAAAAGCGATTAATGGTGCAGGCTCTAGTGAAGCATCCGTATCGTCCAATACCGTTACGCCATCAGCGCCTACAAGCGGCGGTGAAACGACACAGCCAGGTTCTTCGTCTTCCTCATCCTCAGGAACATCTGGTACAGGCGTAGACATCTGGATTAATGGGCGTCAGGAGAGAATCGGAAGTTCAGCTACATCTAATGTAAATGGCAGCACTACGACTACGATTACAGTCGATCAAGCCTTGCTGGAACAGAAGCTGACTGCAGAAGGTCAAGGTGCGATTATTACTATTCCGCTTCTTGGCAACAGCTCAAACGCCGTAATTGGCGAGCTGACAGGTCAAATGATTAAAAATATGGAGCAAAAGCAAGCTGTTCTTGAGCTCAAAACCGATCGGGCAACCTATACGGTGCCTGCTCAGCAAATCAACATTGATGCAATCTCCAAACAGTTGGGTCAAGCAGTTTCGCTGAACGATATTACGCTTCGGCTTGAGATCGGTACTTTAACGGATAATATGATGAAAATTGTACAGGGATCAGCAGACAAAGGTGGATTTACGTTGGCGGCACCTTCACTTGATTTTGCAGTGAGCGCGGTATACAACAATCAGATCATCCCTATTACCAAGTTTAGTGCATATGTAGAACGGACTGTCGCCTTGCCTGCTGGCATTGATCCGAATAAAATTACAACCGGTATCGTAGTCGAGCCGGACGGTACGGTTCGCCACGTTCCAACTAAGGTTTTAGAGGATAAGGGTCAATATTTTGCCAAAATCAACAGCTTGACCAATAGTGCTTATTCGATTGTCTGGCACCCGCTTGAATTTAAGGATGTTGCCAATCACTGGGCCAAGGAGTCGGTCAATAATATGGGCTCACGTCTTGTCATCAATGGAACGGGCAATGAGCTATTCAGTCCAAACAAAGATATTACGCGTGCAGAGTTTGCGGCGATTATCGTGAGGGGGCTGGGGCTTAAGCTTGAAAATAGTGCGGCCTCATTTACCGATGTCCAATCAGCTGATTGGTATGGCTCTGCTGTTCAAACAGCGAGCGCTTCTGGTTTAATTAATGGGTTTGAGGACGGCTCGTTCCGTCCGAACGACAAAATCACCCGTGAGCAGGCGATGGCGATTATCGCCAAAGCAATGAAGATCACAGGATTGAAGGACACACTCCCGGCGGTAGAGTCAGGAGAGTTGCTAGGCCGCTATAATGATGCTGCAAAAACGTCCGCTTGGGCAACTGCGGGTATTGCTGATGTGCTGCAAGCCGAAATTGTTACAGGCAGAAGCGACACGCAGCTGGCTCCAAAGGCGAATATGACGCGCGCAGAGGTAGCAGCAATCATCGAGCGCCTATTGAAAACATCCGGTTTAATCTAATGCTTTAAAATCTACAAAGCCATATCTTTCTTCTATATTAATATAGGCATATGCCGCCCACCGCGGCATGGCAGAGCCTAACACTTATTTAGAGCATTCCTTCTTGCTGTATAACAGCAGGAGGGGATGCTTTTTTTTTGAGGACACAGATTCCGCTATTCTGGCTTTTACTGTGCTTTCAGGCCTTAAGCGGACAGGAGAGCCGCTATTGCCCTCCATATCCCGTCAAAATGGTCATTTACAGCGCATTAGCGGCTCCTGAGTCCGCAGCCTGTGCGAAAACCGTGAATCTTTTGAAATAGCTGCTGCTGTGTCCGCCAAACATATCATTGTGCAGGGTGAAGCTCCTAAAAGTGAAGAGAATGAAGTGGAGCCGCCTTACAGTACGTAAGATCACATTCAAGAGGGGTAGCATTCCCCGCAGTAGCAGGAATACGTTTGACACTGAATCTAAATCTAAATTCAACAAGCATCTAAATCGCTTACGTTTGCATACATATCCTAGCTTCAATAGACGCCTCGAAAAATTTTTTGAAACTTTTTTGATCCAATAGTGATCCAAACGTAAACAGCCTGCGTGTTAGTGTATGTAAAGAACAAGCGGACAACGAAAACACATAAAACGATTCTAAGGAGTGAAGCAAGATGAAGATGAAAAAATTAATCGTTCCAATGTTAAGCTTGACCCTATTAATGCCGACTATGGCAGGTGCAGCAGCGCCAGCAGCTACAGCGGTGAAGGCATCGGTGAACACACCGGCAGCCGAGCTGAGAGCAGGACTTGATTATTTGCTCTCCGAGCATTTCACCCTTGCGGTATCAGCGATGACGAAGGCCTATGACGGCACTAAAGATGCAGACGCTGCTTACAAAGCGCTCGACCAGAATGCACGGGATATGCAGCCGGCGATTGCTTCGCTTTACGGCGATGCAGGCGCAGCTGAGTTCGAAAGAATTTTCCGCGCACACAATCAGTACACAGACGATTTAGTCAAAGCAACGAAGAAAAAGGATGCAGCAGCAATTAAGACAGCGGAAGAGAAAGTAAGCGGGTTTGTAGACGAGTTCGGCAATTTCCTCGGCGCTGCAACAGAGGGCAAGCTTCCAGCGGATGCAGCGAAGCAAGCGATTCGCAGCCATGAGGATCACGTCCAAGAAGTATTTGAGGATTATGCAGCTGGCGATTACAAAGGTGCATATGAGGCTTACCGTAAAGGCTACGCCGAAATGTTCGGCATTAGCAAAGTGTTGTCCAGTGCAATCGCAGCCCAAATGCCGGCAAAATTCGAAAACACTAAAGCAGACTCCAAAGCAGCTGATCTGAGATCCGCATTGAATCAATTGGCTGGCGAGCATTTTGCCCTGTCTGCCCTGCAAATGCAAGAGCAATACGATGGAAGAGCCGCTTCTGACGCTCTGATCTGGGCAGAAGCGATGAACACAGCTGATTTCAAAGCAGCAATCGCCTCCATCTATGGGGCAGAAGGCGCAGCCGCTTTCGAGAAAATTTGGGTAACGAACCATGTAAATGCCCAAGCTGATTTTGTAACGGCAGTTAAAAATAATGATGTGGCAGCAAAAGCAGCAGTTGAAGCGCGTATCGCTGGCTTCACGACTGAATTTGCGACATTCCTTGATTCTGCAACAGCGGGCAATCTGCCTAAAGAGGCGGGCCAGGCCGCTCTGACCGCACATGAAAATCAAGTACAGCAAGTGCTTACGCAATATGCAGCTGGCGACTACACGGCTTCGTACAAAACGAACCGCGAAGGCTACAAGCTGATGTTCGGTGTTGGTCAAGCGCTCGGCAATGCGATTGTCACGCAGTTTAACGACAAATTCCAAGACGCAACTACACCTACAACTCCGACAACACCAACTGATCCTGCCACGATGGTAAAGGTTTGGATGCAAGTAGGCAGCAACGTCCTGAACATTAACGGTATTGTTACAAAAATGGATACAGAGCCATTCATCTGGAGCGGCATGACTTATATTCCGCTTCGCTACCTGAGCGAAGGCATTGGCGCTGACGTGAAATGGAATAAAAAAGCGCAGCAAGTTACGATTAAAGCAGGCAGTGATACGCTGAAATTTTGGATCAACAAAGACTTCATGGAAGTAAACGGGATGAAAAAATCCGTTGGCGCTAATGTATTTGTCAACTCCGACAACAGAACGGTCGTTCCACTTCGCTTCATTACGGAACTGCTTGGCTGGAACGTACAATGGGGCAAAGCCGATCATTCCATTACGTTGACAAAAGCAATGTAAGACAAAACGTCTACAAATCGAAATCCCCGCAAGCCGATCACTTGAAAAAGTGTCCGCTTGCGGGGATTTTTTTGCCTAAAACAAGGTGTTGAACATAAGGCAGTTACAGCTGACTTTCTACACGAGCAGCTTGTCTGCTGCCTTTTTACTATAAAAATCATTACCGTTGCGGGCATCATAACGTTGTGCGGATGCTATGGCGAGACCTTCAAAATGAGCGGCGAGCGCCGGAAGGCTGGTATCTTCATGAGCTGCAAGGAAGGACGCTGGAAGCCGGAGCTTAACCTGCGATCCTTCTTGAATAAGCTTCTTCAGCAGCTGAGCCGTATTTAGATGAAACAGCATAATTTCATAAGGGTTCTCATGGTCGAGGGTGAACGGCAAATGCAGCTCTACGACCTCGACCGCTTTCGCGGGCTTGGTCATCGTCAAATATTCAATATGCTGGGCGACGCTTTCCAGCAGATCGCGTTTGCCTTTGACAAGGCGATAGCCTTTCGTTTGCGCTTTTTTCGCTTCCTCGTGAAGGCCCAAGCGCTGCATAGGCAACAGCAGCTCTGGCAGCGTAATATGAGGCACCTCAGCACATTTCATGTTCCCTGATAAGATCGGCTCTGCCGCCTTTAATGCTTGCTCATCCTCGCCCAGTCTAGCATGAAGCCAAACAATACAATGCTGCTCACAGGCGTTGCAGTCGCTCATATGATCCCGTTCCTCTTTCGTAAACTGTTGAAGATAAGCCTTGGCTTCATCGAGCTTGCCATGATCAAGGGCGAGACGGGAGCGGAAATATAAATAGGTGCGTTTGCTGTAGCCATGCTCTTTATAACGTTTGCCCAAATCCTCAAGCAGCTCTTGAATTTGCGACATCGGAATTTCTGGAAAATTCGATATCGTGCCGACGATCCACTTATATCGCCATAACAAGCTGCTGCCATCGTATTCCTCAGGGTTTCGATCATATTGACCTAGCTGCCAGGAGAAGGCGATAATCGCTTTCAGCGGAAAACCGTGAAAAGCAGCGGTCTTCACGAGGTGCTGGCGTGCATAAAAGCCATTTTCAATATCGCCCTCCGCATCAGCCAGTCGAACGGCAGCCTCCAGTACCTCCAGCTGGGCAGCACCGGGAGGGAGATCAAGCGCCTGGTTCATTAAGTCATCAAAATCCATTTCCAATGATGCTCCTCTGTCTATTTGTTAAATACTTGTAAGTAGCTAGCGGCATTTTTACTATAATAATCATTGCCATTGCGAGCATCAAAACGTTGTGCCGCCGATAGGGCGAGAGCTTCAAAGTGCGCAGCAAGCGCGGGCAAACTTGTATCCTCATGCGCAGCGAGGAAGAAGGCTGGCAGACGAAGCTTCGTTTCGGAGCCTTCTTCAAGCAGCTTCTTCAGCAGCCGCGCTGTGAACAGATTAAATCGCATAACCTCATAAGGATTCTCATGATCAAGGCTAAATGCCATATGCAGCTCGACGACCTCGACCGCCTTCGCCGGATTGATATCCGTCAAATAGTTAATATGCTGTGCGACGCTTTCGAACAGATCGCGCTTGCCTTTGACCAGTCGATAGCCTTTCGTATGAAGCTTTTGGGCTTCCTCCGGAGAGCCTTGACGCAGCAAAGGTGAAAGCAAATGCGGCAGCGTAATATGAGGCACCTCAGCGCATTTCATTTTGCCCGATAAAATCGGCTCTGCCGCCTTTAATGCCTGTTCATCTTCGCCCAATTGCGCATAAAGCTCAACGATATGATTTTGCTCGCAGGCGATGCAATCGGTCATATAGTCCCGTTCGACCTTCATTAGCTGCTCGAGAAAATCCTTTGCTTCATCCAGCTTTCCATGGCTTAAGGCAAGGCGAGAGCGGTAATATAAATAAGTGCGGCGGCTGAAGCCGTGCTCCTTATAGCGTTTGCCCAAATCCTCGACAAGCTCCTGAATTTGCGCCATCGGAATTTCCGGGAAATTCGAAATGTTGCCGACGATCCATTTGTAGGACCACATTAAATCACTGCTGTCGTAATTGTCGGGGTCTTGGTCATATTGTCCCAACTGCCAAGAGAAAGCGATAATCGCTTTTAGCGGGTAACCGTGAAAAATAGCCGTCTGTACAATTTCGCCTCTCGCCTCAAAGGCGTTATCGATATCGCCTTCTGCATCTGCGATTCTCACGGCAGCCTCCAGCACCTCAAGCTTAGCGGCGCCGGGGGGCAAATCATAGGCCTGATCCATTAAATCTTCAAAATCGAGCTCCATTTATGTTCCTCCTTGTGTATTAAGCTTTTAGGCATTCGAGGAAAGTCCCCAGTCGATAAATTTAACCATGCCTTGTCCGAGTACGCCAAGCTCCTGGCGCGTCATTGGATAATGACCCATCAGCAAGGCGTTGGTGTACAGCATTTGGGCAGCAGTCGAGAACATTTCGTTGTCGGCGCTGTTGAAAATCTTCTGCACGAGCGGATTGTTTAAGTTGAAATAAAGCGTCGAATACGCCGACTCCGTAAAACTTGTGCCAAGGTTGCCAAGAACGGAGGCGAGCAGATCGGAGCTGTTCTCCTTCGCTTTTTCCAAGGAGCGCAGCGATGATGATTCCTTTGACAGCGTATATAGGGCGGGAAGCTCTGCTGGAGCAAACCGTTTAAGCTGAATTTGGCAGCGGAAGCGCTGCAAAGCTCCATCCGCAAGGCGAATGCGCTCGTAATATTGATTGCGCTCCTCGTTCGTTAAATCCTCGAAGGACAGCGATACATCTTCCGGCAGCAGCCTTTCCATATCCAGCTCAGGAAGAAGAAGCGACAGGCGCTCAAGCAATTCATGGTTATAAATATAGCCGCCATTAAGGACGAGCATCGATTGCGCTGCGGCAACATGGGTAATTTGACGATATTCATCAACAGATAAGGTGTAAAATATTTTCTTATTATCGGCCAGCAGCTCGCCAAATGTTCGTTCTCCGTATGTGCTTTCGAAAGTTAGCCAACGATAAATCGTTTGCAGGAAATCCTCATCCTGCGCAGCGAGTGCCTTCATCGACAAAGCATGCAGCTCAATGATGCGTTTCAATCGATCCGGCTCATACTCGCCTATGCGCATAAGCTCATTGCGAATCGATTGTCCAAGCTCCTCGCGCACCGTTTCCAGCCGTTCATCCTCATAAAAATGCTCGCGGGAGGCCGTCGGCTGCAGCTCATCCGTCCAAATGAGGCATTTGACGAAAAATGCCCATTCCGGTAAAATGTTTTCCGCTTTGTCCGAGACGAGCATTTGCTTCAAATACACTTTGTGGGAACGGCGGGTATTCAGGTTCACACTATGCGGCAAAATAAAAGCGATACCGCCCGTTCGGCCATTCGCTGTTTGGAGCGGGATGAAATCCTGCATCGGCTCCCCTAGCAGCTTTTCACCGAAGGCAAGCACTTCACGGCGACGACCGCGCGCCAGCTCCGGCTGCATAATCCAGTCTGGCCGCGATTCATTAATCGTCTTCGCGACTCCATTTGCATGCAGCCTAACCGGATAGGGCAGCAAGGCGCCATAATAGAAGAGTAAATCTTCAACCATTTGCGGCTCGTAATAAGGCTCGCTATCTGGCTTACAGCGCAAATAAATTTTCGTTCCCGGCGATAGCTTGGTGCTTAGCTGGCGAATCGTATACGTTCCGTCCGGTTTGCCGCGCCATTCCATGGATGGTCCGCCCTTCACCGATTGGGTCAGAACGACGATTTCGTCGCTGACCATAAAGCAGGACAGCAGACCGATGCCGAAGCGGCCGATGAATGAGGTTTCTTTTGCGATAAAATCCTGACCGACCTTGGAGGAGTGTCCAATCATTGCTAGAAACTGATGAATATCCTCCTCGGTCAGTCCTACGCCGTTGTCTTCAACCGTCATCGTCATTTGGCTGCCGCTGCCTGCAATTTCTACCGTCACATTTCCGGTGAAACCAGGCTCAAGCTGTCCACGTGCTGTAATAGCGTCCGTCGCGTTTTGCAGAAGCTCACGCAAATAAACATTAGGACTACTATATAAATGGTTGGAAAGTATATTGATCATTCCGCTTAAATTAACCTGAAAGCGATACTCCTGTTCGTTGCTCATCGGATTCTCCTTTATTATAGAAGGGTTTTAGTTTACATCGTCCTAACTATTCTACTATTTTCCATACATGCAATTCCAATATTTATAGCATAATGAGCCATATGACCCATAAGCTTATACCCTAAATCTCTATCTTTCAAACATCCATAGTCGTAGAGAAGCGCCGATTTATCCCCAGTATAATTTCGCTGGCAAAGTGGAGCATGGGCAGACTAATATATATGCATAGCAAGCAGACATTTATAATAGATAGTTTACAGCATAGAGGTCAAACTTTTCGGTGCGGTTTCTCACTAATTTGGTGACAAGAAAGAGCCATTTTAAAATAATGAGTCATGCGGCCCATACACCTATACCCTTCGCGACTACCTAAAGTTTCCAAATAGTCACGCATGCTTATTGGATCGGTATAGGAGGAAAGGAATGGGGTATAATAAAACTATACAGTATAATAGAAGGAGGCGGCATACAATGATCTTTCGCAAAGGAAGCCTAAAAGTCGGCATATTAAACGGTATTCTTCTCGCGCTGCCCTTCTGGATCCTCTTAATTTGGTTATTATTCAAACTAATTAACTAGCCTTATGTGGCTATTGAATCAGGCAATTCGGGATAGAGTATTGAAACATTAGAACGCTTGCAAAGCTCAGAACATTGGTTCAGAGCGCAAGCGTTTTTTTGTTCATTTTCCTGAAAATAAAGCAAAGGTCAAAAACACCGTCATGCCGCACGGCGCCTATAAAATAAACTGACATGCTTCGCTGGCAAAAGGCAGCGAAGCAATAGCTGTATATTGCGTCAATAAGACGCAATAAAGTTCTCATTTTGCGTCATGCAGCTTAACCGCTGTACCTATGTTGAAAATGCCCTTTTGTAGACAATAAAGCACGGTTATACAATACCTCAACCATTTACTGAAATTGGATATAGGACGCGTGGGGCAGTTAATGGGCTAAATGATCAATTTATTTAATTCGACACAAACTGACACTCTTTTCGCTTTTCTTCTTTTATAATTATTCAATACGCGTAATATACGACACACTAAAAAGAGCGCATTGGATAGGTTGCCCGCTTATATTTTCAAAAAAGAGGTGGAGGGATTTAGGATGATAACGAATCAACAATCACTCAGACGGGTGGATGATTACGGCGTTGTGGGCGAGCAGTTCGATCAAATCACTGATGATCTTCACGGGCTTGTGCAGCGAAAGCAGCGAGCCCTAAAGACGAAGGCCTTTTTCAAAAAGCTTGCTGACGATCCCTTGTTTGCACCCGAATTAGGGAGAACCTCAGGGAAAAGCCTGACAGAATGGCTGCTTATGGCGCAATATCCGATTAAGCAGGAGCGGGTATTCGATTATGAAGAGCAGCGTTATGTGCCTTCTGAGGCGAGGCCTCGTATTGATTTAGCCGAATTGTTGACGCTGCTGCTGCGTAAAAAAGGAATTAATGGCACGTTTGAAGATATGATGGACTATGTCCTTGAAGGCGGTTCGTTCCAACAGTTTTTGTCGGAGCGCAGGCTGGCGAAAAGGGCCACTATGCAAGCGTAAACAGCCGAAAGCCGTCCTCTGGTGGCAAAGCTACCGTTTCGCGTAGAAATATAGAGAAAGGATGGAGGGGAATTCATATCCTTTCCAAATATTTTAAATGAATGTTTTGAAAACTCAGAAAACTAATTTTCAAAACAGCTTGAAAAAGTTATTCTTTATGAATATAATCAAGTCGAAAAAGCTCATATCGAGTAATTTCGCGAAGGGATAAAACTGTCGAAGGATAGAGAAAGGTGCAAAATGGCTGCTCGCCCGATGCTGAAAGTTGCTTATAAGGGCCGGGCGGCTGGGCGGCGAAAGTAGTAGACACCTCTTTTTTTTATCAAAAAGGTCGCGTTTTGAATAATTTTCAAATGGAGGTAAATGCATTGGAATTAAAACAATATTGGCATGTTGTGAAAAAAAGAATTTGGTTGATAGCAGTACTCGTCTGCATAGCAGGAGTGGCGACAGGCATCTATTCTTATTTTTTTCAACAGCCGGAATTTGAGGCGTCGACCAAGCTGATCGTTAATCAGACAGGCAGTCAAAACGATATTATCGCCAAGCTGGATTTAAGCACGATCAATTCCAACATTCAACTGGTGAAGACGTACAAGGAGATTATAAGAACGCCGAGGGTGATGGACAAGGTTGCCCAGAAGCATCCTGAGCTTGGCCTTACGGCAGGCGAGCTGATTGAACGGATTAGCGTAACCTCGGTCAACGACACGCAGGTGATGTCGGTCACGGCTAAGGATTCCTCTTATAGCCGGGCCGCGAACATTGCGAATGCGGTATCGGAGGTGTTCATGCAGGAGCTGCCAAGCTTGATGCAGGTTGATAATGTGTCGATTTTATACGAAGCCGATCATACGCTCACTCCTCCTCCTGTGTCGCCTAAGCCGACGGTGAATATTGCGATTGCGATTGCACTCTCTATGCTGGTAGGCATTGGATTCGCACTGCTGCTCGATTATCTCGACGATACGATTAAGACGGAGGAAGACATTCAGGCGGTGCTTGGCTTGCCGACGCTGTCGCTCATTCCGAAAATCCGCGAGGTTGATCTAGGCAAGCACAAGGACAATTCGATAGACCAACCGATGAGGGGGAAAAATAATGTCACGTTCGAAGCCTAATTGGCCGCTCATTACGGAAACGAACCCCAAGTCGCCGATATCGGAGGCTTACCGCATCCTTAGAACGAATATTGATTTCTCCAATTTGGAGGAAGAAATTCGCACCCTGATGGTGACCTCCACGAAGATGAATGAAGGAAAAAGCACAACCTCGGCGAACATTGCCGTCACCTATGCCCAGTCGAACAAGAAGGTGCTGCTGATTGATGCCGATATGCGCAAGCCGACGCAGCATCAGCTGTTCCGAGTATCCAATCAGGTTGGATTAACCTCGGTGCTGAGCAATCAGAAGGAATGGGAGGCCGCGATTCAGACCACCTCGGTGAGCGGGCTCAGCATTTTACCAGCAGGTCCGGTTCCGCCGAATCCTTCGGAGATGCTGGCATCCAAGCGAATGGACCAACTGCTGGAAAAAATGAAGGAGCATTACGACATTATCATTGTCGACACCCCGCCGATCATGGTCGTGACGGATGCGCAAATCGTAGCATCCAAGTCCGACGGCGTCGTCCTCGTCATCGATTCCGGCACAGTGAAGAAGGAAGCCGCGATTAAAGCGAAGGCGAGCCTGGAGCATGTGAAAGCGAGGATTTTAGGGGTAGTGCTCAATAAAATCAAGCGGAGCAGCTCGGAAGGGTATTTATATTACTATCAGTGAGTTTGAGGCTTCGTTTTAAGTATTTTTAATCTCTTAATTGTTATTTTAAAAGCGTGAATGAAAAAGGCTCCACTGCATGAAAGGCTTGGCCTCCGATCGCCATTACCCTTGCATTCCTCGAATGAGCCCCCTAATAGGGGGGAATGCAAGGGTAAAAACGAACGCTACGCTTCTCCAGCTCAAGCCTTTCATTCCGTTCCGCCATTTTCATCACTATTTTTAAACCGAAATTGAAGTGATTCAACAACTGCTAGCCATTTGTTTTTTTGAAAATATAAGAATTAATAAGTTTCACGGTTATTAATGGGCTTATATTTCATCGCGAAACGGTAGCTTTGCTGCCAAAGGACGGCTTCAGCCGTTTCACCTTGAAATATAGGAAAGAATATGATTTTTCATCCTTTCTCTATATTTCTCGGAATGAAACGCGCCGCGCCGCCAAAGGACGGCGACAGCCGTTTCACCTTGAAATATAGGAAAGAATATGATTTTTCATCCTTTCTCTATATTTCTCGGAATGAAACGCGCCGCGCCGCCAAAGGACGGCGACAGCCGTTTCACCTTGAAATATAGGAAAGTATATGATTTCCTCATCCTTTCTCTATATTTCTCGGAATGAAACGCGCCGCGCCGCCAAAGGATGGCGACAGCCGTTTCACCTTGGGTAATGTCTCCTGCACCTATATCACTGGAGGCACTCGATCATGCTGTGGGCCGCGAACGGCCTTAGACGTTGAGCGTCGGTGGTGTGGGGTGAGGAGGGGTTAGATGCCCTTTAATTTAGTGAGGAGTTTAGGTGAAAGGGGCAAGCGGAGTGAAAGGTTTGGAATGGAGAAGCGTAGCGTTCGCTTTTGTCCTTTGATTTCTACCGCTGAGCGGTTTAATTCAAAGAAATCAAAGGGCAATGGCGATCGTAATCCAAACCTTTCACGCAGCGCCGATTCCCTTTCACCGAACTCCTCCCCACTATTACGTGCAGAAAAACGGGCGAAAAGGAGTGAAAGCATTTAGAAGTTCGAGCTATACGATCATGTATAGGAGAGGAGCCAGACACACGAGAGTATAGCTGGAACTTTTAACTCCCATGAACTGCTTCCAAATTAAATAAAAAAATCGAAGAAGGATAGGGTGATGGATGATGAAAAAAGTGACAAAAGCAATTATTCCTGCAGCTGGACTTGGAACGCGCTTCTTGCCTGCAACGAAAGCAATGCCGAAGGAGATGCTGCCGATTGTCGACAAGCCGACGATTCAATACATCGTCGAAGAAGCCATCGCATCCGGTATCGAAGACATTATTATCGTAACAGGCAAAGGGAAGCGGGCCATTGAGGACCATTTTGATATCGCATTTGAGCTCGAGCATACGTTGATTGAGAAAGGAAAGCTGGAGCTGCTGCAAGCGGTACAGCGTTCCTCCAATGTAACGATCCATTATATTCGTCAAAAAGAAGCAAAAGGGCTCGGCCATGCTGTATGGTGCGCCCGCAAATTTATTGGCAATGAACCATTCGCCGTTCTGCTTGGCGATGATATTGTCGAATCCGAGGTGCCTTGCACAAGGCAGCTCATTGAACAATATGATGCGACGGGCAAATCGGTCATCGGTGTTCAGACCGTAGCTGTCGATCAGACGCAGCGATATGGAATTGTCGATCCGGTAGGGATGGAAGTAGAAGGCAGCCGGCTCGTGCAGGTCAACCGTTTCGTCGAGAAGCCGAAGCCAGGACATGCCCCGTCCAATTTGGCGATTATGGGCCGTTATGTGCTGACGCCGGAAATTTTTGATTTTCTGGAGCTTCAGGAGAAGGGTGCCGGCGATGAAATTCAATTAACAGACGCGATTCAAAAGCTGAATGAAAGCGAAGGCGTTTTTGCATATGATTTTGAAGGCAAACGTTATGATGTCGGAGAAAAGCTTGGCTTTATTTTAACGACGATCGACTTCGCTCTGCGCAATAAGGAGCTTAAGCTTCCGCTGATGACGGCGCTTGAGGAAATTGTCGAGCAGCAGCAGGCCAGCCAGCTCCAAGCACTGAGGAGGGATAGCGTATGAGTGTAAATCGGCCACAATACAAGTCGGAAACCCGCACGCTGACTCTCTCGCTGCAAGCCGCAGCGAAGCGGATTATTGATGTCGTTTGCTCGATTGCGGGAATTGTCTTTCTGCTTCCGGTGTTCATGCTCGTCGCGTTGCTCATTAAGATCAGCGATCCGAAAGGCACGGTATTTTTCAAGCAGAAGCGGATTGGACATAAGGGAAATACGTTCAGCATCATCAAGTTTCGTTCCATGCTGCATGATGCCGAGCAGCGGCTGCGCGCCGACCCGGTATTGTACAAAAAATATATCGACAACAGCTACAAGCTTGATCCCTCCGAAGATCCACGCGTAACCAAAATCGGCAGCATCCTGCGCAAAACGAGCCTGGACGAGCTTCCCCAGCTCATCAATGTGCTGAAGGGCGAGATGAGTCTGGTAGGACCGCGCCCGATCGTGCGTGACGAGCTGAAGGAATACGGAGAGAAGGCGGTCCCCTTCCTATCGGTCAAGCCGGGAGTAACCGGCTATTGGCAGGTAAGCGGACGCAGCGACGTTGGGTATCCTGAGCGCGTCGATCTGGAGCTTTTTTACGTCTACAACCAGTCCGTATGGCTGGATCTGAAAATATTATATCGCACAGTCATTATTGTGCTGCTGCGTAAAGGCGCTTATTGAAATTAAAAAATGGCAAAAAGGATTAGCGGAGACCAACCTTTTCACGCAGCTTTCCCCTATATGCCATAAGACAAAGGAGTTGCCCTATGAGAGTGGCTATCGTTCATGAATGGCTGGTAACCTATGCAGGTTCAGAGAAGGTAGTGGAACAACTGCTGAATATTTACCCTGATGCGGACCTGTTCTGTGTAATTGATTTTCTGGAAGAGAAGGACCGCCATATGCTGAAGGGAAAAAAGCCAATTACAACTTTTATTCAGCAGCTGCCTTTTGCGAAAAAAATGTACAAAACCTATCTTCCTTTTATGCCGCTAGCGGTCGAGCAGTTTGACTTATCCGGCTATGATGTCATCATTTCCAGCTCGCATGCGGTTGCGAAAGGCATTATTACGGGGCCTGATCAAATTCATATTTCCTATGTGCATACGCCGATCCGTTATGCCTGGGATTTGCAGCATCAATATTTAAGCGAGCTGGGCAAGCTGAAGCAGCTCGTATCCAAGCTGCTGCTGCATCAAATTCGCATGTGGGATGTGCGGACAGCGAACGGAGTGGACGTGTTTCTCGCGAACTCGTCTTATATCGCCCGGCGCATTCACAAAATTTATCGACGCCAGGCACAGGTTGTATATCCGCCGGTTGAAGTGAAGGCGTTCGGCAATCATTCTAATCACGATCGGAAGGAATATTATTTTACCGCCTCGCGTCTTGTACCGTATAAGCGGATTGATCTGGTCGTCGAGGCCTTCGCCAAAATGCCGGACAAGGAGCTGATCGTCATTGGCGACGGTCCGGAGATGAAGACGCTGAAGCAGCTGGCAACGCCGAACGTCAAGCTGCTTGGCTACCAGCCGAATGCTGTGCTGCTTAAGCATATGCAGCAGGCCAAAGCTTTTATTTTCGCAGGTGAAGAGGACTTCGGCATTAGCATGGTCGAGGCTCAGGCAGCGGGAACGCCAGTTATTGCCTACGGCAAGGGCGGTGCTCAGGATATCGTCAAAGGACTGGGCGAAAACAATCCTACCGGCTTGTTTTTTGAGAAGCAGGATGCGGAATCGGTTATTGACGCGGTACGGCAGTTTGAGCTGCTGTCCTGGATGATTACGGATGCCAACTGCCGCCAGAACGCCCAGCAGTTTTCGGTGGAGGCGTTTTTGTACCACATTTCCAGCATTGTCAGCGGCAGCTTTAATGAACGGTTTAATCCGATGAAAGTGCAGGCCTAGCTCGATGCTTGCCCGTTTGCCGAACAAGCTGGCGCTTTATGCCGCAATGCTGCTGTCACTGGGCGTTATATGCCTCGCTTCCGTGCAGCATATTTACGTGCTGCTGTTCGTTGCTGCTGGAGCGCTCGCTTATGTCGCGATTAGGAAAGACGCCGTTTATTATGTCGTCATCCCGGCGCTGCTGGCCTACCAGTTGTATTTGCCGCTTGCGGTTTCGGTAACGCTGTCGAGTCTCGTGCTGGTTATGCTTCTGCTGCGCTCGGCGTCGCAAGGAAAGCTGATGCATTATTTTCGCACACAGCGGCTTGTTAAATATTATGTCGCCCTGCTAATCGCGATGGCGGTGGGCATTATTTATGCCCCGGACCGGGTACTCGGCTTTAAGCTGATTGCCTATTCCATCATAGGTCTGCTCGCAATGCTTGCGGGCTACTATTACCGGGCTCGCGGGCTCTCCGTTGAGCAGACGCTGCGCGGTATTCAGCATGTGTATTTGCCGATTGGCTTGCTGAACATTTATTTTATTATTGCGCCTGACCAGGAGCTGCAATTTTTAAGGTCGAAGATCGCGAGCTTCCTGATCGAGCCGAATACGCTGGCGGCGTTGATTAATGTAGATATTAAAGCTAATATATTGGACCCCTTTAAAGCGGGAACCTTGTTCGTTAATACGAATGTGGCTTCGGTTTTTTTCGGCATGATGCTTTGTATTGCGCTGTCGCTGCTGCTTCGCAAGGGCGGCCTGCTGCAGCTCGGCATCTGCTTCATTTATTTAGGCGCTATGCTGGCGACGCAATCACGAGCCGGCGTGCTCGCGCTTGGCATTGTGGTGCTGGCTTATGTGTGCATCCGGTTCCGTGTGCAAAAGCTGTTCAAGCTGTCGCTGCTGCTTGTTATACCCGCAGCAATCATACCTTTTATCGTTACAGGCGACATTATTACGAACTTGACGAGCAGGCTGAATGCCGATGCGATCGAAGGCGATCCCCGGACCTACATTTGGAAATTCACCTTCCAAAACTTTGCCGAGCATCCGCTGCTGGGCCTTGGCTATGGCGGCTGGGAGCGGATTTTTCCTTTTTACGCAGCGACAGTCGGCTTCAGCAGCAAATATCCGCCGCATAATTTGTTTGTCATTATGTGGACTTGGAGCGGCTTGTTCGGACTGATTGCCCTCATTTTGCTGCTTTTCGGCATTTTGTGGCGCGGCATCCGCCGTTATTATCGCACGGGCTCGGCACTCGACAGCTGTGTAGTAGGAGCAGCACTGTTCGTTATCGTGCAAGGAATGTTTGATAACTTTTTCCTGCATGATCTGCGGGTCGCTTCCGTGTTTTTCTTTCTTGCGGGGCTTATTTTGTATGAGCAGCGGGAGGATAGCGATGAAGCGCGAAGCAGCAACGATATTAGAAGCCAGAGCGGAAAACAGGCGGGGAGCGGCAATGGCCAAGCGGTTCAGGAGCGGGCTTTGACGCCGCAGACGGCAGAAGTTGGAGGGAAATGATGAGGATTGGCGTACTGAGAAATACCTTTTTGCCTGCATCGGAAACGTTTATTTATGAGCAGCTGAATCAATATCGGAATGTGCAGGTGGAGGTCATTACCCGGGAGGTCGCGAATCGCGATAAATTCCCTAATCAATGGAGCATTAACACAATTGTGGGCGCAGCAGGGTCGTCGCTCCAGAAGAAGCTGACGAAGCTGCTTTACACGCTGACATTGACCTCGACTCGTCATATTAACCGGATCGTTGAGCAGCGCGAGATTGAGCTTGTGCATGCCCACTTCGGGGTAGATGCGGTATATGCGGTTCCCGTCTGCAAGGAGCGCGGCATTCCGCTGTTCGCTACGTTTCACGGGTACGATATTACACGGCTCCCGAAGCTGATGCCTGGGCCGCTTTCCTGGCTCGTCTATTATGTGAAGTTTAAGCGGCTTGTGCGGGACACGACGTTGTTCCTTGCCGTATCGAACCATATTAAGCAGAAGCTGATGGCGCATGGCGTGCCCGAGCAAAAGATCAAAATCCATTACATCGGCATCGATTTGAATAAAGTTTTTTATCGGGAAGCACCGGAACGTGACACGATTACGATTATGACCGTTGGCCGGCTGACCGAGAAGAAGGGCATCGCCTATTTAATTGAAGCGTTCCACCGATTGGCAGCCCGGCGCAAGCATGTGCGCCTCGTCATTGCCGGAGACGGACCGCTGAGGCAGGAGCTGATCGAGCTTGCTGCATCGGGAGCCGGGAGCGGGCGAATGACGTTCCTTGGCAGCATACCTCACCATGAGGTGCTGCAGCGGCTCAGCGATTCGGATATTTTCTGTTTGCCGAGCGTAACGGCGAAGGATGGCGATCAGGAAGGGCTTGGCATGGTCATTTTGGAAGCTTCCGGAACGGGTCTACCTGTTGTTGCCACCAGCAGCGGAGGTATTAAGGATGCGGTGCAAAATGGCAAAACCGGCTATTTGGTAGAGGAGCGCAGCGCCGCCCAGCTGGAAGAAAAGCTCGATATGCTCGTAACCAGCCAGCCGCTGCGCGCAGCCATTGGACAAAATGGCCGCGCCTTTGTTGAGCAGCAGTTCGATCTGCGCTTGCAGACGGAGAAGCTGGAGCAGCTCTATAAACAATATATTGGAGAGAAGCAGCATGTCTAAGCCATTTATTATTGTGTCAACCGCCGATTGGGACAACCCCTTCTGGACGAATAAGCAGCATATTGCCGACAGGCTTGCGGGCCGCGGACATCAGGTGCTGTATCTGAATTCGCTCGGCCTCCGCAAGCCTTCAAGCAATGGCAAGGATATTAAGCGCATTATAAAGCGGCTCAGTCAATTTTTTAGCGGGCTGCAGCAGAAAAAAACAAATCTATGGGTATGGTCGCCAGTCGTCATCCCCTATCAGCGGTTCAGCTTCGTTCGGAAGCTGAACTTTTTTATTGTCCGGCAGTGTGTGTTGCATTTCGCCCGGAAGCTTGGGATGGAGGATTACGTGCTGTGGACATACAATCCGCTGACGCAGCCGCTGCTGAATATGCGCGAGCAGCTGTCGGTTTACCACTGTGTAGATGAAATTTCCGCGCAGCCCGGCATGCCCGAGCAAATTATTAAGGAGCAGGAAGCGCGGCTGGTGGCGGATGTTGATGTCGTGTTTGCTACGGCTCCCAATCTGTATGAGACGCGCAAGGCGATTAACGAAAGCACCTATTACAGCCCGAATGTAGCGGAATTCAATCATTTTAACAAGGCGTTGTCACCGGATACGGACATTCCCGCGGAGCTTTTGCAGATGAAGGGCCCCAAGGTCGGCTTCATTGGAGCCATTAGCGGCTACAAGCTGGACTTGGCATTAATCGAAAAGGTCGCGTCCCGCAACCCTCATGTGCATTTTGTGTTCATTGGACAAGTAGGAGAGGGCGATCCTTGGACCGATGCAGATCGGCTTGGCCAGACGCCGAACATTCATTTGATCGGGCCGAAGCCGTACAGCGAGCTGCCGGGTTATTTGAAAGGCTTCGATGCCTGCCTGCTGCCAAACGTCATTAACGAATACACGACGAATATGTTTCCGATGAAATTTTTTGAATATTTATCAGCAGGCAAGCCGGTTGTCATGACGCCGCTGCCAGCGGTTCGGGATTATTACTCCTACTGCTATGTTGCGGCAGATGCTGATGCCTTCGACAAGCAGCTGGGGCTGGCGCTGAATGAGGGATTGCTTGGCAATTACGAGCAGTTGATCATGGATCGCGTCGCCGAAGCGAAAAAGCATGACTGGGAATCGCGCATTGATACGATGCTTGCCGTCGTGGAGGCGCATATCAAAGGTGCAGGCGCACCTGAGGCGCTGCGGGCAGCGAACTTGCCAGGAGCAGCGGCGCTGGGCACACCTGCTTCACCAAGAAGCAGTAAAACTAGCAAAGCCGCTCGCAGCGTGGGCAGCAAAGCGTAGTCTTGCAGCCTAGCATCAGCGGCCAGCTGCTGTATTTGTGCTAGCTGTGCCCTATCATGCAGCGATATTAATCGAAAAAGACGAGGACAGAGGAGTGGAGAGCTTGTTCGAACATATTGTGCACGAAGCGAATGTTCCGCTGAGCCGCATTACGACGATGAGCGTTGGCGGCCCTTGCCGTTATTACGTCGTTCCGAAAAGCGTGGAGGATATTCGTTTTGTAACGGCGATTTGCGAGCGTTTTGGCTGGAAGCTGCTCATTATCGGCAATGGCTCGAATGTGCTTGCAGGCGACGAGGGCTTTGATGGCGTCGTCATGCATGTCGGCAAAGGATTGAAGGAATACGGCCTTAAGGATGGCGAGCTGTACGCCGAAGCTGGAGTAGCGCTGCCAAGGCTGGCGTATTCCATGGCGAACGAAGGCATCGCCGGATTTGATTTTATGGCTGGCATCCCCGGCAGTGTAGGCGGCGGGCTTGTCATGAACGCTGGCTGCATCGGCAAGGAAATCGGCGATGTCGTCAGCAGTGTCACGCATGTCAGCGACACGGGCGAGGTGATTACGAGCAGCGCCGAGGAGCTGCAGTTTTCCTTCCGCCGGAGCTGGTTTCTGGATCGGCGCCACATTATTGTGAGTGCGCGCTTCCGGGCTGAACCCGCAACGGATTCAGCGCAGGTGATGGAAGCAACGAAGCGGGCGGCGGATATCCGCAAGGGCAAGTTCCCCATCAATGTCAAAACGGTGGGCAGCACCTTCAAAAGCCCGCCCGAAGGCCCGCATCCTGGCAGACTGATCGAAGAGGTCGGGTTGAAAGGATTTGTTATTGGCGGCGCACAGATTAGTACGGTGCACGCGAACTGGATCATTAATCAAGGCAGTGCAACAGCCAGCGACGTAAAGCGGCTCATTGAGCTGATGCAGACGACAGTAGCCAAGCAGCTCGGCATCCAAATGGAGCCAGAAGTGTTGTTCGTATAAATAAAAAAACAAAAGGGTGAGTGAAAAGGCGAGAGGAGTGAAAAGGCTGGTTGGAGAAGTGGAACGTCCGATTTTTGCAGCTTGATTTATACCGCTAGAGCGGTTGATTCAATAAATGAAGTTGCAACAGCGGTCGGAAACTAGCCTTTTCGCGCAGCGATGTTCCTTTTTCTGCCCCCTTTAAAAAGGGAGAGAAAGCATATGGTACAAGCTCATTCAAGAGCGCTCGGCACAAAAAGGATTTCGGAGCCTTATTTATTAATTGAGGGAGGTTATCCCCTTTCAGGTGAAGTGTCGCTTCCCGGTGCCAAAAACTCGGCGCTGCCCGCTATTGTGGCCGCCTGCCTCTCCGATGAGGAGGTCGTGCTTCATAATGTGCCGCTTGAGCTGAATGACGTAGCCAAGCTGATCAAGCTGCTGAACGATTCCGGCGCAAACGTGGAAATCAAAGGCGACGAGCTTCACTGCAAGGGCAGCGCGTGGATGGGCGGCACGCTGAATGCCGAGCTGGCGGGCAAAATCCGCCACTCCCTGCTGCTGCTCGGAGCGGCGGCGCACTGGCGCAGCTCGCTGTTCCTGCCGCTGCCGGGCGGCTGCAACATTGGCAGCCGCAAGCATGACATGCACGTCAGCGCGCTGCAGGAGCTTGGCTTCGCGATGGAGGAGAGCGAGCTGGGGCTTCACTTGCGCGAGAGCCAGCCGAAGGCGAGGACGGTTATTACATTTCCGTATCCAACCTTTGGCGGGACTCTGAATGTTTTATTCGCATCCGTTCGTTCGAATGCGGTTGTTGAGCTGCATAATGCCGCCCGCAATCCCGAGGTGCTGGATGTCATCAAGCTGCTCAGCGATATGGGGGCAAATATTGAATGGCTGTCATCGAACAGCCTGCAAATTACGGGCGTAGAGCGTCTGCACCGCGCAGACTTTACGGTGATGAGCGACCGCATTATCGCTTCAACGATTATTTCGGCAGTTGGTGCAACGAAAGGCTCGGCAACGATTCGCAATGCAACGACCCGCATCCTGGAGTCCGAAGTAGCCGTATGGCGGCAGGCGGGCCTGAAAATAGAAGAGATCGACAACGGCATTTATGTGGAATGGAATCGGCCGCTGGAAGCAGTGAACGTCACGACGGCTGCTTATCCGGGCTTCCATACCGATATTCAACCGCTGCATACCGTATTGATGATGAATGCAAGCGGCACGAGCGAGCTCAAGGAGACGATTCTCGACGGACGCTTCTCCTACTGCTACGAGCTGAACAAGCTGGGCGCGAACATCGAGGTGAAGGATGGCGGCTTCCTTTGCGTCAATGGGGCAGCGGGACAGACGGCGGTCATTCACGGCGTAGACGAGCTGTATGGAACCGATCTTGTTGCAACCGATATTCGCGGCGGAGCGGCGGTTGCAGTTGCTGCGCTGGCGGCTGTTGGGACAAGCCGGATTACGAATTTGTATCAGCTGGAGCGGGGCTACGGCAACTTCACCGAAATTTTCACAGCGCTGGGCGCGCAGATTATGAAGGTGAACCACTAGCATGCTGTTCCAGATTTTAACGACGATCGGCACCCGGCTGCTTGTATTATTCGGAGCTTTTATCGTTTCGGTACTGACAGCAAGGCTGCTGGGTCCCGAAGGCAAAGGGATGATAACGGCCATACTCGTCATCCCTACGCTCGTTGTGACAATCGCCGATCTTGGCATCCGGCAGGCGGCTGCTTATCTCATCGGTAAAAAAATATTTAACTATAACGATATTGTATCGACCTTATTATTTATGTGGTTAATCTCCTCCTCCCTTAGCGTGGCTGTCGTTATGGGTATTTTGCTGCTCCAGTATGGAGGAGAGTACAGCTGGGAGCTGCTTGTCATTTGTACGCTGACGGTGCCCGTTAATCTAGCGATTCAATATTTACGCGGCATTATGCAGGGCAAAGGCAATATTGGCAGCATTAATAAAGTGGAAATTATTAAGACGGCGCTTAATTTCATCATTTTGCTCATTCTCGTCTGGGCGCTTGGCATGGGAGTACTCGGAGCGGCGCTGACACAGCTGCTGATGGCGGCGTTCACGTTAGGCTACTCCATGAAGCTGCTGCTGGGCGAAGTGAAATTCAAGTTCAAATATATTCACCCCATTCCGCAGCAGATGATGCGGCAGGGCTTCTCTTTTGCGCTTGCGCTGTTCATTATTCAGCTTAATTACCGGGTGGACGTCATTATTTTGGAGCGGTTCACGAATGTCATCGAGGTCGGCATTTATTCGGTTGGCACGAATCTAGCAGAGCTGATCTGGCAGCTGCCTGCTGCTATTGGGCTCATTTTATTTTCACGCAGCGCAAGCTCCAGCAGCAGTCAGGAGGCAGTAGAACGGACGGCGAAGCTGATACGCGTCATTATGCCTGTGCTTATCGTGTTCGGCGTTTTCTTCTGGTTCATGTCGCCGCTGTTTATCCGCCTGCTGTATGGCGCTGATTTTGCCGAATCGGGACAGGTTATTCGCTACTTGCTGCCGGGTATTATCGCCATGGTGCTGTTCAAGCTGATTCATTCGGACCTGTCGGGCAGAGGCGCGCCGCTGTTCTCGCTGCGGGTATCGGTTATTGCGCTCATTATGAACGTCGTGCTTAATTTCATTCTCGTTCCCAAATACGGGGCGGTTGGGGCGTCGATTTCCTCCAGCATCAGCTACATGTATGCGGGCGTCGCTTTTATTATTTTTTACGCAAGGCGTGAATCAATCAGTTTGAGCAGGCTTTTAATTTTAAACAAAGAGGACTGGGCGCAAATCAAAAGTAAAATCGGCTCAATCGGCGTTCGTTTCATGAAGCTGCGAAGCCGCTAAAGGGCCAAAGATAACGGAGATGAGGACATGCTGGTATCGATCATCACGGTGTATTACAACCGGGTCAATCAAGTGAAGGAGTCGATTCAAAGCCTGCTTGACCAGACGTATGCGAATACGGAAATTATTTTGGTTGATGACGGCTCGACGGACGGCACGCTGCAGGCGCTGGAAGCTTTTGAAGATCCGCGCATTCGGCTGATCAGCCACAGCAATCGCGGCTTCACCCGTTCGGTCATTGAAGCGGTGAATCAGAGCAAGGGCGAAGTCGTAGCCATTCAGGGCTCTGGCGATATTTCGTTCCCGGAGCGTATTGAGGAGCAGGTAAAGGTGCTGCAAAGCAGGCCGGATGTTGGTGTCGTTGGCTGTATCGTCGAGAACGTCAACAAGGTGACGAACACAACGACGATTTATAACAAGTATAAGCAGGGCGTCAGTGGAATTGATCAGCTGCTGCAAAATAACTTCTACACCCACGGCGAGGTTATGTTCCGCCGCGATGCTTACGAGCGGGCGGGCGGCTACCGCGAGCTGTTCAAGTTCACGCAGGATTACGATTTATGGCTGCGGATGGGGCTCGTCACGGAGTTTGCGCTCGTCGAGAAGCTGCTGTATCGCAGATACACATTGCCTGACGGCGTAAGCGGCTCCGTTGAAAAAATGATGGTGCAGCAATATCTTGCTGAGCTGGGCAGACAGTGCGCTGAGCTTCGTATTCGCGAAGGGCGCGACCTGATTGACCGCTACGGCGTGCATGCCCTATTTTTCCTAAAAAGATCGAAGCGCCTCGCGCTCAAGCTGTTTAATCTCGGCGTTTCCGCCATTGTAAATGAGCGGGACATGGATAAGGCGAAGCGGCTCGTGCAGCTCAGTCTGGAGCAAAATTGGACGGCAAGAGGCAGCGTGTTATCGGGGCTGCTGGCTGTGCTGACCCGTTTCGAGGGCGGCAAAAAAGCAATGCTGTCGATGCTGCTCTTGCTGCGGCAGGTGAAGAAAAAGGTAGAGAAAGCGGCGTAAAGCTAGTGCCGCTATATTCAAGCATTTTGAAGCGTGGTGAAAAAGCGGAGCTTTTCAAAATATAAGAAAGTATAAGTATTCTCTTTATACTTGGCTTATATTTCACCGCGAAACGTTAGCATTACCGCCAGAGGACGGCAAAGCCGTTTACGCTTGTGCAGCGCAGCATTTCTTTCACCACAGTTTCACATGCAAAAGGAGGAGCAAAACCAATGAAGCTGATTCTTTTATCGGGCGGTTCAGGTAAACGGCTGTGGCCGCTGTCTAATGATGCAAGGTCGAAGCAATTTTTGCGAATTTTGGATGGGCCCGGCGGGCTAAAGGAATCGATGGTCGAGCGGGTATGGCGCCAGCTTGGCGAGACAGGCCTGCAACGCTCATCCTATATCGCCGCCGGCAAGGCGCAGGAGGAAATGATTCGCGTGCATGCCGGCTTGTCGGTGCCGCTCATTATTGAGCCGGAGCGGCGGGACACATTCCCGGCTATCGCATTATCAGCGGTTTATTTGTACTCCGTTGCCGGAGTCAGCCTGGATGAAGTCGTGACGATTCTCCCGGTTGACCCCTATGTGGAGGATGCCTTCTTCCATAAAATAAGCGAGCTTGCGCAGGTCATTCACGATTCTGGCTGCGATATGGCGCTGATGGGCGTCAAACCGACCTTCCCATCGGAAAAATACGGCTACATCGTGCCGGAGACTGACGAGCCTAAGCTGATTATTAATGCGGCAGGCGACGTCATGGAAGCGGAAGGGATTGACACAGAAACAGGCAACGCCCGCTCGTACCGGCTTGTCCGGCACTTCACTGAAAAGCCGCGCGAGGATGCGGCATCCGAGCTGATGCAGCGCGGAGCGCTTTGGAACTGTGGCGTGTTCGCCTTCAAGCTCGGCTATTTAATTAATCTGCTGATCGAGAAGCGGATTCCAATTCAATACGATGAGCTCGTCAATCAATACAGCACGCTGGTGAAGACAAGCTTCGATTATGAGGTCGTGGAGCGGGCGAAGCAGGTTGCCGTGCTTCCTTTTGACGGCTGCTGGAAAGACCTTGGCACCTGGAACACGCTGACGGAAGAGATGGGAACGTCGGAGCTTGGCGAGCATATTACAACAGAGCTTGCAACGGATACGCATGTCATTAACGAGCTTGGTATTCCGATTACGATTCTTGGCATCAAAAATGCCATCGTCGCTGCAAGTCCTGACGGCATTCTGGTGTCCGACAAGGCATCCAGCCCGCGTATTAAAGAAGTGCTGAAAAATCGCGACAAGCGCCCGATGTACGAGGAACGCAGATGGGGCTACTATATCGTGCTTGATTATTTGAAATATCCGGACGGCAGCGAGGTCATGACAAAGCGCGTCTGCCTCGATAGAGGGAAAAACTTCAGCTATCACTATCATAACAATCGCTGCGAGGTGTGGACGATTTTGTCCGGCGAAGGCGAAATGATGCTCGATGACCAGCTGCGGACTGTAAAGGCTGGCGACATTATCAACATCCCTCTGGGCAGCAGACACTGCCTGCTTGCCCGGACACCAATGGAAATGATCGAGGTGATGAGAGGAACGCAGCTTGTAGAAGAGGAGAGCGTCAGGCTGGAAGCGGATTGGAATGACATTATGCAATATTGCATGATTTGAAGGAGCTAACAGGATGATGAATGCTATTGCAGAGCAACTGGATTATGCGATTGATCGGAGATACGAGCGCTGGAGGGAAGCAGAGCTGCCCTTTTACCTTCGAAAAGAGCTCGGAGAGCTTGGAGCTGGCGATTTGACCGACCGCTTCTACAAGCATCTTCACCTTGGGCCGGAAGGCGTGCGGGAGAAGGTGGGCGCAGGAACGAACCGGATGAATATCTACACGGTGCGCCGCATTGCGCTGGCGCTTGCTGGGGAAATTCGCAGCGGCGGCGAGGAGGCGAAGCAGCGCGGTGTTGCGATTGCTTTTGACAGCCGGATTTTATCGCGGGTGTTCGCGGAACAGGCAGCGCTCGTGCTGGCCAAAAACAGAGTGAAGGTTTATCTTTTTGAGCAGGCCCGGCCTACGCCGGAGCTCTCCTTCGCTGTCCGTTTTCTGCATGCGGCAGCCGGGCTGATGATTACAGCCGGCCATTATCCTTATGATTACAACGGCGTCAAGCTGTTCAGCTCAGATGGCGCTGTTATGGCGCCGGAATACAACCAGCTCGTAGCAAGGCGCATGGAGGGCATCGAGGAGGAGGTTTCGATCCCGCTGATGGATGCGGAGGAAGCGGTGCGACAGGGGCTTCTTGTGCTCGTCGGTACGGAGGTGGATAAAGCTTACCACCACAAGCTTGTGGGCATCATCGTTCGTCCAACTGCCTTTCGAGCGGGGCGAACGCGGCTGCGCGTCATTTATACGCCGCTGCATGGCAGCGGGGGGCAGACGCCGCTTGCGCTGCTGAAGCAAATGGGCTATCGCGATGTGGAGAGCGTGCCGGAGCAGTTTCAGCCAGACCCGCTTTTCCCGACCATCGATGAGCCGGACCCTAACAATCCCGATTCTTACAGGCAGGCGCTGCTGCTGGCCGAGCGGAAGCAGACGGATCTGATTATGGCGACCGATCCCGAATCGCAGCAGCTTGGCGCAATGGCAAGGGACAAAAGCGGCAGGTGCCGCCTGCTGTCTGCGAACCAACTGGGCAGTCTGCTGCTTGAATATCTTTGCACGCAGAAGCGGGCCAATGAGCCGGTTTACCCAGCAACGTTTTACAAGTCGCTCCTAACGACGGAGCTTAGCACAGCGATAGCAAGGCGCTACGGTCTTCATATCGTAGAGACGCCGCCGGGCTTCCGCCATATAGCCGCTCGTATAGCGGAAGAAGAGCAGCTCGGAGCGAGAAAGTTTTTTTTCGCCTTTGATGAGTCGGGCGGCTGCCTGCCGCAGGCGTTCGTCAGAGATAAGGATGCGATGCAGACGCTGCTGCTCACAACAGAGATGGCGGCTTTTTATAAAAGCCGGGGCCTGACATTATGGGATCAGCTGTACAAGCTTTATGAGGCATATGGCTTTTATTTGGAGGATCAGGTCAGCCTGTCCTTTCCCGGCCTTGAAGGCTCGCAGCGGCTGCGCAATGTGATGCGCAAGCTGCGGGGTGAAGTGCCTGAGAAGCTTTCCTCGCTGCGAATTCGCAGTATTTATGATTCCGAGGAGCATGGCGTGAAAGCGCTGGGCTTCAGCAAGGAAGCCGCGAATCAGGAGCTGGGAGCAAATGTGATCAAATATGTTTTCGAGGATGGAGCTTGGTGCGCATTGCAGCCTACCGGAGCAGGAACGTCGCTGCGGCTTTATTACGGAGCGAAGGAATGGAGCGAGGTGCGCTGCAGGCGCAGGCTGGCAGCCATTCGTACGGCGCTGCTCTACGATATGGAGACGATTTTATAATAGAATATTTCAAAATAAATGATAGGAGCTGGAGCTTGATGAACGTAACAGTGATAGGAACGGGATATGTAGGATTGGTATCGGGCGTATGTTATGCGGAGAAAGGCAATCATGTCATCTGTGTCGATAAGGATGTAAGCAAAATCGAGCGCCTTCGCAGCGGTGAAATTCCCATTTATGAGCCAGGACTCAAAGAATTGGCCGATAGCAATACGGCGGCCGGTCGCCTCTCCTTCACCGATGATCTGACCGAAGCGATGGCACTGGCGGATGTTGTCATTATTGCGGTAGGCACGCCGCCACTGCCGAATGGCGAGGCAGATATGCGGTTCGTCGAGCTGGTAGCACGTGAAATCGGCTATGCGCTCAACGGCTATAAGGTTGTTGTTGTGAAAAGCACAGTGCCGGTCGGCACGAACGAACGCGTTCGCGGCATTGTGGCAGCGATTAGCGATTACCCGTTCGATATCGCCTCCGTCCCTGAGTTTCTGCGCGAGGGCTCAGCCGTCAAGGATACTTTGAATCCAGACCGCATCGTTATCGGCTCGGAGAGCACGCGTGCAGCAGAGGTGCTGACAAGCCTGCACAAGCCATTTACCGACCAGCTGATTATGACGGATATTCGCAGCGCCGAGATGATCAAATACGCCTCCAATGCGTTTCTAGCTACGAAAATATCGTTCATCAATGAAATTGCCAACATTTGCGAAAAGGTAGGCGCAGATGTAACGGAGGTTGCCCACGGCATGGGGCTGGACCGCCGGATTGGCTCCTCCTTCCTGCGCGCCGGCATCGGCTATGGAGGCTCCTGCTTCCCGAAGGATACGAAGGCTCTCATTCAAATAGCGGGCAACGTCGAATATGACTTCAAGCTGCTCAAGTCGGTCGTAGAGGTCAATCAGCATCAGCGCTACGGCGTCATCGACAAGCTCAAACGGGCGCTAGGCAGCATGCATGGCAGACGCATTGCCATTTGGGGCCTTGCATTTAAGCCGGAAACCGATGATGTAAGAGAAGCGCCCGCGATTGAAATTATTGAATCGCTGCTTGCGCTTGGCGCAATTCCACGTGTAACTGACCCCATTGCGGTAGAAAATTTCCGTTCCCTGCTGAATCACCCATCTATTGAATGGTGCGATTCCGCGCTTGATGCAGCGAAGCAATGCGACGCTGTTTGCCTGCTCACGGAGTGGGACGACTATACGAAGCTCGATCTCAAGGAAGTGGAGCGCGTCATGGCGAGCCCCATTCTCATTGACGGCCGCAATGCGATCAGCAAAGAGCAGCTGGAAGGAACGCTGTTTGCCTACTATCCGGTGGGCAGACCTATGATGAACATCGAAGACATTGCGATACATGAATTGATTTAGGTTTTTCCATTTCCGAAAGAAGAGGTGAGGACGTAATGAGGTTTACGAAAAAAATCGTATCCGCTGCCCTGGCGGCAGCTGTTGCGGGGACGGCGCTGTCCGGATTGCCGCTCAGCGAGCGGGGCGTGCTGGAGAAGCTCGGCTTTGTCCAGACGGCGCATGCGGGTGCCGCTGATTCCTTTTACAGCAGTGATTTTGTCAAGCGCCTGCTGGAGCTGCATCAGTATTTGCAAATGGGCGATCCGGCTGACGTACAGGAGGTCAGAGACCTGCGTGACGAAATTGCAACGCTCAGCTTTGAAGCCAATGGCGATTTGATTGCACCGATATGGAATAAGCTGTCCGGCAAAATAGACCCCTCCGTTCAGCAGCCGCTTTTCGACTTTATGGTGGCGGCGGGAAGCCTGCAGTATGATCCTTCTTTTGATAATTTGGAGGCGATTCGCAAAAATCCCTCCTATAGCGGCGCTTTGCAGGCAGTAGCAGCACTCGCGAGGCAAAATCATCTCACAGTTGATGACGCCATGCAGTTTATGAATGCGCTGGAGCAAAAAACGACTTCGCTCGTTTCGGAGAAAAGCAATACCGAGCTGCTGATGCTAATGGCGAGCGAGAGCGAGCAGACGAAGCTGCTGGGCGATGCGCTGGAAACGGTTCTTTCCGATACCTCGACCTACAAAGTGAGTGCTGTATTGGCCAAGCTGGACATTACGAAAAAAGACATGGTAGATACAGTCACCAACTTCCGCAAGCAGCTTAAGAAGGAAGTTCCGGCCATCCGCTCCATGATGATTGCTTATATGCGGTCAGGTGCGAAGGAGACGGTGGAAATCGACCACGAGGGCCGAAAGCATACGTACAAGCTCTCGATTTTTGGTCGTGAGGTTCCAAAGGAACTGCTGGCCTGGTCCAAAACGGCAGGCAGCAAAGATGTAAAAGTTGCGCAGTCGGGCGTGGTGACGATACTGGGCTCGGTCGTTTCTGCGAAAGCGACGCTGCGGGCAAGCCTGCTCGGCAAAGTGCTTTTCGAGAAGGAAGTGACGCTCGGCAAGGAAGAGCCCGAAGTGCCGGTGGACGATCTTCTAGCCGATTACCACAAGGAAATGAATACGATCATTGCGCAGTGGTCGCAGTCGACGTCCGAGCAGCAGCAAGTGCTGCTAGGTGAGGCGGTAGAACTGCTGCAGACGACCTGGAAGCAGGAAAATACATTCGACGTTACACCATATATTACGGTGGACCAGGGCTTTATCATTTTCAAGCCGCCGGTTGAGGTGATGCAAAACTATTTGACTCGCCGCGAAGCGGTATGGAAGGTGCTCAGTGAAAGCTTCTCCAAGCTGGAAACGGGCAGCGGCATTGACCGATACATTGTGAATACGCCTTATTTCAATTTTAGCGAATATTTGAGTGGCAGGGCAGCGTCAGCGGGAGCGCAAGAGGGAAGCGAGAGCGATGAAACAGCGGCACTTGCTCCTTCAGATGCTGGCGAGGCTGTTGCCGAAGCTGCGACGGGGACTGTAACAGAGGCCGTTGCTGAAGCGGCCGCAGAAGTTGTAACCGAAGCCGTAACAGAAGCCGTGCTGGAGGATTCGCTTGAGACGGAGCTGTCGATTGTTATCCCAACGCAGCAAGCAGCGGTGATTGAAGATCAAGCGGGCCCATCCTTCCAAGATCTGGGCAGCGTATATGAATGGGCAGGCAAGGAGATTGAAGCGATAACAGCCAAAGGCATTATTGACGGTGTGGAGGATTCGCGTTTTGATCCGGGCAAAATGGTGACACGGGCGGAGTTTGCCAAAATGCTCATTCGTTCGCTCGATTTTAAAAATGATGCATCAGCCAGCACATTTAAAGACGTGCCTTTAACTCAGTGGTATGCCCCGTATGTGGGCACAGCCGTGGAGAAAGGTCTTGTCCAAGGCCGAAGCGGCAATCGCTTCGAGCCGGAGGCGACCATTACGCATGCTGAAATGGCGACGATGATTGCAAGGGCAGCGAAGCTGTCGAAGGGGCTGGAAGAGCCAGCCGATGTAAAAGCAGCGCTTGCCGATTTAAAAGATGCGGACAACCTGCATCCATCGTTGAAGGCGGGCGTTGCCTTCGCGGCAGCAAACAGCCTGCTGCCACTGGAGCAGGGCAGCTTTCCGGTCAATGCCAATACGACTCGCGCCGAAGCAGCGGTCATGCTGTATCGTTTGATCAATCTATAGCGCAAGCTATTGTTTAAGTTTTTACCTGCTGCAGGATGGCCCAAATGCCGGATAAAGGTGACAACACCTTTGTCCGGCTCTTTTCGCGTAAGAAAGGATGGATACAGGATGAAAAAGCGCATTTGGAAAACGATTTTAATAACCACAGCAACGCTTGCCATTTTGCTTATCGGCACCGTTGGTTTTTTCTATTGGAAAATCAGCTCAATCAGCTTGGAGGATATCCAGCAGCGTCGTGCCGCTTTAGTAGCTGAGCAGGATGGAGTGGCGCCAGCCTCTGGAGGGGCGGGCAATCAGGTGGAGCTGCCGTCCTCACTGGATAGTGCGGTGGGCAAAGCGGAGCAAATTGCAGGCAAAACAATCAAAAGCGATGACGCGCTGGACGCAGCCGCTATTTTGCTAAACTCCGGGTTGTCATTCCGTGAAATGTATATTTTGCTGGGGCAATCGGACGAGGAGCTGACGACGGAGGAAAAGCAGGCCATACGCGATTTGCTGCTGGCAAAGCTGACGACGGAGGAAATCGACGCCCTGCGCTCTATTACGAAGCAATATGGAAAGTATTTGGCGATTGTGGATGTGAACTATCCGATTGAAGCGGTTGGCGAGAAGGACGATGCGAAGCGCAAGGCGATTTTGGAAAAAGCAAAGCAGGCCAAGAAAGACGAGGAGGTCGAGGGCAAGCAAGCTGCGGAGGCGAATGCTCAAGAGACGGCTTCCTCTCAGGCAGGCTCGGCAGGCAAGACGGACGTTGCAGCTGAAACGGATGAGTCAGGCAAGCAGTCAGGCGAGAAAGCGAATACGGGTACAGGCGACAAGACTGCCAGCACGGCGAAGGATGATCAAAGCAAGACTAAAGCACTGGGCAGCAAATATGAGTCACAGCTAACCGCATTAAAAGGAAAATGCGTCAGCAATGCCAATCAATTAATGACACAGGTCGTTGCGGCAATAAACAAAAGCACGGAACTGGATGAAAAGGCGTTGCAAGGGGAGCTGCTGGGGAAAATTGCTGCTGCAGAGGCTTCTTGCGATAAACAATACCAAGCATTAATTAACAAGGCTGAAACAGAATATAAGGAAGCTGGTATAGCCTTTGCTAAAAAATCAACGTGGACGCAGGAATATCAATCCATTAAAGCGGAAATTCGCAGCAGCGCCATCAACAAACTGAACGCTGTTCAAGCAAGCGGATAAGGGGCACCGACTAGGATGGATTTTGCGAAGGGTCGCCGGATGAAGTGCGGTCGCGCACAACGCGTTCAAGCAGCATCCGGACAAGCTCTAAATCCTCCTGCTCCAGCGGAACGCCGTCCCAATGAAGCTGCTCATGGTTGAAAAACTCCTTGGCATTGTTGCTCGGCTCCTGTTGGTCAGGATAGTCCGTTAATCCTAGCAAATAATCGGATGTCGTAATTAATTTCTTCGCAATGCTTTGAATGGTCTCCAAAGTAGGCTGCCGATAGCCGGATTCATAGCCTGCATAGGTACTTTTAGCCACGCCTACGGTATCCGCTAGTTGCTGCATGGAGTATTTTCTTTTTTTTCTGAGTTGTTTAAGGCGTTTAGCAAACATGAGGACCTCCTATTAACCTTCGGTAACTACAAACATTTTACAGATATTAAAAACCAATTACAACCGATTCCAGCCCCCGCCGAATGGCGTAAAAGGCTAGATTTTTCAACGGCTGATCATTTAGGCCTATGTCTAGATTAACAACCTCGGAGCAGCAACACAAGTCTTGTAATTTGAACAATTTCTTGAATAAATATATTTTTTGAGCATAGTGAAAAATAAAGTATATATTATTACAAATTATGACACGTTATTCGGTTTTCGACATGGCGTTTTGTCGCTAATGGTCGTTAAATGCTTGCGAAAAAAATACCCTGAAAAACCAAACAACCTGACATTATACCTTCTGGCGTCAGGTTGTTTAGTTATTCTACATTTATTTGTTCAAAAAATATTGGTCTTAAACGATTATCATCGTCTTCTTCGTCCAGCCAAGATCAGGCTGAGAATGAACACCAGTACAACTGCGCCAATTAACGCTGGAATGAAATAGAAGCCGCCGATGACTGGACCAAGCTCGCCGAAGATCAAGCCTCCGAGCCATGCGCCGACAAAACCTGCAATAATATTTCCAATGATGCCTCCGGGAACGTCACGTCCAACGATCATTCCTGCGAGCCAACCGATAATGCCTCCTATGATTAATGTCCATAAAAAACCCATATTGATCACTGCCTTTCTCTTTGTGTTTGTGCTGTTCACCAATGTGTGGCTTGTGTCAGCTGTTGTAGTGTCTCATGTTATCTATGTAACCATGTTTACGCGCCGCTAATCAAAATTATACAGGAAGATATTGGTCATGCTATGTATAGCAGTACTTATTGACATGAAACCAAAAGGTTTCGTATAATCCGAAGGGAAACCTAATGGTTTCGTATGTATACGCATAATTAGCTGTATAACTAGCTGTATAACTAACGGCGTAGATGAGGCAGCGAATGAAAGGACAACAGGCAATCAAATGCCTGTCCGTCCTCACGGACACAGAATCCGCTATTTGTTATAGAAAGTGAACTTACCCTAAGGCAGCGGACAGGAGAGGCGTTATTTGTCCGATAGAGCCGTAAAATGAGGTTTAAAAGCACAAATAAGAGCGCTGGTGTCCGAGAGAATAGGAATTGCAATGATTTTGCGTATATAACGGATCTGGTGTCCGCAAGAACTTTAGATGATACTAAGATGATAAAGCGATTATAAGAGGAGACGATCAGCAATGAGCAGCGAAGCGGCAAATACGCTGCCGGATATCCGGCAGACGCTGGTGCTTAAAGCGCCAATAGACAAAGTGTGGAAGGCAGTAGCGACGTCTGAGGGCATTGCCGCATGGTTTATGCCCAATGATTTTCAGCCGGAGGAAGGCTATGAGTTTCAGCTGGAAGCTGGCGCGTTCGGAAAGTCTTCCTGCAAGGTGACGGTCATTGATCCGCCTAACCGCCTCTCCTTCAAATGGGGCAAGGACTGGACACTCACCTTCGAATTAAAGGCTGTAGGAGAAGAGACGGAGTTTACGCTCATTCACGGCGGATGGAATGAGGGTACGGTGACGGAGTTCGGACAGCCGCATGAAATCGTGCGCGGCCATATGGACAAGGGCTGGACAGGCATACAGCAAAGGCTGGCTTCTTATGTCGAATCGCAGTAGCGACGCGGCGGCGGAGCCGAAGGCAGAGGTGTTCCAAGCGATTGCCGATCCGACCCGCCGCAGCCTGCTTCGGCTGCTTGTGGATGAGGAGATGCCCGTCACTGTCATTAGCAGCCATTATGAGATGAGCCGGACGGCGGTATCGAAGCATTTGCGAATTTTGGCAGAGGCGGGACTGGTCAAGGAGCGCAAGGTTGGCCGGGAAACCCGTTATCGGCTCGATGCGGAGCCTTTGCAGCAGCTAAAGCGATGGCTCGCTTTTTATGAGCGTTATTGGGAAAATAAGCTCGGTGCGCTTAAGCGTTACGTAGAGGAAGATGGTCAGGGGGAGGGAGCGGATGCTTTTTCGGCTCCAGCAGTTGTGAAAGAGCCAGCTGCGAAGCGGGATTGAAGCATGAGCTCCGCTCATCTGGCTGCTCCGATTTCCGATGCTTCCGTCCATATGATCTCTGAGCATAGGTGTATACGATAGATGAGTTGACAATTTCCTGATTTTTCGTCATACATATATAGAGCAAGGAAGAGAATGGGCAGCAAGGAACCGGAGGTTATGGACAATGGGCAGGAAAATTATGTTTACAGGCGGAGGGACGGCAGGCCATGTGACCGTTAACTTGGCGCTGATTCCCCGTTTCGCGGAGGCTGGCTGGCAGATCCATTATATTGGATCGGAAAACGGCATAGAAAAGCAACTTACTGCTCCACTAGAGCAGCTTACATATCATGGTATTGCGACAGGCAAGCTTCGCCGCTATTTGGACTGGCAAAATGTGAAGGACCCCTTCAAGGTCATCAAAGGGGTTTTTCAAGCTTATCGGCTCATTCAGCGGGAGAAGCCGAACGTTATTTTTTCCAAGGGCGGCTTCGTGTCCGTCCCGGTTGTGCTGGGAGCGTGGCTTAATCGGGTGCCGGTGCTTATTCATGAATCGGATCTGACGCCGGGACTGGCAAACCGAATTGCGATCCCTTTTGCAACGGGCGTGTGTACGACTTTTCCCGAGACAGCGCAGCACTTGCCTTCAGGCAAGGCGCATTACGTTGGCGCAGTCATCCGTGATGAGCTGAGGCAGGGCGTAGCCTCGCGAGGCAGAGCCTATTGCGGTCTGCTGCCCGCATCCGGAGCAGCTGATGCAGAAGCCTCAACAGCCTCAGGTGCAGCAGGCAGCATACAGACGCTAAGCCAGGCGCCGCAGGGGAAGGCGTCAAAGGAAAGCGCCGACTATGCGGCTAATCCTGCCAAGCTGGTCGTGAACATTTCGGGAAAAAGTGTGAGAGCAGAAGAGCCTGCGGTAGAAACAGCAAAAGCAATAGCAGCAGTAGAAGCAAAGGGTGCGGCGCGCGTAGAGACGGGCGGAGCGAAGCCCGTTCTGCTCATTATGGGCGGCAGCCTCGGATCGCGGGCGATTAATAAGGCGGTGCGCAGTGCGCTTAGCGAGCTCACCCGCCAATTCAGCATCGTTCATTTATGCGGCAAGGGACAGGTGGAGCCAGCCCTTGAAACGGCGGATTACAAGCAGTTCGAATACATTAATGAGCAGCTTCCCGATGTGCTGGCGATGAGTGACATCGTCCTTTCCCGCGCCGGCTCTAACGCGATTTTTGAGTTTCTGCATTTGCGCAAGCCGATGCTGCTTATTCCGCTTACGAAAGCACAGAGCCGGGGCGACCAGCTGCTTAACGCAGATTCGTTTAAGTCTTCTGGCTTTTGCGAGGTGCTGCATGAGGAGCAGGTGACGCCTGATACGCTGCTGTCGGCGATTGAAGACGTCTACCAGAATCGCGCCGCATACATTAATCGGATGGAGCAGGAGGAGCGCCGCGACACCTTGTCGCAGCTGTATGAACTGATTGTATCGTCCGCGCGGAAATAACAGGCAATTCCGTATAGCGCAGCAAAGGCGTTTAGGCGATGAAATACAGGCGAGATTTCAATAATCCATTCGATTTTAACTGGAAACGATGATATGATGTTACAAAAGAATGTCGGAGGGATTACCCGGTGGAGTATATTAGTACAAGAGGAAATGTAGGCAAAATCGGATTTATCGACGCTTTTCTAATGGGTCTTGCAGATGACGGAGGTTTGCTCGTTCCGAGTGAAATTCCTGTTTTTTCGGCTGAAAAGCTGAAGGCGTGGCAGAACCTGTCTTATCAGGAGCTGGTGCTGGAGATTTTCGGTTATTTCACGAATGATGAAATTCCGGCGGAAGACTTGCGGGCGATGGTGAATGCCAGCTACGGAACATTCCGCGATCCAGGCGTTACGCCTGTTCGCCGCTTGAAGGACAACCTGTATTTGCTGGAGCTGTTCCACGGCCCAACCTTTGCATTTAAAGACATTGCGCTGCAATTTATGGGCGAATTATATACGTATGTATCCCGCAAGCAGAACAAGACGATTCATATTCTTGGCGCGACATCCGGCGATACGGGCGCATCGGCGATTCAAGGCGTACGTGGCAAAGACGGTATCAAAATTTGCATTTTGCATCCGCATGGCAAAGTCAGCAAGGTGCAGGAGCTGCAAATGACGACAGTGCCGGACGACAACGTCTTGAACCTGTCGGTCGACGGCAATTTTGACGACTGCCAGCGCATCATTAAAGATTTGTTTGCTGATTTGGAGTTTAAGTCCGCGAACCATCTTTGTGCAATTAACTCCATTAACTTTGTGCGCATTTTGGCGCAGACGGTTTATTATTTCTATGCTTACTTCCAGATTGCGAAGCAGCAGGATGTGCAGGAAGTCAATTTCAGCGTGCCGACTGGCAACTTTGGCGATATTTTCGCGGGCTACCTCGCGAAGCGCATGGGTCTTCCGGTGAACAAGCTGATTTTGGCAACGAACGAAAACAACATTTTGGAGCGTTTCATCAAGGAAGGCGTGTATATGCCGGGAGATTTCCGCAGCACGTACAGCCCTTCGATGGATATTCAAGTGGCAAGCAACTTCGAGCGTTATTTGTATTATGTGCTGGGTGAAAACCCACAGCTGATTACAGAGCTGATGAACCAGTTCCGCAAGGAAGGCAAGCTCGTCATTTCTGGCGATGATCTGCAGCGGGTTCAAGCCGAATTCGGCGCTCATGGCGTTGGCGGGCAGGAATGTCTCGATACGATCAGCAAATACAACGCCGAAAGCGATTATTTGCTTGACCCTCACTCCGCTTGTGGCGTGGCGGCAGCTGATCAATGTGCACAAAGCGGCGATGTAACGATTTCGCTGGCTACGGCGCATCCGGCCAAGTTCGACGAAGCGATACGTCTTTGCAGCATTGAGCAGACCTTCCCTGAGCAAATTTCGTCCTTGTTCGAGAAAACACAGCGCCAGACTCGCGTTGAAGGCACGCAGGAAGCGATTGTCAGCGAGCTGTTGAAATTTTATAACGCATAATCGCGCTTAAACAGCGGGAGCAGCCGGTCAGAGCCTATCTGATCGGCTGTTTGTGCACAATGAGGTAAAGGAACGTAGAGAGGAGGCAGTTGATTAATGGACTATAGTGGAAAAATAGTGCTGGTAACCGGCGCCGCGCGTGGCATTGGCTTTGCTGTTGCCGAAGCCTATACGAGGCAGGGCGCCTTCGTTATTGCGGCAGACCGCGACAGCGAAGGCGCCAAGAAGGCGGCGCTTCGTATACAAGAGCAGGGTGGCAAAGCTGCCGCCTATACCATTGATTTGGCTCAGCCAGCGGCAATTGAAGCGATGTTCGCTTTTATTAGCGAGACCTACGGCGGTCTGGATGTGCTGATTAACAATGCGGGTTATGCGGTGTGGAAGTCGCCGTACGACCTGGAGGTTGAAGAATGGGATGCGCTGCTCCACACGAATTTGCGCGGCACTTTTTTGTGCGCAAGGGAAGCCGCTAAGTTGATGCGCGGCACCGGAGGAGGAGCCATCGTCAATATGGCCTCGACGCGTGCCCTAATGTCTGAGCCCAATACGGAGGCGTATGCGGCTTCCAAGGGCGGCATTGTGGCGCTGACGCATGCACTGGCGGTTTCTTTTGGTCCTGATCGCATTCGCGTGAATGCGATCAGCCCCGGCTGGATTGAAACCGGCGATTATGAAGCGCTGCGGCCGGAGGATCACAGCCAGCATCCGTCCATGCGGGTCGGCAAGCCGGAGGACATCGCAAAAGCGTGTTTTTATTTGACCGATCCGGGCAATGATTTCGTTAATGGCATTAATCTCGTCGTCGATGGCGGCATGACGCGCAAAATGATTTACGAGGAATAGCGTCATTTCGTATCAGTATCGCAAGCACTAAGCCTAAGCTACTATTGCAACTTGCATAGCGCTGGCGTAGAATAAGACAAAATCAAGCAGGAATAAAGGGAGGAGATGGGAGTATGGAACGAAAGCCAAGGCAATGGCGCAGCCGGTTTTGTCCGTCCAGCCCGAAGCACATTTCTATTCCCATTCCTTTGAAACACCAAGGCATTTGATGCTTTGGTGTTTTTTTATGCCTTTTTTTCAAAATATAAGATTGTATAAGTTCCCCCCCTTATACTCTGCTTCTTGCGAACGTTAATCTAACTGGAGGTGCATGATCAATGATGAACAACAGGTATAAGAGAGTGCTGATTAAGCTGAGCGGAGGAGCGGTTGCAGGCGGAAGCGAGTTCGGCTTTGAACCTGAAAGGTTGGAGCATATCGCGAGCGAGGTGCTGTCCGTCGTGAAGATGGGCGTAGAGGTATCGCTCGTTATTGGGGGTGGCAATATTTTTCGCGGCAATATGGGCGAGAGCTGGGGCATTGAACGTGCGGAGGCGGATAATATTGGTACGCTGGCGACGGTTATTAACAGTCTGATGCTCAGAGGCGTGCTGAAAGCCAGAACGAAGAAGGAAGTGCGCGTCATGACGGCACTGCCGGTCAGCAGCGTTGCCGAGCCTTACATCCGTTTGCGTGCGGTGCATCATTTGGAGAAGGGGTATATCGTCATTTTTGCTGGCGGTAACGGGCAGCCATATGTGACGACGGATTATCCATCGGTGCAGCGGGCGATTGAGGTAGGGTGCGATGCGCTGCTGGTCGCCAAGCAGGGCGTAGACGGCGTGCTTGACGCCGATCCCAAGCTGCATAAGGGAGCGCGGAAATTCAAATCGCTGCACTACAATGATGTGCTGGATCAGCAGCTTAAGGTGATGGATCAGTCGGCCTTTATTTTGGCACGGGACTATAATCTGCCGATTCATGTGTTTAATTTCGACAAGCCGGGCTCGATGAAGGCAATTTGCCATGGCAGCCATGTTGGCACGCTGATCAGCAACAGCTCGGTGCTGGAAATGGATGCCTGATTTTTTTAAACCTCCTCATCTATCAACCTAATGACTGAATGAACAAATAGCCATGCAGCCATCAAGCTGCAACCTTCTAATTGGGAACACCGTCCATATAGAAAGCTTGTAAATGGTCATTGGGGGTAGGGATGAAGTTGTTCAACACAAAAACGTCAAGAAAGTCTAACAAGAGCGGGGAAGCCTGGCGCGGCTTGCTGGCGCTTACGCTTCTAGCAGCGATTGTATGGACGGGTGGCCCGCACAGTGCAGCGATTGCCAGCGGGAAGCAAGCAGCAAGCCAATTGCAGGAGCAAGGGCAGGAGCAAGCCGCTGAGGCCGTCTCCAAAAGCTTTACGCAAATAGAAGCCGCCCATAACTATACGATTGCACTGCGCAGCGACGGCACGGTTTGGGCTTGGGGACGCAATTTGTGGGGAGAGCTTGGGCTGGAGGGAAATCCAGGCTTTCGCAATACAGTAGCGCCCGTACGTTATGCCGGACTTTCCGATATTGTCTATATTCATATCAATAAGAGTGATCAAAACTATATGGCGGTAAAGGCAGACGGAACGGTCTGGACCTGGGGCCACAATGACAGCAGCGGAAAAGATGCAAATGGGCTTCGGCAGGTGGCGGGCGCTGCTGGCGTAGCGAAGGTGGCAGGCGGATATGGTTATGATATAGCTTTATTGAAAAATGGTACGGTCTCAACATGGACGAAGCAGCAAGCCGACACCGGAAAGCTCAGCTTTGGAAAACCAGCTGCCGTGAAGGGCTTAAATCAAGTCGTGCAGGTTGCATACGGTTATCCTAAGGCTTACGCCGTGAAGAAGGATGGAACGGTATGGAGCTGGCAGCCTGTGGCGGCGCCCCGAGAGGGCGTGGAGACGATTAAGCCTACAGCTCCTGCTAAACGATCTGGCTTGTCTGGCATAACCTCCATCGTCGCGTATAGCGGCGGTATGATGGCATTAGATACGAAAGGAAAAGCGTGGAGTATTGCTGAAAATGGCAAAAAACAAGCTCTGTATCCGATACTTACGCTGAAGGAGATAAGCGGTAGTGCGGGCAGCCTGCTTTTGCTGACGACAGGTGGCGAGGTTTTTGCTTATGGACAGACCGCAACTGGCAAACAGGGCAAAGTGCGGGGGCTCACCCGGATCAAGCATATCGCAGCCGGGGAAGACCACGGCGTTGCCATAGATGAGGATGGCAAGGCATGGGGCTGGGGCCACAACAAGTTCTATGAAGCAGGCGGACCATCCGTGCGCAGCGATGGCATGGTTTATACGCCTATGCTGGCAAGGCCGGCTGTTGATACCATCATAAATGGGCAATGGCTAAGCAGCATTTACCCTACACTTCCGCAAGGAGAGACGGTATATGTGCCGATAAAAGATGCGGCTAAAGCATTAGGCATGACGATGAACGCCGTTCTTAATAATGAAGGCTTTAGAATTTATACGCTTAAATACAAGGAACGCTTCGCAACCTTCCGCATAGGTGATACTCAGGCGAAAGCAGGCAATGTAACGTTTGAGCTGCCAGAGGCTCCGATTGTTTATTCCGGTGCAACGGCCGTTCCGTACCAGTTGCTGGAGCAAGGCTTGGGGCTCACGGTTCAATGGAACGAGCAGCTCAGCCAGTTGACAATTTCGGATTAGTTGTCGAAAGAAAATAAAGAGTTAGACTGATATCGTTAATTTAATGTTTTTTTATAATATAAGAATCGTCAGCTTTTGAAAAATAAATTGTAGATTGATTCATTAATAAAAACAGCGGAAGTCTGAGGCTTGATGAATAAAGACTTAGACTTCCGCTGTTGTCATTCAACTATAGTGTCCCGTTAGTTCGATCATATCAACTCTGAGATAAACATTGGTGTAGCTCCATCCTCTGTATTAAAGCCGAATTTATTATAGAAATCCACTGCATGAGGATAAGAAATTAATACTTTTGTTTTACACCCTTTATATCTATCAAGCATTATATTCATCATTTCCTTACCAATACCTATATTCTGATAACTCGGATTAATAAGCATATAATGAAAATATACCGTTAAAACACCATCAGACAAAGCATTTATTAAACCGACAAGCTTTTCTCCTTCCCAAGCGGTAACAATGGAATGAGACCCTCCGATTGCTTGTAAAAGCTCGTTTGGATACTTGCCAGACTCCCATTCTACCGAAAGAAATAACTCTTGGAGTGCATCCTTAGTGATATCCTCTTTGCTTGAAGCGTAATAAATACTCACCCCTATACCTTCCTTTCATAAAAACTAACTACGGCACAACATCTGTTTTAAACTCCCATATTTCGATGGTTTTGCAATCCTTACGAAGCCATAAAATAATACCGCCAAAGCAATTTCGGATTTCTCAAAGTGAATAATCACTTTATTTACCTCATTATACTATTAAGAATATGTATAGAAAATGGATTAACTGATTTGGAATTTGTATTTACTTACATTAGAGAATTCATGAGAAACCTTCTTTTACTACGAGTCTAATCCTTTATTTTTGCCGAACATCAGTCTAACCAATAAGGAAAAAACCTTTAATAACCTCAAATAGCCCTCGGCCCACCTTGCTTCGTGGACCGAGGGCTATTTTTTGAAATATGGGAAAGGATATATTTTCCAATCCTTTCTCTATACTACTCGGAATGAAACGCGCTGCGCCGCTAGGACGGCGACAGCCGTTTCACCTTGCATAAGCCGCTATATAATTTGCTGCTTTGGCAAGCAGGGTAAAGCGTGCGTCTTGTCGAAAGTAATGGGATACAGCAGCGTTCATGCTGCAAGACATCCGCTTACGACACAACACATTAATAGTGTAAGACGCTATTGCTGAATCGTTCTTCTCCTGTACCAACAAGCTCTGTCACTGAATTCTCATACTGTTCTAATTGTTCAAGCGCCTTCAGTTTACTGCTGCTGCTAGTCATAAGCTGAGCCACAATTGCTTCGCCGGGGGCGACGACGGTTATGTCTCCGTGATTTCTCTCCCCGATGATTGCGCCGTCATGAATAACGGCGTTTTCGCCAATAATGGCTCTATGAATAATAACATTGCGCCCAATTTTTACACCGGGCATGATGATGCTTTCGGCGATGCCGCTGCCTTTTCCAATGCTGACTCCTGCGCCCAGCACCGAGCGTGAAATCCGGCCTTCGATTGTGCAGCCAGGGTGGGCAATGCTGTTGCTCAGCACAGCTTGCGGGCTGACATAGGGGTTTCGTACCGGCTGAACCTCTTTGGACCTAAGAGGCCAAGTTTCTGTAGTCAAGCTCATCTCGCCGTCAAGCAGCTCCATGTGCGCTTCCCACAGGCTTTCTACGGTGCCGACATCACGCCAGTAGCCCTCATATGGATAAGCGTTCAAGTTTTCCTCTGCAGCCAAAATGGCGGGAATAATATCTTTGCCAAAGTCATGGCTTGAATGAGGGTTTGCGGCGTCCTCCAGCAGGATGCTTCTCAAATCTTGCCAGCGGAATAAATAAATGCCCATAGAAGCCAAGTTGCTTTCCGGGGTTGCTGGCTTCTCTTCAAACTTCACAATGCGGGACTGCTCGTCCGTATGCATAATGCCGAAGCGATGGGCTTCACGCCATGGAACCTGCTTGACGGCAATGGTGGCCATTGCCTTGCTTGCCTTGTGAAATTCCAGCATTGGGCGATAATCCATCTGGTAAATGTGATCGCCTGATAAAACAAGCACATGCTCCGGATGATGCTCGTCCACATAAGCAACGTTGCGAACAATCGCATCGGCCGTTCCCGTATAGCAGCCTGAGCTTGATACCCGAGAAGCTGGCAGCATCGTAATTTCGCCAGAATGCTTCGTCGTTGTTGAGCGCAGCCAAGCTTCTCCATCCGTAATGTGGTCGTGAACCGAATCGGAGCAATATTGAGTGAGCACGCCAATGGTGCGAATGCCTGAGTTAATGCAATTGCTTAATGGAAAGTCAATCATGCGGAAGCGGTCGCCAAAAGATACGACGGGCTTGGCCATTTGGCCTGTAAACGGTGCTAAACGACTTCCTTGTCCTCCAGCTAGCAGCATAGCGATGCAATCGGTATTATGCATTAGGCTTTTTCCCTCCAGGCCGTCCGTGACGGGTTGTTGTAAGGTATTTTTAAACGACTGAAGGGCGCTTGAAACGATTGAGTCAAAATCAATTTTTAAGGTTAATATTAGCTTTCGTGAGCATTACTATACGTTCATTGCGAACATAAAGCGGGTGAAATGGATGGAAATCTCCACATTGTCCGAAGAAGAAATTTTTCTGTTTCATGAAGGAACATGGGCGCATAGCTACCGAAAAATGGGCGCTCACCAAGCAATCGAGCATGGAATCGAAGGCACTCGCTTTAACGTTTGGGCGCCGGAAGCGCGGGAGGTTCGTCTGGCGACGGATTTTAACGGGTGGCATGGCGGCAATGAGCCGCTAAACCGGCTTAACAAGTCCGGCATCTGGACAGGCTTCTTCCCGAATATGCCGAAGGGCGCTTTGTATAAATATGAAATTGTAACCCAAAATGGTGAGAGGCTGCTCAAAGCCGATCCTTATGCCGTATATGCCGAGGTAAGGCCGCAAACTGCATCCCGCGTATGGTCGCTGGACGGTTATGCATGGCAGGATGAGGCGTGGATGCGCGGGAAAAAAACGCCGTATGCCCGTCCAATGAACATTTACGAGGTGCATCTTGGCAGCTGGCGCAGGCATAAGGATGATACGCTGCTTTCCTACAGCGAGCTGGCTGATCAATTGGTCGCTTATGTAGCGGACATGGGCTATACCCACCTGGAGCTGCTGCCGCTAACCGAGCATCCATACGATAAATCATGGGGCTACCAGCCGACGGGCTATTATGCCGCGACTAGCCGCTACGGTGAACCGCAGCAATTAATGGAGCTGATAGATCGGTGCCATCAAAACGGGATTGGTGTCATTCTCGACTGGGTGCCGGGGCATTTTGCCAAGGATGCGCATGGCTTGCGCCGCTTTGACGGCTCGGCTTTGTTTGAAAATGAAGACCCGCTCATTGCCGAGAAGCCCGGCTGGGGAACGCTCGCCTTCGATTACGGAAAGCCGGAGGTTTGCAATTTTTTAATTTCGAATGCATTGTTTTGGTTCGACCTGTTTCATATTGATGGCTTGCGCGTTGATGCGGTCACCAGCATTGTGTATCATGATTTTGATAAAAAACCAGGCCAGTGGCGTCCGAATGAATTCGGCGGCAAGGAGCATCTCGAAGGCATCGCTTTTTTGCGCCAGCTGAATAAGACCGTTTTTCAATATTACCCGCATGCCCTTATGATGGCCGAGGAGTCGCATGCTTATCCCGGCGTTACGAAGGCAGTTGATGAAGGCGGGCTTGGTTTTAACTACAAGTGGAATATGGGCTGGATGAATGACACGCTAAGCTATGCGAAGCAGTCTTTTTTCGAGCGAAAAAATCATCATAATTTGCTGACCTTTCCGATCTGGTATGCTTGGCAGGATAATCATGCGCTGCCGCTGTCTCATGATGAGGTCGTGCATGGGAAAAAATCGCTGCTGAACAAAATGCCCGGCAGCTACGAGCAAAAATTTGCCGGACTACGGCTGTTCTACGGCTATATGATGACTCATCCGGGCAAAAAGCTGCTGTTCATGGGCGGCGAATTTGCCCAGTTCATCGAGTGGAAGGACGACGCGGAGCTTGACTGGCTGCTGCTGGATTATGAGCCCCATTGGCGGATGCAGGCTTATACCCGCAGGCTGAATAAGCTGTATGCCCAGGAGAAAGCGCTGTGGAAGCTGGACCATGATTACAAGGGCTTCGAATGGATTGAGCACGAGGATCATTTGCAAAGCGTCCTTTCTTATCGCAGATTAGCCAGCCCGAAGGGTGAAGCGCTTATCATGCTGTGCAATTTTACCGATTACGCACATCCGGTTTATCGTATTGGCGTGCTAAGCGCAGGCGATTATGAGATTGTGCTGAATAGTGATGAGCCTGCTTATGGCGGGTCGGGTTTTCAAGCGGAGCTGCTGCGGGAAGGTGGAACTATTGCATCCCAGCGCATCAACTGGCATGATAAGAAAAACAGCGTAGAGCTGCCGCTGCCGCCGTTATCTGTCCTTATTTTGCGGAGGGTAAAGGTGAAGCGTTCCTGATAGATCGGCATTGCAGCATTATGAAACCAAAGAGCAGGGGATGAAAAGCATGAACGTATTGTTTGCGGCTGCGGAATGCGTGCCATTTATGAAGACGGGCGGCCTTGCTGATGTAGCAGGCTCTCTGCCGGAAGCATTGAATGAGAAGGGCGCGGATGTCCGCGTCATTATGCCGCTTTACGCTTCGGTGAAGGACGTATATCGGGCGCAGATGAAGGAGCTTGGATTTATCTATGTATCAGTAGGCTGGCGCCATGTTTACTGCGGCATCAAGGAGCTTGTCCATGAAGGCGTCGTTTATTATTTTATCGACAATGAGCATTATTTCCGTCGTGGCTCGGCTTATGGCTATGGGGATGACGGCGAGCGTTATGCTTTTTTCTGCCGGGCGGTGCTTGATGCGCTGCCGGTGATGGGCTTCATCCCGGATGTGCTGCATTGCCATGATTGGCATACGGGCATGCTTCCTGCTTTGCTCAAGCATCATTATTGGCATCGGCCGGAATATTCCCACGTGAAGACGGTGTTCACCATTCATAATTTGCAATATCAGGGCAACTACCCTCATCAGGCTTTAGGCGACTGGCTGGGGCTGCAAAATGAGATGTTCACTCCGGACGGAGTCGAATATCATGGTTCGGTGAGCTTTATGAAGGCGGGCATTCAGCTTGCTGACCGGGTAACGACAGTCAGCCCGACCTATGCCAATGAAATCCGCACAGCTGAATATGGTTATGGCATGGATGGCACGCTGCGGGCGAAAGGCGAGCGGCTCCTAGGAATTGTTAACGGCATCGATGCGCGCAGCTACAACCCGGAGACCGATCCGTTCATTCCATTCCCATACAAGGACAGCCTTAAGCTGAAAAAGCAAAACAAAACGGCACTCCAGCAGGAGCTCGGACTGCCGGTCAACGATGCGATTCCCCTCATCGGCATGGTCGGCAGGCTTGTGGATCAAAAAGGGCTGCCGCTTGTGCTGGAAGTGCTGGACGAGCTGCTGCAAACAGAGGATATACAGCTTGTGCTGCTTGGCACTGGTGAACCCGAGTTGGAGCACGCGTTCCGCGCCGCTCAGTATCGTTATCCAGGCAAAATGGTTTCATGGATCGGCTTTGATGATGGCATAGCCCGCCGTATTTATGCGGCATCCGATATGTTCCTCATGCCGTCCTTATTCGAGCCATGTGGAATTAGTCAGCTTCTGGCGCTGCGTTACGGCAGCTTGCCTATCGTCCGCGAGGTTGGCGGGCTCAAGGACACCGTTCAAAGCTACAATGAGTGGACGGGAGAGGGCAACGGCTTCTCCTTCGCCAAATACAATAGCCGAGATATGTTGAATACGATTCGTTATGCTATTCATATTTGGTGGAATGAGTCCCATCGAAGCAAGCTGACTGCAGCCGCCTTTGCCGGCGATTACAGCTGGGGAGCGTCGGCCGAGCAATACATAGCCCTGTATAAAGAGCTGATTCAATAAAGTTTCGGGACAAAAGGAGTGTGACCGCCGATGATAGAGCGCTTATTGGAGCTGCAGAGGCGCATTTACCATTATCAAATGGACATTAAGCAAAGCTATGATCCGGATCATGCCGTCTGGTCGCCCTATCGTGATGCTAAAGTGAGCTTTGCCCAGGTAGGCGATCAGTACGAGCTCCTGTTTTATGGCGTCGGCTATGATGAAAATCCGACGATTGCGGCAGATGATTTCGACTACGAGACGAACTATCCTTTTGTAAAGTTTCTGGAGTTTATTTGTTTGCCTGACGTTGCTCCTCATCTTGCTTCGCTCACCTTCATGGGGCCTGATGAAGGGGCGAACGGCATGAATGAATGGAATTTCTCGCGTATTGTTCATTCCGAGGCGGAGTTTTCAGCTCTGCGTTCCTTCCTCGTGCAGCTCACAGATTCAGGCGATCATAACGTCCGCTTTATCGGGTGCGACTATGATGAGGAGCATGGCATGGTGACGAAGCTGCTTGCTAAAATGCCAGCTGTTCTCACCTTCCAGACGCCGACTGTGCCGGATGAAGCTTTTTTCGCGATTGAAGGCCACCCGCTCCGCGAATTGAGGCTGCAGGTAGGGTTCTCAGAGGAATCCTTTATTACCCGTCTCGCCGAGTGTCCCTATTATGCTGAATTGCGGCAGCTGGACTTTTCTGAGCGGATTGAAACGATCGATGAGGTGCCGGAGGATGCGATTCCTTATGCAAGCTATGAAGCATTGTTCGCGTCTGACCGTTTTATCCGCCAGCCGCATTTTCATTTCAAGCTGCGCCATTCTATGCTGACCTTGGATGAGGTAATCGCACTCGGCAAGCTTCAGCCCCATGTGCAATTTCTGTTTATTCAGGGACGTGGCGGACGGTATGCTTCGCATCTGTGCGATTAAGCTATAAAGAAAAGGACAGGCCGGAAAATCCGGAGGCCACTGAAAAACTTACGTTTATAATTTGTTAAGATTTGTTTTAAATCAAAAAGGCGAAATTTCGTTCACATTGGAACGGAATATCGCCTTTCTCTTTATTCTTTTACTTTGAATCTTTCATGAGTGTAATGATTCGCTTGAGATTAACAGAAAATATGGCCATGGCACCTTGCATTTGCATGCCAACAAGACCCGAGGACGATGCAACATCATACCCGTGTCTATGCTTGAGTTCACTGTTTTTCGCTTCAATTTTATAACGTTCTTTCGATTTCTCCTTGAAATCATCACTATTTTGAAATGCCTCATGTTCCTTATGTTCGGTGGATTTGATGGTTACAGAATAGGTTTTACTTTTCGCACCTTCTTTATAGCACCCGTCTTTCATTGGACATACTTTGCATTTTTCAATGTCAAACATGTAGGTATTCTTTTGGTTATTATTCATACCTTTCTTACCTGTGCGCGCTCTTTGAATCGCCATATGTCCAGCTTTACAAACGTACATACCTGCATCTTTATTAAACTCAAATTCCTCTTCTTTTTTACGAGTTCCTTGTGTGATATTAGGGTTTAATTTTGATATTAATTGTAATTCGTTGTGATTGGCATACTGAATATTATCTTTTTCAGAATAGGCTGCATCTCCAATAACGGTATCGATCTTCATACCTGTGTCATGACTTTTTTCGATGAGAGTTTGAAGTTGTTTTCCATCATTCTTTTCACCCGTCGTAATCACCGCTGCTGTAATGATTCGTTCTTCATTCATTGCAAGATGTGTTTTATATCCGAAGAAAGAGGAGTCGGCTGTTTTGTGACCTAAACGTGCATCCGGATCATTTGCGAATTGAAGATGCTCTTCGTGATCTTCTACGATTTCTTTTAAATAGTTCAGCTTTTCTTTTACTTTTGGGTATTCGCGAATCTTTTCTTCCTTTTCCACAGCCTGAATGACTTTTCGGCAATAGTCCAATTCATCTTCCAATTTGTTTGTTGTTGTTTTTGAAGGGAATTTATCTTTCATCTTTTCATCCATTTGATAAACGGCTTTTCGTAGCAGCTTGGACTTCTCCATTAAAATCTCTTTGGGTGATTTTTGATTGTAACGCGCTTTTGAATGTGTGGCGTCTACAATAATCGCGGTACTTTTTATGATTTCTTTTTCCAATGCAATCGCTACTGTTTTTTGAATAAGTATGTCTAGTAGGTTTACATCTTTCAAACGAAGTTTTCGAAACTTCGTTAAAGAACTCGAATTAATGACGCCATCTTCCGGCGCCATATCCAAGAAATATTTAAAAGACATGTCATATTTCGATCGTTCTACAACATCCACATCGGATACATCGAAAATAGATTTCAATAATAAATATTTGAACATACGTATAGGAGGTACTGCATTGCGACCGTTATCAAGGCAATATTTATTTTGTAATTCTTCATGGACAAAAGAAAAATCAACAAGGTCAATAATTTGGCGGAGCATATTATCTTTAGGTACAACTATATCGTAAATTCCCACATACGGGCTGAGGTTAAGAGTTTGTTGATTTGAAATCATCCGAGACACCGCCTAGAATTATTACAGCTATTATACAGCAAAACAGAATACCCTTCCTCGCAAAATCGAGGAAAGGTATTCTATTTCTAAGGTGTGGACTTTTTCAGTGGCCTCGAAAATCCGATGCCTGTCCTTTTTTTGCTGCCTATGCAAGCCCTGTTCAAGTCCTATGCAAGTCCTATGCAAGTCCTATGCAAGCTGCTTCAAATGTTCCGGTACAAAATCCGGTAGCCCATCGGCTCAAGCTCAATGCGGAGCTGTTCCTCGAATGTCGCCACTTCTTCCTCGGTGAGCGAATCACGCCAACCGCCAGCCAGCATGGGGTGGGCGAGAAATACATCCTCCTCCGTATTGTTCATCCAAATGGTGAAATGCTGCTTATTGTTCATCCGCTCATAGACGAAGGTGCCTTTCTCGCTGCTCGCCTGGAGGAAACGGAAGCGGCCGCAGCGCAGCGCCTCATGCTTTTTACGGAGCGAAATGATGATTCGATAAAAATCATGCAAATCCCGATCCTGCTTGGCCTCATCCCATTCCATGCATTTGCGGCAATCGGGGTCGCCGCCGCCTTGAATCCCAACTTCATCGCCGTAGAAGACGCAAGGTACGCCCATCGACGTCATCATAAACACGGCCGCCAGCTTCGCCCGCCGTTTATCGCCGCCCATTCTGGTCAAGGAGCGCGGAATGTCATGGCTCGACAGCAGGTTCAGCAGCGCTTCGTTCGTCTGCTGCGGATAACGCATGAGCAGGCGGTTTACCTCCTCGGCAAAATCCGATGCGTGTCTGTCGTTGCTGGAGAAAAAATCGAGCACGCTGTTCGTAAAGGGATAGTTCATCGACGAATCGAATTGGTCGCCTTGCAGCCAGCGCAGCGCATCTCCCCACACCTCGCCGATAATGTAGGTGTCATACTTCACGGCCTTGACTGCGCCGCGGAACTCCCGCCAGAAATGATGGTCGATTTCGTCGGCGACATCGAGCCGCCAGCCGTCAATGTCCGCTTCGCGAATCCAATGGACGGCGACGTCGAGCAAATATTTTTTCACTTCAGGATTGGCGGTGTTAAGCTTGGGCATGTTGCCATAAAAGCCGAACGTATCATAGTTCGCCTTGCCATCCTGAACAGCCACCGGAAAGTGATTCAGATGGAACCAGTCCTTGTATTTGGACTTTTCTCCGTGTTTCAGCACATCCTGAAAGTGGGGGAACTGCTCGCTCACATGGTTGAACACCGCATCGAGCACGACACGAATGCTGCGCTTATGGCACTCGTCAACCAGCTTCTTAAGCAGCTCTAAATCGCCGAACTGTGGATCAATCATGTGATAATCAACCGTATCGTATTTATGGTTGGAAGGCGAAGTGAATAGGGGTGTCAAATAAATGGAATTTACGCCCAGGTCGCTAATGTAATCCAGCTTATCTAATATCCCCTGCATGTCGCCGCCGAAATGCGAATGAATATCTGGCGTTTCTCCCCATGGCCTGACATAATCATGGTCGTTTTCCTTGTTTCCGTTATTGAAGCGGTCCACCATGATTTGATAAAAGACCGCGTTTTTCGCCCAGTCTGGCGCATCGAATAAGTCAACCTCATGAATGTAGGGCACCTCAAAATAACCGCCCGGAGGCGTCGGCTGCTGCGCATAAAATCCGGTTTCAATCTTCCATATCGTTTCCGTGCCGGCATGCAGGCGAAATCCATAGGAGAAGCGTTTATATTTCGGAATAATAACACCTTCCCAATAATCAAACAGCTGATCGGAGGCGATTTTTTCCATAACAATTTCTTGGAGGTTGCCGTTCCAGTCGTATTTGTCTCCGGCGACCATGACGACGTCCTCCACATCATTTTTTCGCGTGCGCAGCCGAATGTGATAGGTGCTTAGATCATAGGCGTAGGCCCACTTGTGGCTTGGGGTGTGGTGAATGGCTTCTCTCAGCATAAATAGTCGTTTCTCCTCTCCAATCAAGCGGTTGGCCTAACTAGCCGTGGAGCAAGGATTCCGCTCCGTCAATGTAAACCGTTGTGCCCGTAATATGATGCGAATCATCCGATCCGAGGAACAGGGCAAGCTGTGCGACCTGCTCGGGCGAGCCAGGGCCTTTCTCCAGCGGCTGATCGCCTTCAGGGAAGTTGACCGGAATTTGCACCTCCTCCAAATAGGGCGAGCGTTTCGTGCTTTTATCAATATTCGTCTTAATCGAGCCGGGGCAAATGGCATTAACGCGAATGCGGTAATTGGCCAGCTCCAGCGCCGCCATCTGTGTGAATGCGACCTGGGCCGCCTTCGTGCTGCTGTATGCGCTGAATCCGATATTCGAGAAGACGCGGTTGCCATTAATGGAGCTCGTAATCAAAATGCTGCCGCCCTTTTCCTTGAGCGCTGGAATAGCATGCTTCACGGTCAGAAACGTGCCGTTTAAGTTAATGTTAATCGTCTTGCTCCAATCCTCCAGCTTCATTAGCTCAATGGGAGCCATGGAACCGTTAATGCCGGCATTGGCATAAACGATGTCGAGCTGGCCCAGCTTGTCTAGCGCGATTTTATAAGCCGCTTCGATGGCTTCCTCGCTTGAAATATCGGTCACGGCTGTTGCGCAGGTGACGCCGAAAGCTTCTGCCTCCACCTTGACTGTAGCGAGCCCATCCTCATTCACATCAAGCAGTGCCAGATTGGCACCTTCCTTGGCGAACAGCAGTGCCGCCGCACGGCCGATACCGGAGCCGGCTCCGGTGATTAGGGCAGCTTTGCCCGCCAGTCTGCCGCTGCCAGTCTTCGTTTGTTCATTCGCCATTATCGAAACCCTCCCGCAATGTATAATTATGTTCAGGGAACAAACCCTGCAAATCCGTATTCTGTTAAGATGATCTAATTTCTCTTACCCTAAACCAATTGGGTAAACCCAACTATTTCATTTTTTTAAGTGTGTGATGCACCGTTGTTTACAAGTTGGAAACAAGTTCGATATATTGGCGATGCACCGCTGCATTATGCTAGGTGTTAAAGGGTAATATGGGTTAGACAGGCGCGGGGGGAGCGGTTACGCATGACAGGTCAAATGATAGATAAAAAAATATTGGTCGTGGACGATGAAGCGAGTATCGTCAGCGCCGTTGCATACGCGTTCAGACGCGAGGGCTATTTGGTCGAGACGGCTGGCGATGGGGTAGAGGCGCTGGAGAAAGTCGCTGTTTTCCAGCCGCATGTCATTATTTTGGACGTTATGATGCCGCGCATGAACGGCTATGAAGTATGCCGGAAGCTGGAAAATCGTCATGGCGTCGGCATTATTTTGCTCACAGTCAAAAATGACATCGTCGACAAGGTGCTGGGTCTTGAGCTGGGAGCCGACGATTATATGACGAAGCCGTTTGATTTGCGTGAGCTTGTCGCCAGAGCGAAGGCGCTGATGCGGCGCACCCAGAAGCTGGCTGGACGTGAGGAGGAGTCAGATGTGTATGAGCTGGGCAGCATTCGCTTGCATATGCAGCAGCGGCTCATAACAGCTGGAGGTGCTGCGCTTGAGCTGACGCCGAAGGAATTCGATCTCGCAGCGCTGCTGCTGTCGCATCCCGAACGGGTGTATACCCGTGAGGAGCTGCTTGATCTGGTTTGGGATATGGAATACGCGGGCGGGACGCGCACGGTAGACATTCATATCCAGCGGCTGCGAAAAAAGCTTGGCGATTCAAGCCAGACGCTGCTCCAGACCGTCTATGGCATCGGCTACAAAGCTTCAAAGGCAGGAGCGTCGATAAAAACGAGTGAGCCGGGGCAATCCGGTGAGCCGTCATGAGAATCAGCTTGAAGCTGCGGATGAGCATTGTGCTGGTCGTGCTGCTGGCGCTCACCGTGAGCGTACTGAGCATGATGGTGCAAAGCGGAATCGAGCGCGATCAGCAGGAGCGAACCGAGAAGCTGCTGGCCAAGCAGAGCGAGGTAGCGGCACAATACGTTCGCCAAAGCTTCGCTACTAGCGAACCGCAGCTTGCGCGCGAATCCTTTATGCCGTTAAGAGGGCAGCGGCTCGCTCTCTATATCTCTATGATCAGCGGCATGCAGACGACGCTCTATGACACGCAGGGCAAAGAAGCCGGCAGCTCCATTCCCGTTGGCGGAGAAAAAGGAGCAAATTTGTCCGATACGCTGCAATACGCCCTTAACGGCAAAATCGCCTATCAAACGGCGGGAGATTCCTTGATTTATTTTGCACCTTTGCAGGGCGAGGACGGATTGCTTGGCGTTGTCAGCTTCCATTACTCGTTGAAAAATGACCATCAGTTCGCCCAGACGATCCGCGAGCTGTTTCAAACTGCGGGCATTATTGCCGTGGTGGCAGGGGCGGTCATGGGCTATGGGTATTTTTATAGGCTTGCCGCTGTCATTTCCCGGCTGAGAAGTGCAGCAGGCAGCATTCGCGAAGGGCGGTATTTGCGGCAAAATCCCGTTCGCAGGCGCGATGAGCTGGGCGACTTAAGCCAGGATATTTTTTTCATGAGCAGCGCCATTGAACGCCATATTGAGGAAATGAAGGAGGAGCAGCGCAAGCTTACGCTCGCCATCCATAAGCTGCAGCAATTGGAGCAGCAGCAGAAGCAATTCATCGGCAATATCAGCCACGAGTTCAAGACGCCGCTCACGTCGATTCGAGCGTATGTGGATTTGCTGGATATGTACCGCGATGATCCGAAGCTCATAGATGAGGCCATTCAAAGCATGGGAAAGGAATCCGGGCGGCTGTACGATATGGTTGAGAAGGTGCTGCATTTGGCGGCGCTGGAAAAGTATGAATTTGAGCAGCAGGCAGAGGTGCTGAAGCTCGATGAGCTGCTGCTGGATTTGTGCACGCGCATGCAGGGCAAGGCGGCAAAATTTGATTTGATGCTGCATACGCAGCTGGAGCCTGCTGTTATCTGGGCGGATCGGGAGAGCCTGATGCAAATATTCATCAACTTAATTGATAATGCCATTAAATATAATCGTCCTGGCGGACAGATTGAGGTTGCGCTGCATGTGGACGGAAATCGGGCCAATGTGGTGGTGCGGGATACGGGCATCGGCATTCCGGCGGAAGCGCATGACAAAATTTTCGAGCCCTTCTATACGGTCAACCGCGACCGCTCCCGTATTTCGGGAGGAACAGGGCTCGGCCTATCGCTCGTTAAGCAGCTTGCTGAGGCGCAGCAGGGTGAGCTTGTGCTAGTCAGGTCGAGCGAGGATGGAACGACGTTCAAGGTCTATTTTCCGCTATATATCGGTTAGTGATGGTTAAAGGTTTACAGGCCCGAAACAAGTTGGAGACGAGGGCGAAACATTCGCTGATTACAATTAGCGCATAGCAATAAGGGAGAGGGGAAATACGAGATGAAACAAACCCTTTTTAAATGGATAAATACAGGTGCGGCTGCTTGCTGTGTGGCGCTGCTGCTCGCGGGCTGTGGAGACGGTAATGCGCCAGCACGCGAAACGATACAAAAGCCGGATAAAACGATTACCGTCGTCGAGCCGGATCAATCGACCGATACGAAGGTAGCTGTCAGTCAAATTGCCCAAATGGATAGGACGCGGGGGACTAGCTTTATTACCGAGGATCAGCTTGTCACCGTCAAGCGCAATGAGAATGAGCAGAAAATAGCGGTGGAAGGGGAGATGATGTTTCCTAATAATTTGTATGTGCATAATCTGGTGACGAAGCAGGAGGAAGCCTTGTATGAACAGCCCGCCCATCAGGGTTTTGCAAAGCCGTCACCGGATGGAAAATATTTATATTATAAGCTGAATAACGAAGAAAGTGCCCACGGCTATATTATGAATATGGAGACGAGAAAGTCAGTGGAGCTAGGCAAAGATGTGATCGATACGACAACAGGCATGTGGATGGATGATACGCATGTGCTGTTCATGACGATCGAGGGCAAAGTGATCAAGGCGGGCGTCGATGGCACATCGGAGACGATATACGATAGCGAGCAGAGGATTTTTACGGCGATGCCAGGCGAAGGCGGCATTTATTATGTCGTGAATGAAGTGCTGTATTTTCTTCCTGATGGCAGCAAGCAGGGGGAGAAGCTGGCGACGGACGTCGTCTGGGTCATTCCATCGCCAGAGCGCAAGCAGCTCGCTTTGGTGAAGCGCACCACGAACACGACGCGGACGCTGATGATTACCGATGCAAAGGGCAATGAACCGATTGAGCTGGGCAGCGCGACACAGGTATTTGGCACAAGCTGGTCGCCAGATGGCAAGAAGCTGGCCTACAGCCTGACATCGGAAGGTGCTGGCGGTGACAACGGCGTGTTTGTGGCGGATGCCATTAGTGGCGATACGGTGCCGATTAAGCTCGATGTCCAGTATTTATCCGACGATCTCGGCTGGAGCCCCTCCGGCAAAAAAATCGTCGCCGCGACTTATTCACAGGAGCAGAACGATTTTATTACGTTTGTGATTACATTGAAATAGGTCGATGATGCTGAAAATAATGTGCAGTAGTCTGGACTGGCATAATGAAAGTCGATCCCGTGCTTTCGAAAATAACTGCTAAAAGCTGCCTCATTTGAAAGCTGCTTCATTATATTTATGAAAAAATAAGGATGTCCGTAATAGCTAGCAGCTACTTAAGGACATCCTCTTCATGGTTCATTTAAATTACTTTTTTGTAAAATCCACACAATGAATCCGATTAATGAAAAAGAAGCAATGGAGTAGAGAATAGATACAAAATTCATAAGCTTTGAAAAAGACATGGAAGGTTTGAATTAACTAGCGCTGGTCTAGTCTCCTCTATCCTTAAATCCATTAAAGATTTTGTTGATAACTTCATGAATAACCTCCTGTTTAATATGAATTATGTTAGTACTTTTATACGAAGGAAAATGAGCCGGATTTAGTTTGAATTTAGCGTCTAACGTATTCCCGATAATCTTGGCGGACACAGCCGCAGCTATTTCAACAGGATCAGGGATTGTGGCGCAGGCAGCGGACTCAGAAGCCGCTAATGCACTGCAAATGGTCATTTTAACGAGATAATGTGAGTAATAACGGCTCTCCTGTCCGCTTACGTCCCGAAATCGGCTAAATAGTCCCAATAGCGGAATCTCAGTCCTCTTTTTTTATCCATAATAATAAAAAAATCTTGTATGATATAATTTAGTCGATGGTATAAATATTGATGTTAGCTGGCAATTGTTTAAATGAATTCAGGTGATGTTGAATCTATACTTAGGACAATAGCGACATTATCATGGAGTGCAATTGGAGCTATCATTATTGGTGGAGGAGCAGCAGCGTTGTTTGCAGGAAATGTAGTTAATCAATGGAGTAGCGCAAAGTCATATTTAGGTAAAGCGTATAGTTATATAGGAAAGCTATGATATACTTTTGTGTAAACGTAATCTATAGAAAATGAGATGTATTATTTCTTTTAATACTAGGCGGTGAAATCATGCTTAATTTAATCGCTATAATTGCTTATCCGCTTATCACATTATGGGTTATTTTCAGTATTGTGAGGGCCGGAAGAACACCTAGAAGAAGAGTGCAAAACATCTATTTGTTATTTACAGGGGGAATTCTAATGTTTGCAATGGCTCCTAACGAGCTTTGGAAAACGGTTTTGCCCCTGTTCAATCTTGCTCTAATCATAGTCTATCTTATATTTATCTTTGCTTTGAGAAAAAAAGTGTAAGAGCATAAACCAAACATGTCTCGTTTTAAAAATGGCAAGAAGCTGGCCTACAGCCTGACATCTGAAGGTAAGTAGGTCGATGATGCCGAAAGTAATGTGTAGTGCAGTAGTCTGGACTGGCATAACGAAAATAAATCCCATGCTTTCGAAAATAATTGCTAAAAGCTTCTTGTTATATTTATGAAAAAAATAAGGAAGATTTGAATGAACGGCAAATGTATTCCCGATAATCTTCGCGGACACAGCCGCAGCTATTTCAACAGGATCAGGGATTGTGGCGCAGGCAGCGGACTCAGAAGCCGTTAATGCACTGCAAATGGTCATTTTAACGAGATAATGTGAGTGATAACGGCTCTCCTGTCCGCTTACGCCCTGAAATCGGCTAAATAGTCCGAATAGCGGAATCACAGTCCTCGCAAAAAGGGGCGGGTACCCAGCTCTGGTTCGCATATGCGCCCTAGCTGGTCTGTTATGGAAAGACAGTTGTAAAGCTTTCTCCTGAGAGTTTATCTTTTTTAGCCATAATAATGAACAAACCGGTATGATATTATTTATTCAATGGCATAAATATTAATGTTAGCTGGGAATTGTTGAAACGAATCCAGATGACGTTGAATCTATGCTTATAAATATTATAGAGCGATTAGACGTTGCCGTTAATGTCTTCCAAAACAAGGTGGTAGGCGTGTGCTTAATATAATAGCCTTAATCTTTTATGTGCTGATTACATTATGGGTTATTGTCAGTATCGTAAGAGCAGGATGGGAGCCTCGAAGAAGAGTAGAAAATATCTTCTTTCTCTTTTCAGGGGGACTCCTAATGTTTGCAACGGCTCCGAATGAGTTTTGGAAAATGATCCTTCCCCTGTTCAATCTTGCTCTAATCATAGCCTATCTGATATTTATCTTTGCTTTGAGAAAAAAAGTGTAAGAGCATAAACCAAACATGTCTCGTTTTAAAAATGGATACGCCGAAGCGGGATTTCCTTACTTTCGCATGAAGATTTTTATACCCAAACGATGGTCCTGGCCGCAGAAATATTGACTTAAGGCGCTATAAAGGGTATTATTACACAATCTTGAATACGAACAGTAAGGGTGAAAATCTTGAATTCGAAACTGCAGATTAAGAACGTTATTTTAGCCGACAAGGATCTTGCCTCAGGGTTATATCAGTTCATCATGACACTTAGTGAAGGTTCCAAGGCGCGTTTGTTCTACAGCCAGAAGCCAGTATGGAGATTAACAGGCGTTACGCGGATGCTGAACGTACCTTGTCCATTGTGCCGGAAAGACTACTACTGCAATTGCTTTGAGAAGAACATCGCTCATTTCAATCAGCAGATCATCGAGAAGGATCTTATTCCGGAACCGACGAATAGCTAATACTTGTTTGAAAAAGAGTTAAAAAACAGGCACCCCCGCCTCTGGCTGGTGGATGCCTGTTTTTTGTGCTTTACGTCTAAATTTCCTTCGGCGTTTTCAAGCCGAGCAGCTCTAAGCCTTCCTTAAGCACATCGGCAGCAATCTGCACCAGCTTAAGCTTAACGATCCGCTCGCCAGCGTCCCCGGCAAGTACCTTGTCATGATGGTAAAAACGATTGAACGCCTGCGCGAGCTGGATCAAATACCTGGCGAGAATGGACGGCTCATGCCGCTTGGCAGCGTCACCCAGGGCGGCAGTGTAGCGCAAAAGCATCTTCATCAGCAGCCAGGCATAATCGCCTGTAACATACTCATAATCGGCAGGCTGAGGGGCAGCAGCCACATCGCTGCCGGCTGCTTTTGCCAATATCCGCTGCGTTCTGGCGTAAGCATATTGCACGTATGGGCCCGTCTCCCCTTCAAAATTCAGTACATCCTCCAGCACAAAATCGACCGCAAGCATTCTCGTATTTTTGAGATCTCCGAATACGACGGCGCCAATGCCAACCGCCTCGGCCACCGCAGCCTTGCCCGCAAGTGCAGGGTTCTTTTCCTCTATTTTCTGCAAAGCTCGCTGCACCGCTTCATCCAGCACTTCTTCTAGAAACACGACCTTGCCGCGGCGGGTGGACATTTTTTGCCCGTCCAGCTTCATGAGTCCGAAGGGAATATGCTTGCAGGCTGCTGCCCACGCAAAGCCCATTTTCTCAAGCACGAGAAACAGCTGGCGAAAATGCAGCGATTGCTCCGAGCCGACGACATACAGCAGCTCGCTGCCCTTCATCTCTTCATAGCGATATATCGCGGTCGCTAGGTCACGTGTTGCATAGATGGAGGTGCCATCGGATTTGCGAATGAGGCAAGGCGGCAGCTCATGCTCATCCAGCCGGACGACCTGTGCGCCTTCACTTTCCTCCAGCAGCTGTTGCTCCTGAAGCTGCTGCACGACGGCATCCATTTTATCGTTATAGAAGCTTTCGCCGAGAAAATGGTCAAAGCTCACGCCGAGCCGGTCATACAGCTTGTTGAACTCCTTCAGGCTGTCAGCAATAAACTGGCTCCAGCAGCGAATGGCTTCAGCATCGCCAGCTTCCAGCTTGACGAACCAGCCGCGCGCCTCATCCTCCAGCTCGGGGTGCTGCTCAGCTTCCTCATGGAAACGCACATACAGCTCCAAATATCCTTTAATGGGATCGGCTGCAAGCTGCTGCTCGTCGCCCCATTTGAGATAGGCGGTAATCATCTTGCCGAACTGCGTGCCCCAATCGCCCAGATGATTGACGCTGACCGTCTCATAGCCAACCTTGCGCAAAATGTGATACAGCGCATTGCCGATCATCGTCGAGCGCAAATGCCCAATGCCGAACGGCTTTGCAATATTGGGTGAAGACATGTCGATAATGACGCGCTCTCCATTCCCCATGGCTGCCTGCATAAGGCTTCCGCTTTCCCAATCTGCGATAAGCTGCGCTGCGGTCAGCTCCCGATTCCATTTGAAATTCAAATAGGGGCCGGCAGCCTGAACGCTCCAGCTCGCGTCTATCAGCAGGGGCTCAAGCAAAGCAGCGATGTTAGCAGGGCTTTGTTTCATCGTGCGTGCTAACGTAAAGCAGGGGAAAGCAGCATCGCCAAGCTCCTCATTGGGCGGATATTCCAGCAAGGGCCGAATTTCTGCTTCGGGCAGAGCGAGTGCATTAGCCAGAGCCAGCGCAATTTTGTCCATTAACAGCATCATCATCTTCCTCTCCAAAATATATGTTCAGGCAAGAGCAGAGCAGCACGCAAAAAAGGCCCCGTCTCTAAAAATAAGAGACGAGGCCTGTTATCCCCGCGGTACCACTCTTGTTGCCGCCTCCGAACAAAATAAAGGAAGGGCATCTCGCCGTTGTAACGGTGCTGAACCGGACGTCCCTAGCGCGATTGCTCGTTTCAGGCCGCCATCTCCCGGGTGCGCTTCACCTAACCGTCCATTGCCGGCTTTCACTGTTCCAGCTCGCTTGAAATGGCGCCTATTTAGGTTACTCTCCCGTTCCTTGATGTTAATTAACAGCTATCATATCGAATCCTTTCAGAAAAATCAATCCGTTTTTAGTCGGCTATTCTTTCTCGGTGACGAGAGACAGGCTCTCAATCGCCTGGCGTATAATCGAGCATGAGCGCTCCATCAGCCGCTGCTCCCGCGTCGTCAGCTTGAGCTCGACGATTTCCTTAACCCCGCAGCGGGCGATAATGGCGGGTACGCCGGCACATACATGCCGCTGGCCATATTCGCCGTTTAATATGGCGGACACGGCAATAATGCGATGTTCGTCGCTTAGAATGGAGCGGGTAATATGCGCCAGCGCATTACCGATGCCAAAGCTGGTCGAGCCTTTGCGCGTATAGATTTCCCAGCCGGCATTGCGGGTCTGCTCAGCGAGTGCTCCGAGCTTCACATTTCCAAAGCGCTCGGGATGCTGAGCCAGAATATGCAGCAGCGGCTTGCCGCCAACCGTCACATGCGACCAAGCGGGAAACTGTGACTCGCCATGCTCCCCAAGCACATAGCCCTGCACGCTGCGAGCATCAACGGGAAAATGCTCGCAGAGCAGCGTCTTGAGCCGCGAGGAATCGATGGACGTTCCGGTGCCAATCACTTGGCAGCGCGGCATGCCGGACAGCTCCCACACGACATACGTCACAATATCCACAGGATTGGCGGCCGCTACAAAAATTCCGCTGAACCCGCTGTTCATAATGCGCGGAATCATCGTTTCATAAATTTCGCGCACCGTATGCAGCACAGCCAGCCGATCATCGCTGCCCACTGGATACGCCCCTGCACATAAAAGAATCACATCCACATCTCCGCACTGCTCCAGCGTTCCAGCAGCAACCTTCGTCCGCCCATGGACAAAATCCATGCTGTGAGATAAATCGAGCGCCTGTGCGTAGGCCCGGTCGAACGTGCGGTCAATGAGCAGCAGCTCATCGCAAATCGACTGGTTAATTAAGGCATACGCGCAGCTAGAACCGACCTGACCGACTCCTACAATGGCGACCTTGCGCGCTTTGTTTGCCATCCTTTTGCATCTCCTCTGCCGTTAACCTCTTTACGCTATTATATGCGGCAGCCAGCCCATCATGTGACGGCCATGTTCATTCCATGTTTGTCTATGTCACATGGATGAAAAAGCGTGAAAATATGCACATTTTCATCTGCCAGCTAGTGGAGGTGCAGGCTCTGTTTTTCAACTTATCCACAGAGTTATACACATTATCAACAGTGTTCAAGTTAAGTATTTTCCGCTGCCTCCAATACTTATCCACATGTAAACAGGGGGGATTGTCCACAATGTGCAGGTCGGAAGACCTAAGGTTGAATAGAGATAAACCGCTTATTTTCGTGCATTTACAATCTAACCTTCAGCTGTCATGATAGGGAAAGTATGTGTGGGCAGACAGAGATGGAGGTATGGCATTTATGTGGCTTGTATTATCCTTGCTGGCGGCGACGAGCTTTGGGCTGCGGGGGATTTTGTATCATTGGACGAGCCAGCAGGCGCTTAATCGCAATGCGCTGCTGTGTGGAGTATTTTTCTCGGGAGCGCTGATTACACTTGTTTGTACGCTGGCAACAGGGTCGGCTTTCACCGTTTCATCGCTCATTGGGGTGCAGATGGGGCTGCTCTCTTTCGGGGCAAATGCGAGCATGTTCAAGGGCTTTGCCGTGGGCAAAGCTTCTATTGTTGCGATTTTGACTGCACTGCCTTCGGCGATTGTTGTCGTTGTCGCCTTCGCGGTATGGGGCGAGACGCTGAATATGGCGCAGCTAAGCTCCTTTATTATCATTATCGCGGGTATATTGCTGGTGCGTTATTCCAATGATATTACCCGTGGCAATTTGCAAGGAGCGCAATGGGGGCTGCTGGCGATGCTGCTGTTTGCCGGAAACGATCTGTCGGGAAAATGGTCGACGCTGATGGATGCGCCGTTGTTTCCGACGCTTGTCTGCATGTTCAGCAGCGGCTCGATCTGCTTCGGGCTTTGGTGGCTGCGCGATATGCGCTCGATGCGCTTTGATGCCCTGGAAGCAGGCCAAGCTGCGCAAGAAATAGCCGCTGGGTCCGCTGCAATGGAGGTTACTCCTGCAAATGCTGGTATCACGGGTGTTACTAGTAACGGGAATGTGACTCAAAACGCTAATCCAACCGCAGCTGCTGAAGCTAAAGCAGGCAATTCAGCAGGCTTGGTGATCAAAAGGAGCTGGAGCTTCCGCCGCACGTTTTCCGTCGGGATGGCGGTCGGCATTACCAATGCGGTTGGCATGATGTTTATTGTGACGGCTTTTGATGTGGGGAAGGCGGGACTGGTGTCGGCGGTAACGGCGCTTAATGTACTGATTGTGCTGCTGTATACACGCTTTGTCGTCAAGGAGCGTTTCTCCAAATTGGAGACGATCGGGATATCTGCTGCCTTTGCAGGCATTCTGCTTATGCGTTTGTATGGTTCATAAAGCGGAGCAGCCCGCGCTGAATACAGGCGAGTTAAGTACGAAACGTCTATAACTTTAGAAAACTCAGTGAAAGTGTTATAATACAACCGTTCACTTATTTTAATTAACGGGAGGTTTCACTTACTATGAAAGATTTTGAATTGTACAACCCTACCAAGCTCGTTTTCGGAGCAGGGAAGGTACAGCAGCTTGGAGAGCTGGTCAAGCCATACGGGACGCAAGTTCTACTCGTATACGGCGGCGGAAGCATCAAGCGTTCGGGGCTTTATGACGAAGTGATTTCCCAATTAAATAGCATTGGCGCAACCGTTCATGAACTGCCTGGCGTAGAGCCGAATCCGCGTCTGACGACGATTAATAAAGGCATCGACATTTGCCGTAGTGAAAAAATCGAATTTGTGCTCGCCGTTGGCGGCGGCAGCGTGCTGGATGCTTCCAAGGCGATTGCAGCTGGGGCGCTCTATGATGGCGACGTATGGGATTTCACGATCCGCAAAGCGGTCATCCAAGAGGCCTTGCCTATCGGCACCGTGCTGACGCTTGCTGCTACTGGCTCGGAAATGAACGGCAACGCGGTTATTTCCAACTGGGAAACACAGCAAAAACGCGGTCTTGGCAGCAAGTTTGTCTATCCGAAGTTTTCGATTCTTGATCCGAAGCTGACGTATTCCGTACCGAAGGATCAGACAGCAAACGGCATCGTCGACATTATGTCTCATGTGTTCGAGCAATATTTTTCCCTGACGACCGATACGCCGCTGCAGGAGCGCTTCGCTGAATCGATTTTGCAAACCGTTATTGAAAACGGTGAAAAAGCAATCGAAAATGGCTCTGACTATGACGCCAGAGCGAACTTGCTGCTTGCCGGCACCTTTGCGCTTAACGGCACGCTGCCGATTGGCGTTGTGACGGACTGGGCGTCGCATGGCATTGAGCATGAGGTAAGTGCGATTTATGATATCGCCCATGGCGCAGGACTTGCGATCATCTTCCCGAACTGGATGAAGCATGTGTATCAAGAGCGTATCGACCGCTTCGTGCAATACGCAGTACGGGTATGGGGCATCGACCCGAACGGCAAATCCGATGAGGAAGTGGCGCTTGCAGGTATTGAAGCGACACGCGCCTACTTTACGCGCATTGGTGCGCCTGCAACACTCGGCGAGCTGGGCATTAACGGCGAGAACATCGACCGGATGGCGGCGGAAGCGACCGTATTCGGCCCAATCGGCTCCTTCAAGAGCCTAGACAAGGAAGCAGTCAAGAGCATCTTGACGGCGAGCCTGTAAGTCAGGCAGCTTTCTAGAAGCATTCAGGTACTGCTGCGCAAGCAGCACGCCTGAATGCTTTTTTTTTCTGGCCAGCGATAGACCCAGTCATTCTCGAATACTTGAAATATCAATAATGAAATAGAAAATCTCTATTATCCGTGCCGTTGACCGCTGCATATATGGAGTGATAAGTTAAATTCATATAAAATAATCGGAATAATCGGATATTTGAGGAGGCTTTTTCATATGGGAGATCAAGCAGCAGCGTATCGTTTTGCACGCAACTTGCCCGCACGATCGATTGGTGGAACGAAGGTGACTGATCCGCAGCATGTTCATTTGTCCTATGGTTTTCCAGCAACGGATTTGCTGCCGGTTGAGGAGCTGCAAGCAGCGGCGGAGAAAGCGCTGAAATGGGACAGGGCGGATGCGCTCCATTATTCGGGAGCGAAGGGACCAGCCCGCGTCAGGGATTGGGTGCTGGCACGTTCCCGCAAGTTCGGCATTCATGCCGGGGCGGAAAACTTTATTCCGACCTTTGGCGCCATTCAAGGCATTGATCTGACTGCGCGAATTTTGCTTAACCCGGGAGATGAGGCTTGGGTAGAAGCGCCAACCTTCTTTAATGGCCTGCAAGCTTTCCGTGCAGCGGGTGCCGTCATCAGGTCAATCCCCGTTGATGAGCAGGGGCTTCAGGTCGAGCTGCTGGAGGCGGCTTTGAAGCAGGCGGCTGAGCGCAATGAGCCGATACCGAAGCTGCTGTACTGCATGCCGAACTATCATAATCCGACGGGCGTCAGCCTGTCGCTTGAGCGCAGGCAAAGGCTTGCGGAGCTGGCGGTAGCCTACAATTTCCTCATCCTTGAGGATGATGCTTATGCCGAGCTGAATATTAGCGGCGAGACGCTTCCCGCGATCTATTCGTTTGCACCGGAGCAGGTCATCTACGTCAGTACGTTCTCGAAGACGCTGGGTCCTGGGCTGCGCCTCGGCTGGGCAATTGCCGCACCGGAGGTCATTTCGCATATGGCGACGCTGTCGCTGGGAAGCCAGCTCAATCCTTTTACCCAAGAGGTGGTCGGCGAATTGCTGCAGCATTATGGGTTCGATGAGCAGGTTGAAAAGCTGACCGAGCGGTATAGGACGCAGCGCGATACGATGATTCAAGCGCTCGAAAGGGAGTTTGCGGAGCATATTGCGGTGCAGGCGCCAGCTGGCGGATTTTTCGTCTGGGTGACGTTTGATGAGCAGGTAGATGTGAGGCAGATTGCGCCAGCTGCACTGGCGAAGGGTGTCAGCTTTGTGGCAGGAAATGCTTTTTTCGCCGATGGGCAGGGCTCGCATCATTTGCGGCTATGCTTCAGCTTCTGCATCGCGGAGCAGATCGAGCGCGGCATTAAGGCGTTGGCAGAAGCTTATTTTGAAGCTTTGCAAGGCCGAGCGGCGCAGCAAGCTGTTCCGGAGCTGCAAGCCTAGAACCGAGCCTAGCTGGCGATCCGCAGCATCTTGAGATCCACCTTGTCGATTCCCGACATAAAGCGCGAAGCCACGCCGTCAGCAGAAAATCTGCGTGGCGAAGCTTCGCGCTTTTTATATACGCCATGTGCTTCTATAAATATGAGATTTAGCTGGAATACAGCGAGCAGTAGGTGCGGCTGAAATTGCGGGCCAGCAGGTCTTCTTTTCTTATGAAAAAATGAATGACGCCAGCATTGTGCCACTGAAAGCCGACCCGTTCATTGCTGTCAATTTCCAGCAGCATAATCATATCCTCGATTTCCGCCTCGGCACGCTCTCGGCTTTTGCCAAGCATGTCCGCCAAATGCTTCATCGCCTTCTCGCTGTCATATTCGGCCGTCTTATCCGCCAAAATGAATAGCGCCGCTTCCAACTCGGCGTCATGATGCTGCCCGGCCGGATAGCCGAACATCGTTCCCCAATTGGTTATGCGATCCCCCTGCATCTCGGCGGCAAGCTCAAAATAGCGGTCGGTCGAGCCTTCCTCAAAATCAATGACCTCATAATCCACATAAGGCATGTTCGGCAGCTCTACCGCTGAAACGGCTGCGGCTTTGTAAGGTTGAAACGACGTTTCATATACATCCTCAAGAATCGTTGCTGTCTCGGGATGCCGTAAAGCAAGCTGCTCAGGGTACTCAACAAAAATAATGCGATGCTCGATGTTCGCAGCACCTTCGTCCATGCCGCAAAAGAAATACAGCATCCCGGTTTCCGGCAGCCAGCCCTGCCTGCTTGCAGGCGCTATGTCCGCCAAATTCAGTTGGACGAGCGGGGTCATCAGCTTGCCGGACGCATCCGCTGGCCATTCCATCGCCTGCGGAAGATCCGGATAACCGCCGACGCGGGAGTTGCCGATCTTTTCATATAAATCAGGCTCTATTGCAGACAGCTTCACTGTGCTGCGGGCTTGCGGGAGCAATTTTTCGGCAGCGGGAGCAAGATGATGCTCGTTCAGCAGCTGCTCCAGCGCGTGTGACAGCTGTTCGTTAAGGTGATTGGACATAAGCATGAACACTCCATTCTGGAATTAGGTTAGTCGTCATAAACCATGTCGTATTGAACCATTACCCCGCTGCGAGGAAAGCTTACCAAATTCGTATGGCGCGATAGATAGAGTTTGTGGATAAAAGGGTATATTTCCCTATGTAATGTTTTACCTGAATCAAAGTACGATAGAAATAAGGGGCTGATAGTCAGATGGAGGAATTGAAAAGCTGGAGTAAAGCTTGGAATGTCGAAACGTTAATCAATTCGGTTGGTCAAGTGACCCTATTGAAGCGTCCGGGCGGCATCTCTCCAAAAGGAGCCATTGCCGCTCCAAAGGGCGGCACGGTGATTGCGGCATACGCCTATCATGACGATCAAAACGGACTTTATGATGTCGTCTATATCCATCTGGATGGAAGCGGCACTATTCTCGATACGCAGCATGAGCAGGAGGGCGTTTTGCCTGAGCTGTTCCATAGTCCGGATGGCGCGGTTTGGGTTTCACTTGGAACGACTCATGGCAAGGAGCTTGATATAGCGCTGCCGCTATACGGGCGGAGCGAGCATGCTGCTCCGAAGGGTACCCGTCCTTTTCCGGGGAAATATGCCGCTGCGGCTGGGATGCTGGCTTGGTTTCACGATGAGGATTGGTTCAGCGAGAAGAAGCCGGACCGCCTGCTGCGGCTGGAATTTGCCGACGGCAGCATCCAGTCAAGCAAGGTCATTAAGCTGCCGATGCCCAAAAACAATAAAATCTCCCTTGATCCGGAGGGCAGGCTTGGGCTGCTCGCTGTCCTGCATCAAGAGGAGGAACTGCTGCACCGTACGCTAGATGAGCAAGGGAAAGTGATTGAAGAGCGCCGTTTGAACGGGTTCGAGGCGGACATGCTGCAGGTGCTGGAGCTGGGAAGCGAACGGGATATGAGGGTTATTTTTACGAAGGGAACTGTGCTGAATCTCGGTGTTGTTGCGTCGGATGGGCGGCGGGAGAAGCATGCGCTGTATGAACTCCAAAGCCCGTTTTACAGCATGTGGGAGCCCATGCGCCTTGCGGACGGGACGGATATTATCCGCTTTACTTTTGAAGAGGGCAATGGGTGGGCGATTGTGCAAAATAAGGAGCTGCGCGCGATTTTTACGCATAGCGGAGAACGCGGCTACACGAATCAGCTGACAGGCGAGCTGCTGCCTATTCCAGCCAGCGAATCGCTCGTATTAAACGATATTTGCCGCGTCAGCGATCAGGCTTATCGGGTCATTATTTATCCGATGATGAATGGTGCGGCCAAATCCCAGCAGCTGTTTATCGCGCAATTGGAGCTGTAGGAGCTGAGGAAAAGGAAAGAGGCGCAGCAGTAGAGCTATAAAGTTATAGAGCTATAGAGCGCTGAAATAGACAAGCGGAAGGATGGAGAAGCGATGAGCGTCATCACATATATGGAGGAAATCAAGGAGCTGCTCAAGGAGGAGCTGCCTGAACTGGCGGCAGCATTGAACGGTCCTGCAACGGAAGCGGAGATTGCCCAAGTGGAGCTGCGGCTGGGCCATTCTTTCCCTGACGAGCTGCGGAGCTTGTATTTGCTGCATAACGGCGAGGAGAGAGAGGGGCCGGGCCTGTTCATGGGGCTTAGGTTTCTGTCCTTGGAGGAGCTTGCGTCGCAGTGGCAGGTGTGGGCGGATTTGGAGGCGGACTTTGGTGAGGAAAGCGGTCATTATTCCGTTCCGCTTGGCTGGATAGAGGAACGATACATCAATCGCGGCTGGCTGCCGATCAGCGAGGATGGCGGAGGCAATCATCTCGGTGTAGATATGGCGCCTGCGCCGAGCGGCGTTACGGGCCAGATCATTAATTTTGGCCGGGATGAGGAGACAAAATATGTGATTGCTCTAACGCTCGGCGAGCTGCTGAAATTTATTCGGGATACGATTAAGGAAGGGCAGTTCAACATCAATCGGGATGACGAGTGGGTATTCTGGAACTATGGGCGGGAAGAGGGCGGACATTTCCATGACGCCGTGCGTGCTTTGCCGCTGCCACTGGGGCGTTCAGCTCTAGAAGCTGGTTTGAGTGGAATGGAAGAGGATGGAGAAGCGGGAGCCAATTTGGCAGAGAGGCTAGAGCGCTTGCTGGATACCGACTGGCTGGCGCGCATTAGGGAAAAGTCGGGCTCGGTTGCTGCTTTTTTGAAGGCGAAGCAGCTTTATTTTATAAAGGAGGGGCTGACGGATGCGGAGCCCTTCGCTTATTGCGGCGAGGTGCGGGAGCTGGTGTTAAGCGCCAATGAAATTAGCGATGCTGCGCCGCTCAGCGGCTGTACGCAGCTTAAGGTACTGTACATTGGCGGCAATCCAATTATGGATGTGAGCGCGCTGTCGGAGCTTGCTTATTTGCAGGAGCTGTATTTGACGGGAACCGGTGTCGTGGATATTTCCCCACTGGCTAAACTGCCAAAGCTTAAAAAGCTGGAGGCTGAAAATGTGCCGATTGTCGATTTTTCACCCCTTTCCCAGTCCAAAAGCCTGCGCAGTCTCTCCGTCTCAAACATCAATGGGGAGCAGCTCCGTGCGATCTGTGAACTGGAGCAGCTGCAGGAGCTTTCGATACAAGGCTTTGCGGATGGCATGGCCAAGCAGCATATCGGTCTGCTCAGCAGGATGAAAAAGCTGAAGTCGCTCCAGTTGAAGCAGCTGGAGCTGAATGATCTCACTTTCGCAGCGCAGCTCTCCAAGCTGGAAAGCTTGAAGCTGAAGGATACGTCCGTTACGGATATGTCGGCTGTAGCCGCGTGTAAAAGTTTGAAGGAGCTCGAGCTGAATGGTTGTGAGCAGCTAGGCCAGTTGGAGGCGGTGGCGAAATCGGCCTCGCTCCAGCAATTCGCTGGCAGCTTCGCACAATTTAATGTGTTGAAGGATCTTTTTGTGCAAAAGGTAGATATGAGCAAAATGATCGGCAGCATGACGAATGAAGAAGAGGAAATTTGGCTGGCATATAATAGGGCATAGGGTTCCACAGCGGTCACAATGCCACTATACTGGACACAATGCCACCATATCGGGCACAAGGGTAATAGCGAGAATGAACTTAAGCATAATGTGATCACATAGCGCGGTTGCAGCCAAGTGAGCTTTTTGGCGGCAGCCGCTGCTTCATTTTAAGAATATAACTGTTTTATCAGGGAATCATCCCATATTTGCACTTCTATATATCTTTCCGGACCTTTGTCTCCTTGGGCATTCCATGCTTGGGGCAGATCGTATTTGGTTAGGATATCGGCAATCTCACTGAGCGTATAGACTTGACCGCGATAGGGCTTTCCGTCGTTGTATCTCATTGCAGGAAATAAATCGCCATATGTAAAGCTAAGGATATCAGGTTCAAAGTCAGACATGGAAAAGGGAATCACTTTGCCTTGTGGATACCAATCCAGAAGCCAGGGGCACTCTCCAAGAGTCATGTAGTGAGGAAAGTTTTGCAAAGGCCTGCCTCCCTTAACTACGAATAATTCTCTTGCCTTCCATTCAAGTTGACGCCTAATGTTCATGTAATCCTTGGAACGTTTACTTGCAAATCCCCTTTGCTGAGATCGAATTTGTTGAAGAACCTTTTCAGCCTCCTGCGGTTCTAGAGCGGATAAATTGCGAAATGGGCCAGTAGATTCATCGTAATAATGATACAGCTTCATCTTCATTTTCATCTTGGTTCACCCCGCCTATTCCTCATATAATTAGCTGGATTCAGCATTAATATATCAAATTTATGGAAGGAAATCGTTCTAGAGTATGAAAAAAAAGGACTCGCATGCTGTAACTTGCTTAACTCGTATTTGATTGAGGCGAATCACCTTTGACGATTCAAGGCTTAAGGAACCGCAGCATGCGATGGTTGCCGAGACCTCGAAGTTCGGAACGTCCTCCTTTTTTGATGGACTGAGGTTCCGTTAATTTGGCTTTTGATCTGATTTCAGGCCGTAAGCGGACAGGAGATCCGTTATTGCCCACATTCTCCCGTCAAAGTAGCGATTTGCAGCGCATTAGCGTCTCCTGAGTCCGCGGCCTATGTCAAAATCTATGATTCTATGGAAATAGCGTCTCCTGAGTCCGCAGCCAGTGCCATAATCCGTGATTCTGACGAATAGAAGTTCCTGGGTTCGCAGCTAGTGCCATAATCCGTGATTCTGACGAATAGATGCTCCTGGTTTCGCAGCCAGTGCCGTAATCCGTGATTCTAACAAATAGATGCTCCGTGGTTTGCAGCCAAGTGCCGTAGTCCCAGATTCTGACGAATAGAGGCTCTGTGGTTTGCAGCCAAGTGCCGTAGTCCCAGATTCTGATGAAATAGCGGCTGCTGTGTCCAGCAAATCTATTTTTGTACGGTAAGCAAATCCCTGAAACAAAAAGCATGAAGCTATACTTCATTACGTAGGCTCAAATTCATGAGGGGATCATTGCCGGTAGGAGAGGGGGTATATTTGACGCTGCCTTTTATCCAGATCAAATTTAGATCTGATCTAAATCTGATCTAGATCTGATCTAAATCTGATCCAAATTTGATCCAGACCTGATCTGCATCTGATCTGCATCTAATCTGGCTGGCTTATCTTTGCTTAAACAGCCTAATATGCGACAGCTACTTTCTTTTTCAAAGCCCCTTGACAATCATTTACTCTAATGTTAGAGTAATTATATTCTAATATTAGATTAAATAATTTAAGAATAAAAAACAACTAGTGGGGGAATTAAAATGAGTATCGTAGCTATTGTCATTCAAGTGTTGTTGGGACTGGGTTTTCTAATGTTTGGTTTTATGAAGCTGGGCTCGAAGCAAATGGTCGATGAGTTTAAGCGTTACGGCTTGCCTTCTGGTGTTCGACTGTTCACAGGCTTGGCTGAAATTGCAGCGGCGGCTCTTGTTGTGGCGGGTATTTGGTACAGCAGTCTAGCTGCTTGGGGCGGCCTGATTATCGTGGTTATTATGGCAGGGGCTGTCGCGACACACCTTAAGGTCAAAGACCCGGGCTCGAAAATCGGCATGCCGCTCGTATTGCTAGTGCTTGGTTTGGTCGTATTGCTGCTCAACTGGAGCGCATTGGCGGGCTAATCATGTAATGGGCGTAACCGATTCGTTCTCGCTATTACATTTTCATTCTTATAAAGGAGATGCATTCAAATGAAAATTCGGGTTGTAAGTCCAGACGAGCAGGGCAAAGGCGAATTTGACGGTGGCAAAATAAAAGAGCAGAAGCCAATCGGCTTTTCTGGCGAGGGCTCTATTTTTAACCGGCTTGGCCCTTTGTTTTATTGGGCATGGGCTCATATTGAGGAAGCGGGCGAAATTGGCGAGCATCCGCATAAGGGCTTTGAAATTTTAACGTATGTGCTGGGAGGCAAGAGCTCCCATCGGGACTCGCTTGGCACACAAAGCGTCGTGAGTGAAGGCGGCGTTCAAGTGATGCAGACCGGCTCCGGGATGTGGCATGCAGAAGGCTCGGACGGTCCGGCAGAGCTGTTCCAAATTTGGCTGGAGCCGCATCTAAGCAAGGCGGTGAAACGAGAGCCGGTATATGCGAAATATACGCATGAGCAATTTCCTCGTACATCAGAGAACGGGGTATCGGTTAAAACGATTTTGGGCGGGCAATCGCCAATTGAGCTCGTAGCCGATGCTGCAATGGTCGAGGTGGAACTGGAAGCCGGAGCATCGCATACGTACAGTTATTCGCTGGGACGAAGCCGCATTGCGGGCATTTTGGCGATCAGAGGGGATGGCATGCTTGCAGGCGAGCAGGAGATTTCATTTGCAAATAAAGATTTTATAGTGGTACAGTCAAAGGATGGCGGAGAAATTCGGATCAGTAATCAAGGTCAGGCGTTGCTGCGTTTCATCATGATTGACGTTCCGGCCGAGGTAGATTATCCGCTGTACAACAAACCGCTATAACGGGTTTATTTTAGACGGGAAAGGAGGTTGGGTATATATGTATCAAGCCGATGAGCGCACCGAGCTGGACTTGCGGCTGTTCCGTGTTTGGAGCAAAGCTTCTATGGCTGTATTTGGAAATGTCAAAAAAGACATCGCAAGCCATGGCGTTGAGCCGGAGCAATTCATTATTCTTGAGCTATTATACAGCAAGGGGCCACAGCCGATTACGAAAATCAGCGAAACCTTCTCCATTCCAACCGGAAGCATCACTTATGTCGTAGACAAGCTGGAGAAAAAAGGATACGTCAAGCGGCATCCCAGTCCGACCGATCGAAGGGCTTCCAATGCCGCGCTTACCGAATCGGGCACGCAGCTGTTTAATGAAATTTTTCCTAAGCATGCGGAGATGATTTCACGCAGCATGTCCTTCATTGATGATTCGGAGAAAGAGCTGCTGATCCAGCTGCTCAAAAAAATCGGGCTTGGCGCAGAACAGCTAAGCTGATGCTTGAATAACGGCAGAGCTGTTTCCGTCTAATGCCGGGAATGCCTCTGCCGTTATTTTGTTGCTTAAACCATTGAGCGGATAGTTTCGATCACTGGAGTAAAAGCCAATAGCCCCGCATGATTATGAAGGCAAGCTTCATGATCGTACGGGGCTATTTTTCATAGGCGCATTAAGCGGGGCTTAGTTCAAGCTCATCATTATCGTTGCTGTTAAACACATCGCGATCCAGCTCGCCTTCGGCTTGGGCGACGAGCACCGAAGTGACCGTCGTTCCCGTTGCATTGACGGCTGTGCGGCCCATATCAATAAGCGATTCGACAGCGACAACAAGTGCAAGTCCCTCCAGCGGCAGGCCAACGGCAGTGAGCACGACCGTTGTCGAGATGGAAGCAGGGCCTGGCACGCCAGCAACGCCGATCGATGAAATGACACTGACGAGCACAATTAGGATATATTCGGTAACGCCGAGCGGAATGCCATAAATATGCGAAACGAATACGGCGACCACAGCCGGCCATACGCCGCCACAGCCGGCCATACGCCGCCACAGCCGTTAAAGTTCATCGTGGCGCCGAGCGGAGCGACGAAGCTGGCAACTTTAGGCGATACGCCGAGCCGCTTCGTAATGACCTCCAGATTGATTGGCAAGGTCGCATAGCTGCTGCGCGTCGTGAATGCAACTGCAATCGTCGGATACGCCTTTTTGAAAAAACGCAGCGGATTCAGCTTGGCAACGAAGGAGATCAGTCCGCCAAATACGAGCACGAAATGCAAAATCAACGCAATGTAGGTGACGATAATGAGCATGCCGAGCGGCTTCAATGTTTCAAGGCCATATCTGGCAGCCATTACGGCGATTAGCGCATAAACACCGTATGGCGTGAAGCGAAGCACGAATTTGACGACCTGATGCAGCACCTCGGTGAGCGAGGCGAACAGCGCTTTAACGGGCTGAACGGCATCAGGCTTCTTCGGCGACAAGTCCAAGGCCAAGCGCCAGCAGCACCCTCGTGCCGAAGCCTACGCGTTTCTTCGCCAAATAATAAAGCACGGTGAGAATGACTGCCGATATGAGCAGCGTAAGCCAGTTGTTCTGAAAAGCGGATACTAAATTGTTGTCCATTGCCAACATCCCTTCTGCTATGACGAATAAGAATAATATATAATTCCTACCTATTTACTAAGTATTAGAGTGCGAAATGTAATATAGCATTCACCTTTCACCCCTGTCAATTATAAATTTGGTAAAAAAAGAGGAAAACCGCTTACTTGCGGCTTCCCCCTATAATGGGCTTATATTTCACCCTCAAAACGAAAGCTTTGCCACCAGAGGCTGGCGCCAGCCGTTTACGCTTGATCGGCTGGCGTCGCTTTTTTATAAGCGGCCGGCGTTTGCCCAGTTACTTTTTTAAACATGCGGTGAAAATGGGGCAAGCTCTCAAAGCCGCAGGCTTCGGCAATGAGCCGAACGTTCTCGTCGCTTGCCAGCAGCAGCTCCTTGGCGCGAATAATGCGCTTCGCCGTCACATAGTCGGTGACATTCATGCCGGTGAGCTGCTTAAACACGCGGGAAAAATGGGCCGGCGTGACCGCCGCCATTTGCGCCAATACGGACAAGCCGAGCGGGCTCTCGGGATGCTCATCGATATAGTGAAGGATGTTCCGCATCCATAGCGGGCCGATCAACGGGCTATCCGCCTTGGCATATTCGCGGCTGCTCGCAATAATCCGGCGGTTCATCAGCAGCAATATATGCTCCAGCTGCAGCAATATCGCCTGCCGATAGCCGGGCTGCTGCTCACGGAGCTCAAGCTCTAGCTCATCAATGAGCCGCTCCAGCTTAAGCTGCTCCTGCATAGTCGGCTCAAATTTGTAGCGTTTATGCTTTTTGGCATGGTCGAAGCAGCGCAAATAAGAGAAGCTGTCCCCGAACGACGCGGTTTGGACGAATAAGGTGCTGAAGAAAATCGCCGTCGACGTCACCGGCTCCTCCTTGTCGGGAAACGAGCGATGTATCGTATTGCCCGGGATAATGAATAAATCGCCAGGCTTCATATCGTAAAAGGTTTGGTCGATAAAAAAAGTGCCCTTGCCCTCATAAATGTAGACGAGCTCATACCAGTCATGCAGATGATCAGGCAGCTCCGTCTGCCAATGCTTGCGGTCACGGTAGACGAAATCGAAAGGGAATGAGCTGCCAACCTCGAACGGCTTGCGAAAAGGCTTCATAAGCGAAACGACTCCTCCTTGCGCCAGTCTAGGCCAAGCGCGTTATGTTTCTATAGTCCAGCATAGCAAAAATCAAAATACAGTACAAATATGCAGGAATACGTTATTTTTAATATCATTATTGGCATTTATAATAAGAGCAAAGGAATAAACAGCAGTGGGCGCAGGTTTCGGCATTAGAGCGGATGCTGCTTTGAAAACGTTAACAATTACACGTTTATATTAAAATATAGGAAAGGATATGATTTCGCCATCCTTTCTCTATATTTCTCGGACTGAAACGCGCTGCGCCGCCAAAGGACAGCAAAAGCCGTTTCACCTTGTGTGAAAATATCGTTTTATAGGGGGCAGTAACGATGAGGATTGATGCGCATCAGCATTATTGGGCAATTGAGCGGGGCGATTACGGCTGGATTACAGCAGAGGTTCCCGTGCTTTACCGCGATTATGGGCCGGAGCATTTGCAGCCGAGCCTGAATCGGCATGGCATTAGCCATACAATTGCGGTGCAAGCCGCTCCAACACTGGCAGAGACCGATTATTTACTCGCCTTAAGCGACCGCACGGAGTCGATTGCGGGGGTTGTCGGCTTTCTCGATTTGTTCGATCCCGAGCATTTAAGCCACTTTGCACGATTTGAACGTCATCAGCGGTTCGTGGGGTTCCGCGTGATGATTCAAGAGCTGCAGAATGCGAATGTAATTTTACAGCAGACGTTCGTTGAGGCGCTGAAGGAGTATGAGCAGCGGGATACGCCTATTGACCTGCTCCTCACCTCGCATCAGCTTGATTCGCTCGTTCAGGTTATGAAGCAGGTGCCGAATTTGCGCGGTGTTATTGATCATTTGGCGAAGCCGCGGATCGCGGCGGGCGAGCTTGACCCTTGGCGCAGCCAGCTGACGGAGCTGGCGCGTTATCCGAAGCTGTATTGCAAGCTGTCGGGAATGGTCACAGAGGCGAGCCACGACAGCTGGCGGCCAGAGCATTTTATCGCGTATATTCGCCATGTGCTGGAGGCTTTCGGACCGGACCGAGTCATGTTCGGCAGTGATTGGCCGGTTTGCCTGCTGGCGGCGGGCTATGATGAGGTTGTGGATGTGCTGGAGCAGGCGCTGCCAGCCTCGTGGGGAGATGCGGAGCGAAGCAAGCTGTTCGGACTAAATGCAAAGGAGTTTTATAAACTATGAGCCAGTTAAATAAGACGCTTTTGGGACAGGAAGACCATGAACGCTATGAGGCGGTTCAAGCAGGCAAAATAACGGTGCTGCAAATCGGCGAAGGCAACTTTTTGCGCGGCTTTGCGGATTGGATGCTTCAGGAATGCCATAAGCAGGGCCTGTTCGGCGGCGGAGTCGCGGTGACGCAGCCGCGTCCAGGCGGCAAGCCGAAAATTGACGCTTTGGCCAAGCAGGACGGCCTTTATACGCTAGTCATTCGAGGATTGGAAAATGGTGCGGCTGTTGAGCGCAAGGAAGTTGTCACCGTTTTTGCAAAGGCATTTGATCCCTATTCGGAATGGGAGTCGCTAGTGAAGCTTGCGGAAAGCAAGGATTTGCGTTTCGTCATTTCCAACACGACAGAGGCGGGACTTGCCTACAGGCCGGAGCCGCTGCTGGAAGGCCAGCCGATTCAGTCTTACCCGGGCAAGCTTGCTTATTTGCTGTATCGCCGTTTTCTCGCATTCGAAGGCGCTGCGGACAGCGGGTTGACCTGCCTGCCTTGCGAGCTGCTGGAACGCAATGGCGACGAACTGAAAGCTTGTGTGCTGCGCTATAGCGAGGATTGGGGCTTTCCGCAGGCATTTAAAGACTGGGTGGAGCAGGATAACCGCTTCTTGAACTCGCTCGTAGACCGAATCGTGACGGGCTATCCTGATGAGCAGCAGGCGCAGCAATGGTTTGCGGAGTGGGGCTATGAGGACCCGATGCTGACGACAGCTGAGCCGTATCATTTTTGGGCGATTGAGGCTGAGCCGGAGCTGGATGAGCAGCTGCCGCTGCGCCGAGCAGGGCTAAACGTACATTTTGTGGAGGATTTGAAGCCATTTCAGCTGCGGAAGGTGCGGATACTGAATGGCGCCCATACGCTGATGACGCCGCTTGCGCTCGTCCATGGGCTGGAGCAGGTGCGCGAGGTGATGGAGCATGCGGAGTTTGGCCCCTACGTTCGTGAAGCCGTAGAGAAGGAGATTATTCCGGCACTGCCACTGCCCGAGGGCGAGCTTAAAGATTATGCCGCTGCGGTCTATGAGCGCTTTCTCAATCCGTTCATTCGCCACCGGCTTGCAGATATTGCGATGAACAGCATCAGCAAGTTCAAGGTTAGACTGCTGCCATCGCTGCTGGATTACGCAGATCGCGGCCAGCCAGTGCCAGCACGGCTGGTGCGCGCTTTTGCCGGATTGCTGCGCTACTATAAAGTAGAGAGCGATGGAGCAGGCGCATATACAGGTACGGATTTGCTCGGCAATGTGTATGCCGTACGCGACGATGCTGGAGCATTAGCGGCGCTTGCAGCGGCGTGGGCTTCGGAAGGAACGGATCAAGGCGCAGCAGCAGCGGGCTCGGCACAAGCGCAAGCAGAGCGGCTGCTGGCATTAACCGAGCTATGGGGACGCGACTTGCAGGCAGTACCAGGCTTGGTGGAAGCGGTAGCTTCGCAGTTAGAGGAACTGGAGCGTGGTGCGCATGAATAACTGGGTTCGGCTTAATGAGAAGGATCAGGTCGTTATTGCGCTTACGCCGCTTTCCCAAGGGGATAAGCTGACGCTTGAAAATGGCAGGGAGCTGGAACTGCTCGAGGATGTGCCCAAAGGGCATAAAATTGCTTCGACGCCAATTCCGCAGGACGCGCATGTGCTCAAGTTTGGCTATTCCATCGGCATCGCCAAGTCGGATATTCCGGCAGGCAGCTGGGTGCATACGCATAATATTGGAACCGGGCTGAAAGGCTTTCTGGAATATTCGTATGACCCGGCTAAGGGGCGCGAGGAATCAGCAGCGCCAGCTGCGAGCTCGGCGAATCGTGCCAACCAGACGTTTCAAGGCTATGTGCGGGATGGCGGCGAGGTTGGCATCCGCAATGAAATTTGGATTATTAATACGGTCGGCTGCATTAACAAAACCTGTGAAATCGTAGCTCGGCGGGCTGATGCGCTGTATGCGGGACGCGTCGATGGCGTTTATCATTTTGCCCATCCGTTCGGCTGCTCGCAGCTTGGCGACGATCTTCAGCACACGCAGAAGCTGCTCGCTTCGCTTGTGAACCATCCGAATGCGGCAGGCGTGCTCGTAATGGGGCTCGGCTGTGAAAATAATCAGATCGACCTGTTTAAGCAGGCGATTGGCGACTACAATCCGGAGCGCGTCAAGTTTATTAAGTCGCAGGAGGTTGAAGACGAGCTGGAGGCTGCGCTTGAGGAAATCGACGCTCTCGTCGAATTCGCAGAGCGCTTCAAGCGGGAGCCGGTACCGGTTGCGAAGCTCAAGCTGGGGCTGAAATGCGGCGGCTCGGACGGCTTGTCCGGCATTACCGCCAATCCGCTTGTTGGAACGGTTTCGGATCGCTTAATTGAAGCGGGCGGCACAGCGATTCTGACCGAGGTGCCAGAAATGTTCGGCGCCGAAACGATATTGATGAATCGCGCAGACAATGAGCAGGTTTTTGGAAAAATCGTGCATTTGATTAATGATTTTAAGCAATATTTTATTCGTCATGATCAGGAAATTTATGAAAATCCTTCGCCGGGCAACAAGGCTGGCGGCATCAGTACTTTGGAGGAGAAGTCGCTCGGCTGCACGCAAAAGGGCGGTCACGCTTTGGTGAAGGACGTTGTTCCTTATGGCGAGCGGATTACGCATACTGGCCTGAACTTGCTGGAAGCGCCGGGCAATGATCTCGTATCGGTAACGGCATTGTCTGCTGGCGGCGCACATATCGTGCTGTTCACGACAGGTCGGGGAACGCCATTCGGCGGCCCGGTGCCAACGGTGAAGATCGCTACGAACAGCGAGCTGGCAGGTCGCAAAAAAAATTGGATCGATTTCAACGCGGGACAACTGCTCGAAGGCAAGACGATGAACGAGCTGACCGATGAGCTGTGGGATCAATTGCTGGCGCTCGCTTCTGGCGAAGCGAAGACGAATAATGAACGCAATGGCTTTAAGGAAATTGCCATTTTCAAAGACGGCGTTATTTTGTAATCGGAGGGAAAAGGATGAAATATCGACAACTAGGAAAAACCGGACTGGATGTATCGGTGCTCAGCTTCGGCGCGTCTTCCCTCGGTTCTGTATTCAGGGAAACGAATGAGGAAGAAGCGATTCGCACCGTTCATAGCGCCTTGGATGCAGGAATCAACTATATCGACGTCTCGCCTTATTATGGAATGACGAAGGCGGAGACGGTGCTCGGCAAGGCGATTAAGGAGCTGCCGCGAGATCAGTTTCTGCTCTCGACTAAAGCGGGCCGATATGGCGTGGACAGCTTTGATTTTTCCGAGAGCCGAATTATGAGTTCCCTTGAAGAAAGCTTGCAGCGGCTTAACACGGATTACGTTGATTTTATGTTCCTTCACGATATTGAGTTTGTTTCGCCTGAGCATGCAGCACAGGGAATTCCAGCGCTGCAAAAGCTCAAGGAGCAGGGTAAAATCCGTCACTATGGCATTTCCGGCTTGCCTCTGCAGCTATTCGAAAAATGGCTGCCGCATACGGAAGTCGATGTTATTTTATCCTATTGCCATTATTCATTAAATGATACGTCGCTGCTGGGCCTGCTGCCGCTCATTGAGCAGTACAATGTCGGTTTGGTGAGCGCATCACCGTTGTCGATGGGCCTGCTTGGCACAAGAGGAACGCCGGACTGGCATCCGGCAAGCGCTGAGCTGAAGGCCGCCTGTCTGCGTGCTGCCGAGCATTGTGCAGCGCAAGGGACAGATATTGCGAAGCTGGCGATGCAGTTTGCCGTAGCGAATGAGCAAATTCCGACGACGCTGGTTAGCACAGCGAATCCGGAAAATATCCGCCGCAATGCGGCATGGATAGAGGAGCCTATGGACGAGCGGCTGCTTAAGGAAGTGCTTCAATTGCTGGCACCCGTTGCAGATGTAAGCTGGATCAGCGGCTTGCCGGAATATAATGAGCACATCAGCGGCGGCGCTGGGCAAAGGAGCGCGACATCATGAAAGCCATTGTGTGCGAGCAGCCAGACAGTCTCAAGCTGACGGAGCAGGAGCAGCCTGCTTTTGACGGCGGCGCTGAAGGGGCAGTAGCGGCTGGCCCAGGGGATGCTATTATTCGCATCCGCCGCATCGGCATTTGCGGGACAGATATGCATGCTTATAAAGGGAACCAGCCTTTTTTCCAATATCCTCGCGTTCTCGGCCATGAGCTGGCGGCAATTGTAGAAGCAGTTGGCGAAAAGGTGACTGGGCTTGAGCCAGGCGATCAGGTTAGTGTCATTCCTTATATGCACTGTGGTACTTGCATCGCATGCAGGCGCGGCAAAACAAATTGCTGTACCGCCATGCAGGTGCTGGGCGTTCATAAGGATGGCGGCATGCGCGAGTTGATTGCGGTTCCTGCCACCCATCTGATCAAGACGGATGGCTTGACGCTGGATATGGCGGCCATGCTGGAGCCGCTTAGCATCGGCGCCCATGCCGTGCGCCGTGCGGAGCTTGAAGCGGGCGAGACCGTGCTCGTCATCGGAGCAGGGCCGATAGGGCTTGGCGTTATGGCGTTCGCCAAGCATCGGGGAGCAAGGGTCATTGCGATGGATATTAATGAGGAGCGGCTTGCTTTTTGCAAGGAATGGGCTGAGGTTGATGAAACGGTTCATGCTTTGCAGCAGCCGAAAGAGCGGATCGCCGAGCTGACAGAGGGAGACTTTCCAACCGTCGTATTTGACGCAACGGGCAATGCCCGTTCTATGACGGATGCCTTCGGCCTGACAGCGCATGGCGGCAAGCTGGTCTATGTTGGACTCGTGAAAGCGGACATTGCCTTTCATGATCCAGAATTTCATAAACGTGAGCTGACGCTGATGGGCAGCCGTAATGCAACCCGTGAGGATTTTGACATCGTGATTGAAGCTGTAGCCAGCGGCAGTGTTAACGTAGACCGGTTAATTACGCATCGTTCGTCCTTTGAAGGTTTGATTGGCGTGTTCGACGAGTGGCTGAAACCGGAGTCGAAAGTCATTAAAGCGATGGTAGAGCTGTAGCCTAATTCTTGCTATTGCCCAGATAATGCGACTTATGCTAAAGTAAGTTTAGCTTTTCTGATCCTGTGTTAGCTAAGCTTACGTAGATGGCATGAGCTGTACAGGAAGGATAATGAAGGGAGAGCTGCGGCTCTTCCTTTTTTATATGAATAGGCCTTTATATATGATATACGAGGTATATCTATATAATTTGAACGGAAGAAAGCGATAGGGCAAGGGAGAAACGGAGAGAAAGGTTGGAACTGGAGAGAGCGATAGCGTCCGCCTTTGTTTTCTTATTTCAACCTCAAAGAGGGATAATGAAAGAAATAAGAAAACAACAGCGGCCGGAAGTCCAACCTTTTTCGCAGTGGCGACCAGCGCGCTCATGCTAATCAATCGTTCAACTTATCTAGCAATAGCAGAGAGGGAGATGAAGGATGAGTATTGTAAATGATTTATTGTCATATAATGAGAAATTTGTTGAGGAAAAGCGTTATGAACAGTTTTTGACGGACAAGTTTCCGGCGAAAAAGGTAGCGATTTTGACGTGTATGGATACTCGTCTTGTTGAGCTGCTGCCGCAAGCGCTGAATTTGCGTAATGGCGATGCCAAAATCATTAAAAACGCAGGTGCGATTTTGACTCAGCCGTTCGGCAGTGCGATGCGCAGTATACTAGTCGCTGTCTATGAGCTGGGTGTAGAGGAAGTGCTCGTTATCGGGCATCACGGCTGTGGCATGAACAATTTGGATACGCAGGGCATGGTCAATAAATTCAAGGAAAACGGCATTTCAGAAGTCGTTATCGATACGCTGGAGAGCTCCGGCATTAAGATGGACCGTTTCTTGAAGGGATTCGACAAGGTGGAGGAAGGCGTTATGGACAGCATCGGCATTATTCGCAACCACCCGCTGATGCCTGCCCATATTCCTGTGCATGGCTTCGTTATCGATCCAGAGACAGGACGTCTTGATTTGGTGGATGAAGGATATAAGAAGAAATAATTTATCCGAAAAAATAACATTAAAGCAAGCCCCTTTCTCATTAAGTGAGAGGGGCTTGCTTTTTTTATCATTAAATTTTTGTGCTTAAAGTAGAGCTAAGGAGCTAAACCGCGCTTGTCTTCGCAGCAGTCGTAATCATCCACTGGATGCCGAATTTATCTTCCAGCTGTCCGAACAGCGAGCCCCAAAATTCCGGACTCAGCTCTTTTTTCACCGTTCCGCCCTCTGACAGTTTATTGAATGCGTCATGTGCTTCCGCTTCGCCTTCGAATTCCAAGCTTAAATTAATGGCATTTCCATGGGTCAGCGTCTGGTTCACGGCATCGCATAGCATGAAGCTAACACCGGCGGCCTTCATCTCCAAATGAAGAATTCTGTCCTTTACATCCTCTTGCGTATCCGGTAAATCCCCGAATTTCATCATGGAGATTATTTCCCCTCCAAGCGACTGAATATAAAAATCAGCCTGTGCTTTAGCATCCTCTGAGAAAAAATAAGTCGTGAGCTTCGCCATTGTGCAGCTTCCTTCCCATTTATGAAATGTATAGGCTTTTACTCTGTTCAGTATAGCCTATTTTTCGAAAATATCTTTATATTTGTTTGTTTTGGGCGCGATAAATATGAAAATGAGGTAAATAACCAATAAAAACAAGTTAAAAAACAAGTAAAATTTTAAGTTGACTTTAAGTAAAAAACGTAATAATATTTTACTCAGGCAATGCAAGCGGTTTCAGAAAAAGAAAGCTTGCCTCAGGATGAAAGGATGCAAACCGCATCGATTTCGTTCATGCACAAAAATACAGGCACAATATTTCTGAGGGGGAATTACACATGAAGAAATCTTTTAAATCAGCGGCTACTTTGCTTTTGTTGTCAACCGTGCTTGCAGCATGCGGCACCAACAGCGGAACAGGCAACACAGGCAACACTGGTACAGCAGGCAATGCAAGTCCTGCCAGCACGGCTAGCAGTGAAAAAGTGAAATTGACAGCTTGGGCTTGGAATGTAAATGTAGGCGCTCTAAATGAAGCGGTTACTTCTTATCAGAAGGATCACCCGAATGTGGAGCTTGAGGTTCAAGACATTGGTCGCCTTGATGTATATGACAAGTTGTCCACTGGCCTCGCAGCTGGCGGCGCTGGCCTTCCTGATATCGTGCTTGTGGAAGATGACAGGCTGCAAGGATATCTGGACGCTTTCCCTAAAGGCTTCGTGAACCTTTCGGAAAAGGGCTTTGATGAGAAGCTTTCCGAGTTCCCGACGTTCAAGCAAGAGCTGACGAAAAAAGATGGCGCAAGCTATGCCTTCCCTTTTGATGCGGGTCCAACTGGCATATTCTATCGCACGGATCTGTTTGAGAAAGCGGGCGTGGATGCTTCCAAAATTGAAACTTGGGATGACTACCTCGCAGCAGGTAAGCTGATTAAAGAAAAAACAGGTGCACAGCTGTTCCCTGTAGATAAATTCAAAGATGATGCAACGCTTCGTATTATGCTTAATGAGCAAGGCGCCTTCTATTTTGACAAAGACGGCAATATTGACTTCAACAACCCGAAATATGTCAAAGCATTGGAAACCTTAAAGCAATTCGACGATGCTGGCCTGATCAAGGACGTTAACGGCTGGGATGGCACCGTTTCCGCAACGGTTGACGGTTCGATCGCTTCCATTGCTTTTGGCGCATGGTACACAGGTACAATTTCTGATCAAGCGAAGGATTTGAGCGGCAAATGGGGCGTATTCCAAGTTCCAGCCTTTGAAAAAGGCGGCAACCGCGCAGCTAACCTTGGCGGAAGCAGCTGGGCTTTGACTTCCACTAGCAAAAATGTAGATGCAGCTTACAGCTTCATGGAATACTTCTCTTTGACACCTGACGTTCAAAAAGTAGCTATGGAGAAATACGGCTTGTTCCCATCGCTGACTAGCGTTTATAACGAAGATGTTTTCACAACGGGCGTTGAGTTTTTCAGCAACCAAAACATCTGGATGCTGTTCGCGCAAGAAATGAATTCCGTACCAACACCTTACTACACGAAAGATTATTCCGTGGCCCTTGATGAATCGGTAAAAGCACAATCGGACGTATTCAACGGAAAAGCTCCGGCTGATGCTTTGAAAGAAGCGGCGGCACGTCTGAAAGACCGCACAAGCCGCGAAGTGAACGGCGGTTAATTTTTAGCCTCGGCGCTTAGCCGGCTGCATGATCTGGTTTAAATGAAGCATGCAAATGACGAACTAAATAAGCAGTAAATAGCAGTCCGATAAGAGATTCAGTGCTTACGCCTGGATCTCTTATTCTCTTATGCACTTATGTTCTTAGGTCCTTATTCCCTTATTTTGAAAATATAAAAAAACAGGGAAGTTATCCCCTGTTTTTCAACTGCCTACAAAATGAACCGATGGTGGAAAGCCTGCGCGGAGTGAAAAGCTTGTGCTGGAGAAGCGATAGCGTTCGCTTTTACCCTTGAATTTCCCCCTTTAGGAAATGAATTCGGAGAAATTCAAGGGTAATGGCGATCGGAGGCCAAGCTTTTCACGCAGCGCAGACTCTTTATCACCATCGGCTCATAAAATCCAACATAGAAAGAAGGGTGAGTATGAGAACAAAAGCATTTGTTCCGTATTTGTTTCTTACCCCGGCACTCGTGCTATTCGCGATATTTATGGGCTACCCAATCGTTTATTCGCTATTGCTGAGCTTCCAGACCAGCGTAAGCGGAGAACTTGTATTTACTGGTCTCGACAATTACGCTAAGCTGTTCAGCGATAAAATATTTGGCAAAGCGTTGCTAAACACATTTATTATTTTGATCGTTCAAGTGCCGCTCATGCTGTTTACATCCCTGCTGCTTGCGACGCTGCTTAATTCCCTTAAGCGCTTCAAGGCGCTGTTCAGAGTGGCTTTTTTCATGCCGGCAGTAACGTCCCTTATCGCAGCATCAATCATTTTTTCGATCATTCTAATGAATGACGGAATTTTGAACCAACTGCTTGGAGCAGTAGGCATTGATCCGATTCCTTGGCTGTCCCATCCCGTTTGGGCGAAGGTATCGCTCATTATCGCTATGACCTGGAGATGGACGGGCTACAATATGGTTATTTATTTGGCAGGCTTGCAAAACGTATCGGAATCCCTCTATGAAGCAGCAAGCATCGACGGCGCTACCCGCGTACGTCAGTTTTTCAACATTACGATTCCACAGCTGAAGCCGATTATTTTGTTCACGGCCATTTTGTCGACAATCGGTACGCTGCAATTGTTCGAGGAGCCTTATACCCTTACTAAAGGTGGTCCAAGTGATGCGACGATTACAATCGGCATGTATTTGTACCAGACGGGCTTCCGTTATTTCAACTTTGGTTATGCGTCAACGCTTGCTTATGTCATCGTTATTTTGATCGGCATTCTCAGCTACATTCAATTTAAAGTAACGGGGGATGAGTAAATGGTAGCCAAACGCGTACGCGTCTCTATAACAACTCTGATTTTGCTTATTGGCTCCTTTATCTCCTTATTCCCCTTCTATTGGGCGATTATTGGAGGCACGAATGAGAGCGGTAAAATTTTTGCTAAACCTCCTGTTCTCTTGCCTGGAAACCAATTGTTCGAAAATATTCGGAATTTGAACGAATCGATCGGCATTGGTCGGGTTATGTTCAACTCCTTGTTTGTTACGATCGTTTATACCATACTGGCACTTGTCGTCTCCACGATGGCCGGTTATGTATTCGCAAAGTTTAATTTCAAAGGCAAGACGGTCATTTTCGGTATATTTCTGCTTTCGATGATGATTCCTTACCATGCGATTGTCATTCCGGTGTTCAAAATGATGGCGGCCTGGGGCTGGCTGGGCACCTACAAAGCATTGATTTTGCCAAACATTGCCTATCCATTTGCGATTTTTCTGATGCGTCAGAACATGATGGCTGTCCCGAACGCTATGATGGAAGCTGGACGAATTGATGGTGTGAGCGAGTGGGGGCTTTTCACTAAAATCATTTTGCCGTCTTCCAAGCCTGCGCTAGCGGCAACAGCGATTTATTTGTTCATGTACCAGTGGAACAATTTCCTCTGGCCGCTCATTTCTGCAACCTCTGAGGATATGTATACGATGCCTGTCGCGCTATCAAGCCTGTTCGGCTTGTCGCGTATTGATTACGGTCAAGTTATGGCAGGGGTGACGCTCGCGACCTTCCCGATCATTCTCTTCTTCTTAATGCTGCAAAAATACTTCATTCAAGGGATGCTCGGAAGCTCCGTCAAGGAATAGACAGCTAGAGCCTTACTTTCGTTAGGAGGAACTTAATATGTTTGTCGGGGTAGATTATTATCCTGAATATTGGCCTGAGGAGCTGATGGAGTCGGACTTGTCCGGCATTATCAGCTTGGGCGCCAATATGGTGCGTATTGGCGAGTTCGGCTGGCATGGCATGGAGAAGCAGGACGGCGTTTTTGACTTCTCCTTCTACGATAAAGCGCTGGCGCGGATCAAGTCGAAGGGTCTGAAGGTCATGTTTGGCACGCCAACGGCTACCTTTCCGGCTTGGCTCGCGCATAAATATCCGACGATTTTGTCTGAGGATGAAAATGGTCAAGTCCGTGCTTTTGGCGGACGCCGCCAATACTGCTACAACTCAAAGGAATACCGTGCGTATAGCGGACGTATTACGCGCAAGCTGGTGGAGCATTACAGCAGCGAGCCGGACATTGTCGTCTGGCAGGTAGATAATGAATTCGGCCATGAGGGCAGCGATATGTGCTACTGTGCGCAGTGCCATCAGAGCTTCCAGCTTTATTTGGCTGACAAATACGGCGATATTGCTGTGCTTAATGAAACGTACGGCACGATTTTCTGGGGGCAGACGTATAACGATTTTACTGAAATTCCAATGCCCGTCAAAACAATCACGACGCATAATCCTTCCTTGCAGCTCGATTGGGCGCGCTTCCGTTCGGATTCACTCAATCGTTATGCTCAGGAAATGACGGCCATCGTTCACAAGCTTAAGGGAGAGCACCAGCAGGTAACGACAAATGTGTCTGGCGGCTTCTTCGGCAAATGGTTCGATCATGAGGAAAATGTGAAAACGATGGATTTTGTATCGTACGACAATTATCCGGTTTGGGGTGGACTGACAGAGCCGATTACGCCAGCGGCGATTGCTCTCGGGCATGATTTTAACCGCGGGCTAAAGGGACAAAACTTCTGGATCGTCGAGCAGCTGATGGGCATGCAGGGTCACGATGTCATTGGCTATTTGCCGAAGCCTAATCAGGCGAAAATGTGGTCGTTTCAAGCGTTTGCGCATGGCTGCACAAACATGCTGTATTTTTGCTGGCGCGGCATGACGCGCGGTGCCGAGCAGTTCTGTTACGGCATCGTCGATCACGATGGTCGTTATGGCCGTAAATTCGATGAGGCAAAGGCGGTATTCGAGGAAATCGCTCCTTATGCGGATGCACTCCAAGCAGAAATTCAATCGGATGTAGCGGTGCTTTATGACTATGATAATGTGTGGTCGTGGCGCTCGCAAAGGCAAAGCGCAGCGTTTGATTTTACGAATGAGCTGCTTCGCTTGTATACACCCTTCTATAATCGTAATGCCCGAATAGATGTCATTCCGGCAGCGCGGGATTTTAGCAGCTATAAGGTGCTGCTGGTTCCGGCTCTGCAAATCATTGATCAGCAGCTGGGTGAGCGACTTAGCCGTTTTGCGGAGGCAGGCGGTACCGTTATTTTCTCCTTCCGTACAGGACTTAAGGATCGCAATAACAATATTCATTTCGAGCTGCCGCTTCCGGGTTATGTGGCGGATATGTGCGGTGTCGAAATACAGGATTCTGAATCTTTGGCAGAGGGTATCGAGGTGCGTCTGATCGGCAGCGGTGAGTTTGAAGGCTTGCAATCGACAGGAACCGTATGGCGCGATATGGTCATACCGACGACAGCTGAGAGCATGTACAGCTATGATGATCCCTTTTTCCCACAAGCTGCTATTACACGCAATCGTTACGGACAAGGGCTGGTTTATTATATCGGCTGCGGCGTTCATGATGATGTAATGGAGCATATATCCAAAGACATTGTAACTTTACAGGATATCTGGCATATTGAAAGTGAACAGGGCGTGGAAGTTTATTCGCGGGAACAGGGGAACCGCCAGTTGTGGTTCATTATGAATCATACGGCGGAGCCTAAGCTTTTTCGCGGGCATGACCTGAGTCCATATGCTAGTATTGTAATTGATCCCTGTTAGTTAGGTGGCGGTAAAGCCTGATGATGCAGCGGATGTACATTCACTGGATCTTGAGGCAGGAAAGGGTATGATGAAGTGGCTACAATTAAAGATATTGCGCAGCTGGCGAACGTCTCCATTGCGACGGTATCAAGGGTATTGAATTATGACCCCTCGCTATCGGTTGGAGACGATACACGCAAGCGGGTATTCGAAATTGCACAGGAGCTGAATTATAAAACGCTGCGCGAGCGTAATGGCGCAGCAGCGAAAGAAATAACGCGGATCGGCATTGTGAACTGGTATTCCGATCAGGAAGAGATGCTTGATCCTTATTATATGGCAGTACGTCTTGGAGTAGAGCGGGAATGCTTTCAGCGTCAAATGAAGGTCGTCAAGCTGTTCCGTCAGGAACGCTCGTATTATAGCGAATGGGTCGGCGAATTGGACGGCATGATTGCGATTGGACGTTTCGAGAAGGAAGATCTTGATATGTTCCCGGCTTCTATGGACAAAATCGTATTCGTCGATTCTTCGCCAGATGATCAGCGTTTTGATTCTGTCATTATTGATTTGCGCAAATCAGTTACAGAAGTGCTGGATTATCTTGTAGATTTGGGTCATCAGCGAATCGGATACATTGGCGGGCATAATATGGTCAATAATAAGCGGGTACGGGATGAACGTGAAATGACGCTGCGTGACTATTTGATAAGTAAAAATATATTTCATCCCCAATATATATTTACCGGTGAAAATTTGTTTTCGGAGGATGGCTATGTTCAGATGTCCCGTGCAATTGAGAGCGGGGAGCTGCCGTCAGCCTTTTTTATCGAAAATGATTCCATGGCCGTAGGCGCATTGCGGGCGCTGCATGAGGCGGGAATTGAGGTTCCAGGTACGGTGTCACTCGTGGGTTTCAATGATATTCCAATTTCGGAATTTGTCCAGCCGCCGCTGACGACGGTCAAGGTGCATATGGAATATATGGGCGAGACGGCGGTGGAGCTGCTCGCGGAACGTCTGACCACGAAGCGATCCATTCCGAAAAAGGTCGTGATTCCGACGGCTTTGACGATTAGAAATAGCTGCTCGGAAGTGTAATAACAGGATGAACAAGGCTCTTTGCTGCGTGAAAGGTTTGGATTTTCATCGCGCTTCCCCTCTTCAGCCTGTTTACGAGCAGGCCCCGTTATGCTATAATGTGGGCACAAGTTAATATTCGGTCGGAGAAACGGAGACACCGCAGAAACCTTTTGCATCGCGCTAGATGTTGCGCAGCTTAAGGTGTTTGCGGTTTTTTCGTTTTCCTTTTTTAATTGGGATATTGGACAAGAACTAGCTGAAAAGGTGGAGAAGACGATGAGCAAACAGACAGGAACGGCAAAACAGGGTGCTTTTAGCGCATTAAATAGGGAACAGCTTTACCGCAGTTTAGGTGAGGAAACCTTTGATTTGCTCGTTATTGGCGGCGGCATTACAGGAGCAGGCATTGCGCTGGATGCCCAGACGCGCGGCCTCAAGACAGCGCTTGTGGATATGCAGGACTTTGCTGCAGGTACATCGAGCCGTTCGACGAAGCTCGTTCACGGCGGTCTGCGTTATTTGAAGCAGCTGGAAATCGGCGTCGTGGCAGAGGTTGGAAAAGAGCGCGCGATTGTATATGAGAACGGACCGCATGTAACGACGCCAGAGTGGATGCTGCTGCCTTTTTATACAGGCGGAACTTTCGGCAAATTCTCGACCTCACTCGGCCTCCGCGTATATGATTTTCTGGCAGGCGTCAAACGCGGCGAGCGCCGGAAAATGTTCAGCGTAGACGAAACGATGAGCCGAGAGCCGCTGCTGAAGCGCCAAGGTATGAAGGGTGGCGGCTATTATGTGGAATACCGCACCGATGATGCGCGTCTGACGATTGAAGTAATGAAGAAGGCTGTGGACATGGGCGCTCTTTCGATCCCTTATGTAAAGGTTGAATCGTTCATTTATGAGGATGGCAGAGTTGTTGGCGCTAATGTGCGCGATCTGCTGTCTGGAGCCGAGAACAAGGTGCGTGCCGTTAAGGTTGTCAATGCGACAGGTCCATGGGTCGATACGCTGCGCGAACAGGATGGCTCGAAGCAAGGCAAAACGGTGCATTTGACTAAAGGCGTGCATTTGGTATTCGACCAATCGCGTTTCCCGCTGCATCAAGCGGTCTACTTTGATACGCAGGACGGACGCATGGTGTTCGCGATTCCGCGCGATGGCAAAACATATATTGGCACAACCGATACGAACTACAAGGCAGATAAGGCGCTTCCACGTATGACGAGGCAGGATCTGGACTATATTTTGCAGGCGGCAAATTTCATGTTCCCTTCGATCAAGCTGAAAGCCTCCGATGTGGAATCAAGCTGGGCTGGCCTCCGTCCGCTCATTCACCAAGAAGGCAAAGACCCTTCGGAAATTTCCCGAAAGGATGAGGTGTTCGTCGCTGGGTCTGGGCTCATCTCGATTGCAGGCGGCAAGCTGACAGGCTACCGCAAAATGGCAGAAAGCGTCGTGAACACGGTGAGCACGCAGCTCACAGCGGAAGGCCGCAGCGGCATTCGCCCAAGCGGTACGAAAAACCTGCCCCTGTCGGGCGGCGACTTCGGTGGCTCCTCCCATTTCCCGGCCTTCGTTGCCAAGAAAACGGAGGAAGGCATTCATGCTGGGCTCACTCGTGAAGAGGCTGAGCGGCTTGCCCGCCATTTTGGCACCAATGTGGATCAAGTATTTGGCCTTATTCCACAATACAAAGGCCAGCCAACGGCTAGCGGCCAAGAGCTTTCGCTCAGTCTGCGCATTGAGCTGATGTATGCTCTGGAATATGAGCTGACGACGAAGCCGGCGGATTTCTGGATTCGCCGTACAGGCAACCTGTTGTTTGATCGCGCTCGCGTCCTGCAGTGGAAGGAAGCGGTGCATGCTGAGATGGCAGCGCTGTTCGGCTGGACGGAAGAGGCGAGCGCAGCTTATGCTGCTGAGCTGGAGCAGGAGCTGCATTATGCAGTGACGCCAGTGGAGCAGGAATAGGAATAGGAATAGGAACGGGAAATAGCGGTAATATAGCGGCAAAACGGACAACAGCTAGTGTAGGCACAAGCCGCTTCCGCCTACTAAACAAGCCTCCTTTATACACCATTCGTGTATAAAGGAGGCTTGTTTTACCATGTGCTGCTCATCAATGGTAGACGGAGGCTTCTTACAAGATTACATGCTTATTTATTCAAAACACTTTCCTCTAACATCGAATATTTGTCACCATAAATTCGGATAATATGCTCTTCGCCCCAGTTGCAGAGGGCACTGAGAATGCTATCAAGGCTGAGTCCGTAATCGGTCAGCTCATATTCGACCTTAGGCGGGACCTGATTATACGTAATCCGGTTCACGATTCCATCGTCCTCCAGCTCGCGGAGCTGCTGAGTGAGCATTTTTTGCGTAATGCCTGGCATGAGCCGTTTCAGCTCGCTAGTCCGTTTCTTGCCGTGGGTGAGATGGCAGAGGATGACGCATTTCCATTTCCCTCCGATGACCTCAAGCGTTGCTTCTACGGAAATATTGTATTTCTTCTTCGTCATGGGTATTCCTCCTTGCTAATCGGTATATATAGGTCCTTTTTAGTGCCTACAGTACTGAAAAGTATGTACTATTCTTTTGGATAGATATAACCTATCATAGCACTTATCGATCCACTGCGGCTACTCGCGAAGTGAACCGTACCCAATAGATACACGATAGGATAGGAGGCAATACAGTATGACTATTAATCAAAAAAGAAGCACATTGGCACTGTTGGCTCTCGCCGTTAGCGCATTTGCCATTGGTACAACGGAATTTATAAGCGTCGGGCTGCTGCCCCTGATTTCAGAGGACTTGCATGTATCGCTGCCGACAGCGGGGCTGACCGTTTCTCTATATGCACTGGGCGTAACGGTCGGTGCGCCGATACTTACATCCCTAACGTCCAGCTTGTCGCGCAAACGCTGCTCATGTGGATTATGCTTATTTTTATTATCGGCAATAGCTTAGCAGCCGCATCAACTAGCATTGAGGTGCTGTTGATCGCGCGCGTCATATCCGCTTTTTCGCATGATAAAATTGATAAGCTAACGCTCATTTGCTATCATAAATAGGAAGAAAGTGACCAAAATAACAAATCAGTCATTTCGTTAGTTCTCACTATTTTAACGTTTAATAATGGGCAATGAGGGAGAGTGAAGCATGACAACGATCGAGGTAAATACGAAGGATGGCGCGATTAGAGGTCAACAGTTGAACGGAATTTCCGTTTGGAAGGGGATTCCCTATGCCAAGCCGCCAGTAGATGAGCTGCGGTTTGCAGCGCCAGTTCCGCCAGAGCGGTGGGAGGGTGTCAAAGAAGCCTTCCATTTTGGCCCTGAAAATATACAGCCTCGGCAAAATGGGGCAGCAGCGGAGCTTGCCGCAGGTACGCGCCTCGAATCCGAAGACTGCCTCTATTTGAATGTATGGGCTCCGGAAGCAGTTGTTGCTGGAGACGCCGCAGACGCGCCGCTTCCGGTTATGGTATGGATTCACGGCGGCTCTTTTTTGACCGGAGCAGGAAGCTGGCCTCTCTATGATGGATCGGAGCTGGCGAAGCGGGGAAATATAATCGTCGTGACGATTAACTATCGACTGGGGCCGTTTGGGTTTCTGCATCTCGCGCCGCTTGGCGGCTCCTTCGTATCCAATGCAGGGCTTCTCGATCAAATAGCTGCACTGGAATGGGTGAAAAATAATATTGCGGCGTTCGGTGGAGATCCCGCTTCCGTCACTATTTTTGGAGAATCGGCAGGCAGCATGAGTATTGCAGCGCTGCTGGGTATGACGAAGGCGAAAGGCTTGTACAGCCGAGCCATTATGCAAAGCGGAGCCTCGCAAATCATTCCTCAGCAGCAAGCAGATGGTATCCGGGCGGGCCTGCTTCAGCTGCTCGGCATTAGTCCGTCCGAGCTGGACAAGCTTAGAACTGTGCCAGCGGAGCAGATTTTTGCAGCGGGGGAAAAGCTGAAGGAGCAGGCGGGGAACCGGCTGGCGCTGCTGTTTCAACCAGTGCTCGACGAGGCAACGCTCCCGCAGTCGCCGCTTGAGGCGATTCATAAAGGGGCTGCAGCAGACATCCCTCTGCTAATCGGGACGAATTTAGATGAAGGGCATTTGTTCATCAGGCCCGATATGCCTTTTGATGATAACATCGATATGTCTGAAGCGTTAACCTTTATGGCGCCGGATATCAAAAACGTCGCCGCCGCCGCTGCAGCTTATCCGCCAACGACCGACGGACAGGCCCAAATGATGACCGAAGCCTTCTTCTGGCGTTCATCCGTGCAGTTCGCCACCGCTCAAAGCGAGCATGCGCCGGTATGGATGTATCGCTTTGACTGGGTGCTGCCGGAGCATCCGCTGCTCCATAAATCGATTCATGGCATTGAAATCTTTTTTGTGTTCAACACGCTGGAGCATATGCAGAGCATGGGCGTGACGCCTGATGAATCCATGAGGAAGCTCGCTTGGCGCATGCAGGATGCGTGGATTGCTTTTGCCAAACAGGGCACGCCTGAGGCTGAAAATGTTGCGTGGCCTGCATATAGCAAGCAGGAGCGTTCGACGTTCATTTTCAACCATGCTACTCAGGTTATGGCTGATCCTGATGCTCAAAAACGTGAGCTGCTTGAGCTGTAAAGCAACGGCTTCTTTAGAGCAATCCGGCACATTAGCATCTTTAATGGAATGAAATGCTCCATAAAATAAGCGTTGAATCGAAAAACACCAATGAAGAAGGCACAATCGCCTCATTCATTGGTGTTTTGTTGTAGGGGTACACCACACTCTCATTATCCGCTTGGCTGCAAAACCGCTGCCCGATCCTTCCGCTGTTTAAGCAGCAGCAGAAGAGGGAATCCAATCAGCACCGTAATAGCGCCAACCACAAACACATCATTAATGCTCATTGTAAACGACATCAGGCGGATCGTATTTGTGTCGATAGCTCCAGACTGAATAAGTTCGCTGCTGTGAACGGCGGAGCGGCTGGAGATGAGCCCTGTAAACACCGCAATAGCGAACGAACTGAGCACATTGCGAAGCCAGTTGCTAATGGAAGCGGCATGACCGGACCACTCGGGCGGAATTTCTTCCATGGAGGCGGTGCTGCTCGGAACGGAAGCAAAGCCAAGCCCGATATTGCGAATGATCATACCCCATAGCACGAAGCTGTATGCCGTATTCACATGCAGCCAGCTCAGCATAAACAGCCCTGCGAAAATAAAAACGATGCCGATGCTGATCATTTTCACCGCTCCAAGCTTCGGATAGAGCTTTCCAGCTATCGGGCTTAGAAGCGCCAATATGACGGAGGAGGGCAGCAAAATCAGCCCTGTTGCCAGCGGACTTTGGAGCTGCACCTGCTGCAAAAACAGCGGCGTCAAATACGTCCCTGTATACAGCGCGACCGTCACCATGCCATAGATACACAGCATGACCGTAAAGCGGCGGATGCGAAATACGCGTAAATTCAGCAGCGGCTCCTTAGCTGTCAGCTCCCGCCAAACAAAAAGCACCAGCAAGGCGACACCTACAGCCATAAGCAGCAGCGTTTTCCATGAGCTCCAGCCCCATCTGTTGCCTTCACTGAAAGCGACGAGCAGCGCCAGACTGCCGAGAATAACGGTCATGACGCCTGGAATATCGAGCGACTTCGGGATGTTCATTCGATAATAAGGAATCAGCTTTTGGGTCAAAATAATCGCAATCAGCCCGATCGGCACATTGAACAAAAACAGCCAATGCCAGCTTGCCTGCTGCAGCAGCCAGCCGCTGAAAGTCGGCCCAATTGCAGGCGCAACCATTGCGGACAGCGACCATAGGCTCACTGCAAACGCTCGGCGCTCCTTCGGCACGACCTGGAAAATAATCGTCATCGTACAGGACATGATCAGTCCGCTGCATGCCCCTTGCAGCATTCGAAATACGATAAGCGACGTCGTATCCCATGCGGCTGCGCACAAAAACGAAAACAGCGTAAAGCCGACCAGCGCGTATAAATATAATCTTTTATAGCTGAATCGTCCTCCCAAATACCCGACGAGTGGTGAAATAACACCAGTTGCCAGCATAAAGCCCGTCACCATCCACTGCATGGTGGAAAGCTCTGAATGAAAATGCTCCATCAGCAGCGGAAGCGCAATATTAATCGTCGTTGTGCTTAGCACGGAAAGGAACGTTCCGAAGAAAATCGCAATCATAATCGGCCAAAATCGTATCGTAGTCGTCTGCTCCTCCAAAGCAAATGTCCTCCTTTCATTGCTTATATGTCTATTTTTACATATAATAATCTGTGTTATTCATGTTACACCTATGTATTTTATATGTCAATAATGACATATTGGGAGGCCGTTATACGATGCGATTAAACACTTTATCCTACGGATTGCTTGCTTTGCTAAGTGCAAGTCCGCTGACAGGCTATGATTTGGCGCAAAAAATAAAGCCGCTGTGGCAGGCGGGCCACAGCCAAATTTACCCGCTGCTGGCTGCGCTGGAGCAGAACGGTTATATCGCTTTTGAGCGGATCGAGCAGCAGGATAAGCCAGACAAAAAGGAATATTCCATTACCGATAAAGGGTTAGCGGAGCTGGGAAGATGGGTGGATCTGCCTGCGGAAAATCCCGTACTGCGGGATGAGCTGCATTTTAAGCTGTATGGCTTATGGCTGGCAGAGCCGGAAAAGGCGAAGGCGCTCCTTGTTACGCGCGAAGCGTTTTGCAGGAGCGAGCTGGTACGTTACGACGGGCTTATGCGTGCTCTGGAGGAGAAGCGGGTAAGCGGAGAGAATGCGCGCAAGAAAAACGCGCGGCTGCTTGGACGATATTTGCTTCTTAGCAAACGAAAGATGGATACGCGGACGTCCTTAGCTTTTTGCGAATGGGCGATGAAGGAGCTAGAGGCGAGCGAGTGGCTGGAAGGCTGACAAGCAGAATCATACGCAAAGTGGACGCTTAGCCCGTTTTATGAACGGGTTAAGCGTCCTTTGAAATAATAAGCGCGACCCTACGCTGTAAGGGGGAATGAGCTAGGCCGCTTCCTTCTGCAAACCGACCTTCAGTGACGGAGCGATTGAAATAAAGCAAAGGACAGCAGACAGCGCATAAACGACAAACAAGCCGAGGGATGAAGCCAGCAGTCCAGAGGCCGCCGTTCCTAGCAAAATGGACCCTGTAAATAGCGGTGTCATCAGTCCGTTCACTTTGCCGACCATTGTATCTGGAATTCGGGTAATGACGAAGCTGGCCACCGCCGTATTCAAGATTGCCAGCAATAGGCCGTTGCCAAACCGAAATGCCCCGGTCACAAGCGGCCAAATGGAGGAGCCTTCTACTAAAAAGGTAATGCCGAGGAAGGCTAGGGCAAGCGGCAGCAAGTATTTGGCCTTAAGCAGCTTGGGGAACAGACCGGCTATTAGAGAGCCTAGCAGCAAGCCGATTCCGTCTGCAGCTGCGAACCATTGCACATTCTCTTTATTAAGGCCAAGCCGCTCCGTGACGATGAAAATTTCAAGGGGCTGAACGAGCCCAGCCGCCAGGCCGATGAAGGCGAAGGTTAGAAATAACCGCAGCAGTCCTTTCTCTGCGACGATAAAACGATAGCCGGAGGATAAATCATTTTTCAATGAAAATTTCTCCTGCTCCTCGGTACGTGTTTCTTTAGGAAGCATAGCCAGCGCGGCTGCAGAAGCGAGAAACAAGACGGGCAGTGCCAGAAGAGACATTGTGAGTCCAGCCCACTGATAAATCGCCGTTCCAATAATAGGGCCGAGTATGAGGAACAGTGACGACATGCTTTGCGAGAGGCCAATAGCCGCAGGAATCTGATCTTCCGAAATATGCCGCTTGAACACCTTTGCCGACGAAGGCTGCGAAAATTGACTGAGTATTGCCGACACGAATACCGAAGCATAAAGCGCGCCCCACCAGCCGCCAGCGAGCATGAGCAAAATGACGCCGATCGACACAGCGCTGAGAAGATCGCCGGCAATCATTGTGCGCTTCGGATTCCAGCGATCGGCAAGCACACCTCCAATAATCGAGAAGATTAGAATTGGTGCATATTCCAAAATAGACAGCAAGGATACGGCTACCTTATCTCCGTTCGTCTTTTCCATGACAAAAAAGAGAAGAGCCATATTGCGGATCCAAATCGCGAGCTGCTGAATAACATCCGAAAAAAGAATAATGCGAAAAATTCGGTTTTGATAGAGCATCCTATTCATCTCCCTTTGCAGACCGACCAACCGGTCTAATTAAAATCCAAAAAAATGCGCCAGTATTTCCTTACTTAGCGCGTATTCCGTTTAATAGCAGACTAGCTGCTTGACGGAATAATTTTGATATCCGTTCGGGCTGCTGCTCAGAGTCTATCGTAAAGTAGACTTTTCCGAGGCCCTCCATCATGCTGCTGACGATAAGCACAAGCTCCTCTTCATCACCGGAGACAAAGATCCCGCTTGCCTGCCCTTCACGAATAAGGTCGCGGCATGCCTGCGAAGCATTGTTCATAATAAGCAGCAGACGATCTAATACATCCTGAGTGATCACCTGGCTGCGCGAAAATTCTTCCATGGCTTTCATGAGCGGGTTTTGAAAGTCATGAGCGTAATGCTCTGCAAGTGCATAAAGCTGTTCCTCAACAGTAGCCAGCCTCTCTCGTTTACGATCCCATGCCAAACGCCACTGCTCACTATCCTCCTCAACCACCTCAAGGAAAAGCTGCTCCTTGCTCGGAAAATGGTGATAGAGACTTCCTTTGCTGACTTTAGCGTTATCACATACTTCATTCATGGATACGGCTCCATAGCCCTTATGCAGAAACAATTGCTTGGCTGCACGGGCGATGCGGCGCTTGGTTTCTTCGCCATCTGATCGTCCTTTGACCATTTGCTTTACCTCCTGCTAGACCGACTGATCGGTCTAATTATAGCGGATTAAAAGTTTACTTGCAATATTTCCAGCCGTTGTTTTGAAAAATATCCATTTCTATGCTAGTCTTAAAAGAAAATAGTCGGAGGCAAAGCATGGCAAAAGCACACAAGAAACTTTCAAAGCTTGAAATTTTGAAAAGAGCGATGTTTATTACAATCGGAGCCGTCCTCATGGGCGTCGCGCTGGAGCTGTTCCTCGTCCCCAATAGCGTCATCGACGGAGGAATTACCGGTATTTCGATTATGGTCTCTCACCTGACAGATAAGCCTCTGGGTATTTTTATTTTCCTCTTAAACCTGCCTTTCCTGTTCATCGGTTTCAAGCAAATTGGCAAGACGTTTGCAATATCTACCTTATACGGTATCGTGGTCATGTCCGTAACGACGCAGCTGCTGCATCACGTGGACGCTTTTACAGAGGATAAGCTGCTTGCTGTATTGTTCGGCGGCATTATTCTCGGGGCTGGTATTGGTCTCGCTATCCGTTTCGGCGGATCGCTGGATGGCACGGAAATTTTGGCGATTTTAGCCTCGAAGAAATTTTCCATGCCGGTCGGACAGTTTATTATGATCGTCAATGTGTTCATTTTTATTTTGGCGGGCTTCGTCTTCCAATGGGATTCCGCAATGTATTCGATGTTCACGTATTATATAGCGACGAAAGTAATGGATATTGTAGTAGAGGGTCTCGACGAGTCCAAATCCGTCACCATTATTTCCGCCGAATACGAGGAAATTTCTGAAGCGGTTATGAGCCGCTTGGGCAGAAGCACAACGTATATTCAGGCAAGAGGCGGCTACTCTAGAGAAGAAACACAAATGATCTACTGTGTAGTCAACCGTCTGGAAGTGGCAAAGCTTAAATCAATCGTTCATGACATTGATCCCCGTGCATTCGTGGCCATTGAGCATGTATCTGATGTGAGCGGCGGCAACTTTAGCAAGAAAGAAATTCATTAACTTACTAACACATAAATGTACAATCTTATATGATCTTATTTCTCCCCAAGTCAGCAGTTCTGGACGCGTATTTCTCGTCTGGAGCTGCTGCTTTTTTTTGATCCTTTATATACGACTTTACATACCCTATGGGGGTATGTTAATATGAAAATAAGCTTATGATATACCCCCTGGAGGTATTTGAATGGACAAAGAAACGAAATCCGCTTGTTTGCATCAGCATATAGACTCAGGCGGTGCAGGCGACGGCCAGTCCATGGAGCGCTTGAGCCATCATTCCGATGAAATGAAAGCGAATTTGATCAGGCGTCTGAACAAGGTGGAAGGCCAGATCCGCGGCGTGAAGGCGATGATTGAGAAGGATACGTATTGCGATGATGTGCTTACTCAGATAGCGGCTGCGCAATCGGCATTAAACGGGGTAGGCAAGCTGCTGCTGGAAGGCCATATGAAGAGCTGCATTGTGGAACGTATTCAGGCAGGTGAGCATGAAGTTATCGACGAGCTGTTGATTACCGTTAAGAAATTATTGAAATAATAAAACATCACTCAAGGAGGCAATAAAGATGGAAAACGTAACACTTAAAGTAGAAGGCATGTCCTGCGGGCACTGCGTGAGCACAGTAGAGAAGGCTGTAAATGAAGCGGGGGCAAGCGGCAAAGTCGATTTAGCAGCTGGACAAGTAGCTGTGGAGTTTGATACAGCGAAAGTATCGCTGGCTTCCATTAAAGAAGCGATTGAAAATACCGGATTCGACGTCGTATAACAAGGGCATAAGCTAAGCTTTCACAGCCCTCTTTTTCCGAAGCGAACATAGCAAGATGGCTTTGGAGAAGGAGCGGCTTTTTGTGTTTTTAAAAATAGGGGCAGGGAGCTGGGCAAAGGAAGATGGCAAAAAGAAAAGCAGCGCTCTATATGACGATGATCGCTCTTGCAGGCATGCTGGCAGGATGCGGAGAAAAATCTGCTAACACAAGCGATACAAGCGCAAGCGAACATGAGGGTCATCAGCAGACGAGCCCGGCAGCTGCGCCGGAGGCTTCGAATTCAGGTGACGCGCATAGTGGACATACAGCAGGGGAGGAGAAGGCGGAGAGTGATAACGGTCATGGCGGGCATGGCGACATGGACGGTATGGAGCATGAGCAGGCAATCGCCCAGGTAAAGTGGAGCTTCCAAAGTGGGCAGCCGGCACCCGGCTCGGAAACCGTTATTGAGCTTAAGGTCACCGATGCTGCGGATGCGCCCATCGAGAAGTTTGACTTGAATCATGAGAAGCTCATGCATTTGATTGCGGTAAGCAGTGACCTCAGCTATTTTTCGCATATACACCCGATTTATGAAAGTGGCGGCAAGTTTACAGGAAAGGAAACGTTCCCGGCGGCGGGTTCATACAAGCTGTTTGCCGATTTTATACCAACGGGAGCTTCGCAGCAGACGGTGAGTACAGAGATGGAAGCATCGGGACAAGCTGCTGCTAAAGTCGAGATGAAGGCAGACGATGAGCTTGTGCAAACGATTGAGGGCCAGAAGGTGAAGCTTGCGCTGTCTACGACGAAAGCGGGAGAGGAAGCTAAGCTCACGTACACCTTTGAGGATGCGGAGTCAGGTGAGCCCGTTAAAGATTTAGAGCCTTATCTGGGCGCGGTTGGCCATGTCGTCATTATTAGCAGCGATTTGGAAAAATATTTGCATGTGCATCCACTGGATGAGGCATCAGCTGGTCCGGAAGCTGTTTTTGCCACCGAGTTCCCAGAGCCGGGCTTATATAAAATATGGGGGCAATTTCAGCGCGGCGGGAAGACGTTTATCGTCCCCTTCGTCGTGAACATTCAAGCTTAGACCAAACTTAGAAGCAAGAGGAGGAGAGGCGGTTGCTTCCTTTCATACAGCTGCTGCAGCACCGAACGGCTAGACCGTTGGTCCGCTTCGCCCACCTGTGCGTCAGCACGATAGCGGCAGCGCCAACAACCATTTACGAGCATGCGTTTATTTTTGTGCTGAAGGGGAGCGGTATTGTTTCTTCTGAAGGCAAGCAAGCGGCATATAAGGAGGGCTCGGTTATTATGATTCCACCGGGCGTTGCCTACAGCTTAACGCAGGGGCACGAGGAGGAAGAATATGAGGATGAACTGCATATCGCGATTCATTTCGATTGGGAGCCTCAGGTACAGGCGCATGGAGAATTATTAAATATAGCGGATAACAATCAGGCATCCGGTGCGGAGGCGGAAGAACCACATCCAGCGCCGAATTCCATTTGGCTGCCGCATGTGGCGGTCCTTGAATCGGCATCAGACGAGCTGTTTGCTTGTGCAGGCTGGACGCTGCGTGCCTACGAACAGGGCGGTGTCTATCAGCGGCTGCGTACCGACGCGGAAATGCTGAACTTAATTGTGCAGTTGGTCGAAAATATAACGGTTGGCGCCAAGGCGATTCAAACGCTGCAACCCTATGAAAACGGGCAAGTTGCTGCTGTAAATGGCCCAGCCGATCTGGTAAATTAGCTGCTTGTACGGCTACAAGGATGCTAAATATTGCAGAACGAACAGCTGTATAACAGAGTGCTGCCCTAGAGTCATCTTGCGAGATGGCTCTAGGGCAGCTGCATTTTGTCAGCTAAGAAAAGCAGGGGCAGGCAAGAGCTCACACCTCCTGCTTCGCACAAGCAGGAGCGCCGCTCAGCCATTGCCCTGCAAACGGCTCAGCTATGCCGCTTTTAACCTCGTATACCATGTTCCCTCTGCTCCAGGTAGCCATGACGCGACAGCCAAATTTTCTGCCGATATAAGGATTATGCTTATGACGGTGATAAAGATGCTGCTCTTCAAGGGTATACGGAGCATCAAGCTGAACCATAACAAGGTCCGCATCTGCTCCAATTCGTATCTCGCCCTTCGTATCACTGAGGCCAAACCGTGAGGCGGGAGCGAACGAAAGCATGCGACTCAGCACGGGGAGTGGAACCCCCCTCTTTGTATAGCCTTCGTCAATCATCAGCTCCAACGAATTTTGCGCACCAGCTATGCCTCCCCACGCCGTAAAATAGTTATCCGATTGCTTCAATTCGCTCGGGCAGGGAGAATGGTCGGAGGCAATCATATCGATGTGTCCAGCAGCAAGCATTGCCCAAAGCTGTTCCTGCTCGGATTGGCTCCGTAGTGGAGGGGCGCATTTGGCTGCGGGGCCAATCAGTTCCAAATCATGGTCTGTGAGCACCAAGTAGTGAGGGCAAGTTTCCAGGGTCACATTGACCCCGCGCTGCTTGGCATCAGCTATCGTCTGGACAGCAACCGCACTGCTTATATGGACAAAATGCAGGGCACATCCCGTCTGCTCCGCGAACAGCAGAGCCCGATTAACCGCCTCAAGCTCAGCGCGCACCGGACGCGAAGCCGTATAATCTGCCGCAGAAATGGCGCCCTCAGCCAGCTTTTCTTTCGTCAAGGCAGCTACGATGGGCTCGCTCTCTGCATGAAGCGCTAGTATATGTCCAAGCTCTGCGATAATCTTCATCCCTGCCAGCAGCGTCGCATCATCCACCTCGCGGAAGGCATCCTCGGATGGATCGCCGGGGGAAGACATAAACGCCTTGAAGCCGATAACTCCAGCCTCATCGAGCGCTCGCAAGTCATCGAGATGCCCCGGCACAAGTCCGCCCCATAAAGCATAATCCACAACAGATTTTCCTTGCGCAGCAGCCAGCTTTTGCTCTAATGCAGCAACGGTAACGGTAGGAGGAATGCCGTTTAGAGGCATATCGATATAAGTGGTGCAGCCGCCTGCTGCAAGAGCCGCGGAGCCGCTGGCGAAGCCTTCCCAAGCTCCAAGTCCCGGCTCGTTCAAATGAACATGGGCGTCTATCATTCCGGGCATTACAATCATGCCAGATGCCGAAATCGTTTTTTTAGCGGGAGTCGTCAGTCCCTTGGCAAGCTGTACAATTCGCCCATTACTGATCCCAATATCCATTTGGCGTATGTCATTGCTCAGGACAACTGAGCCATCCCGGATGATTAAATCCAATGGTTCCTTCATAAGCTCACCTCTGTCCTATAATGAGAATATAAACATAGAAGGCAGAACCACAAGGGCTCAGCCTTCCTGTTGTACGCATCTTATTTTTATTACTACTTTATTACTCTGTAATTAGCGCAGGATTAAGCGCTTTGAGCAAGCTTAGATCATGGTAAGATGCGAATTCAGGTATGCTCTTAATGTTACCTACACTTTTCAAATATTCGCCTACAGCCTGACCGTTGCTTCCGTTAATGTAAGTATCATTAACTTCCATGGCATATACATTGCGGTTCATAATTTCTCTGAGCTCGTCCTCGGTTAAGTGCAGCTCAGGCGCCAATATTTTAATCGCTTCTTCCCGGTTGTCATTAATGTAAGCCGTCGCTTTCTCTAGAGCGCCAAGCATCGCTTTGATCGTGTTTGGATTTTCCTTCAAATAATCGTCAGTTACTTGCACCGTAGTGTGTACGCTCATCCAGTTCACATCGCCAGTTTTTTCGGGAAGCTCGCTTTTCGTACCGCTGAACAGAAACTTGCCGCCGCCTTGAATCGCCTTCGTTATGAATGGCTCCCAAGCTGCCATCGCATCGATAGACCCGTTCTGCAGCGCAACAACGGCGTCACTTGGCGCGAGGTTAACATAATTAATCTTGCTTACGTCGACACCAAGCTCCTTGCCCATATTATCAATGGCAAACTTGACATCTGCTCCGCTTGGAATGCCGATCGTCTTGCCTTCCAGATCCTTTGCACTTTTCAATTCGAGCTTGCTTGCGCCAACGACTGCCTGTGTTCCGGCAATTTGAGCTAGCGGGGCTACTATTTTCACGGGAATATTGGAGGATTTCAAAATAATATCCATAAAGTTTGTCTGAATGCTGACGGGAGCGCTGCCCCCTGCAACCAATGGAGCAATATCCGGGCCACTTTCAATGAGCTGGCTTGTTACATCGAGGCCTGCTTCCTTGAAGTAGCCGAGCTTATCGGCAATAATTTGCTGGGAGGAAATTTGGGCGTCACGTACGCCTACGAGTGTAACGGTTGTCGTCTCAGGAGTGTCATCGGCAGCAGCCTCAGGCGAGCTCGTTTCTGCTGCTGCGGCAGTTGGGGCAGAGCTTGCGTTCCCGCTGCTTGCGCTCGTAGCTTCTTCCTTCGCACCGCATGCCGTCAAAACGAATGCCAAAGCGGAAACGACCATTAATTGTTGAACCCATTTTTTTTGATTAGCCATCGTAATCTCTCCCTATACCCAATGTTTTTTTGTCTCTAATTTCTAAATACACGGGGCTTCCAGCTGCCTTAAGCGGATCAAGCTCCCCTATGTGCACACGCTATTTCTCAACCGCCTCGTTCATCCCTCCTTTACGCCAGCTAAGAACTTTGTTCTCCATGAGCTTAAGCAACGCCGAGAAAATGCTATAAATCAAGCCAATACAAATAATGGCGACGAACATATTGGAAATTTTAAAATAATTCCGTGCGTCTACGATAATATAGCCGAGTCCGGATTTGGCTCCCATCATCTCGGAGACGATTAGCGCGGAGAAGGATAAGCCAAGGCTGACTCTGGCTCCAACAATGAAACTCGGAATGGCGGAGGGAAGCAGTACTCTTCTGAAAATTTGACGCTCCGAAGCGCCGAGGCTCATTGCCGAGCGAATAAGGGTGGACGGAACAGTCTTGAATCCGTCTACCGTATACACCAATACCGGAAGGAAAGTCGTCCAAGCGATGAGCAGCACCTTCGGAAATTCACCGATGCCGAACCAGATAATAATAAGCGGAAGCAGGGCGAGCGCTGGGATTGGCCCTACTAGATTAAGCAGGGGAGACATCCAGCGCTCCACCTGGCGAAACTTGCTCATTAATACACCCATGAAAACCGCCAGCACACATCCGATTACAAAACCGGCTGCAATACGCAAGGTGCTGGACAGCAGGCTATCAAAGAGAAGCCCGGTTTGCGCAAGGGCCCAAGCATCAACGATAACGAGTGAAGGAGGTGGAAGAAAAAGCGGATTGAACAAGGCCAGCTTCATATTCATTTGAGAAAAAACTTCCCACAGGATGAAAAAGGTCAGATAGGGAATGAAATTCGATGTTTTCATAAAGCTAGAGCCTGCTTTGGTCTTCGCCTTGCGTGCGATTTTATGCGCTCCAAGCTTGCCCACTTGCGCCCCCTCGGCTGTGAAAGAACCCGATGTCTCGCTCATTGTATGGCCTCCTCCAATTCATTCTCCATCAATACGTGCTCGATTCGCTGCATAGCCTCGCCGAAGCCAGGCATATCGAAGGTGCGGGGATGCGGAATGTCGACCTTGAATTCATCAGCAATGATTCCGTTCTTCATAACGACAACACGGTCAGCTAGATAGATCGCTTCGCTTATGCTATGAGTCACGAACAAAGTAGTCGGCTTTAGCTTCTCACATATGCGGCGAAGCTCTCTGCGCATCATATCGCGGGTTAAAATATCCAAAGCGCCGAATGGCTCATCCATTAGCAAAATATCGGGAGAGCTTGCGAGCGCCCGGGCAATGCCCACCCGCTGCTTCATGCCGCCTGACAATTCGGCAGGGTATTGGTCTGCATATTTTTCCAAGCCTACCAGGCTTAAAAACTGTCTGCCGATTTCCTTCGCTTCTATTTTTCCTGCTCCTTGGACCTCTGGTCCGAAGCTGATATTTTCAAGTACCGTATACCAAGGGAACAGGGCATGATCTTGAAACACCATCCCGCGGGCTTTGGAAGGTCCGCGAATGAGCTCGCCATCTACAAGCAGCTCCCCTTCATCAGGCAGCAAATAGCCAGCGATCATATTAAGCAGCGTAGATTTGCCGCAGCCGCTATGTCCGAGTATGCATACAAACTCATGAGCATCCACCGTCAAATCGACATTTTTCAAAATCGTCCGCTCCCCAAAACGCTTTCCCGCATTACGCACCATCAACTTCATAGCTGTCCCTCGCTTTCTCCATTCATGTTCTGCGTTGTACACGATTTATGAGCCTATCCCACACAACATCTAATCCAAGATTGGATACAATCCTAATCAAAAAAATGATGGGCTTCTGATTCAGTCTTTCACGCTGGCGTAATGACCGGTTGTCACGCGGAAAACCTCGCTTAAGGATTGAGGAGCCATTCCTTTTTCTTCAAACTGAAGCGTATCCTCGATTTCCTGTAAATGCTCGATCATCAACCGTTCCGCCTGCTCCGCCTCGCCTTGCTCAATCAAGAGCACTAATCGTCGATGATCGCTGCAGTGCATGTGCTTACTCATGCCATATAGAGCGATGATGACGTAGGTGAGTGATATAAGCTCCTCTAAATAGCGGAAATAATAATTGTTGCCCGTGAACTCGGCGATTTTTAGATGAAAGTTGCCCGAGAGCCGAACGGCGAGCAAAGGGTCTCCGTTGTGGTGAGCCGCGTGCTCCTCATCCAGCAGCTCGCTAAGCTGTCTGAGCTGTTCTTTAGTCAGTTTTCCACTTACCTTTTTCACCCCGGAGGCTTCAATGACTCTGCGCATTTCGAAAACTTCCTTGGCTTCTTCGACGGTAGGGCATGCAACGAATGTTCCCTTGTATGGAATAACCGTCACCAGCTTCTCCCCGGCCAGCTTGCGCAGCACATTGCGTACGGGCGTGCGGCTGACGCCAAACGATTCGGCAATAACCTCCTCGACGAGCTGCATGCTAGGGCGGAGCTTTTGCTGAATAATGGCATCTTTAATGGCTATATAAATATCAAGTTCATTTGCTACCCCCACTGGGAACATCTCCTTTCTAAGGTGGATCAGTCAAACGAAAGTGTTTGTCATGTTTCATAACATGAATAGTAAATTAAAAGTACTTTATAAGTCAATAGTTATTTTGAGTGGAGTGAAATGACGATTTCTTAAAGGTTTTTCAGAATTTCAACTGTATTTAACGCTTGCACGTATAAGTGTTTGTCTTTTTCGCTATCTAACCTTTCGTATGTGGTATATTTATGTTATATAAATTAACATGAACTAAAGGCTAATAGCTGATTTTTAAGTTGCATGTTATCCTACTTTTAAACTATAAAAAACACCTATATAGTGGTAGAATTGGGTGGGTGAAATGAATGTGAAGGGTATAAAGAACTAAAGTTGAGAGGGTTGAATCATCATTTTTAAATTTTATTATCGTATCGGTTTAACAGGCTTGATTATTGTCCTTATGTCATTGGTTTATTTGCCTAGGGAGCAAGTGGTGTCGGCAAGAGCGGTTATTCAAGAGTTTGCCGCAAGCTCAGCCGTTAAGACGGATAACGCCCTTACACGAGCTGAGGCGGCCAGCATGCTGAGCCGGGTGACCCAATTGCCAAAGCCCGACATGGCGGATGTCGCGTCAGTATTTCCTGATCTGGACAAGCATAGCAGCCGCAGTGATGTGCGCAAGCTCGTTGCACTTGGAATGATTGCGAAAAATGACTACCCCAAAGGCTTCCAGCCTGACAAGGCGGTTACCCGCTTTGAAATGATGAAGTGGATGGCCAGCGGACTTGCGGCGTCCGATGAAAGCTTCAAGCAAGCGCTGGCGGATACTGCGAGCACGCTGCTGCCTACTCCTGAGACTTATAAAGGCGGCATTGCGGACAAGCAAATTCCGTACATTGCCGTTATTCGAGGTGCGGGCATTATTAAAGGGATGCAGGACGGCACGTTTCGGCCAGCAGATCCCATTTCGAAAGCTGAACTGGCGGCCATTCTGCTCCGCTATAAGCGAGTGGAGGGCACCAAAGCTGACAGCTATCAGGCTTTGAATGAGCTGCGTGAGGTGGGATTAACCGGCACTAATCTGACCAGCATTACGAAATATAAATATTCGCGGGAATCTCCTTACAACGATGACGGAAGCTATAGGCTCGAAGCTGTTGCCAAGGTTGGAATTGACTTGGATCAGCATATTGATGCCCGTACATTAGAGCCTTATCTCAGCATTCCTGGCATCGGACTGGATTACCATCATTATGTAAATGGCTATAGCAAACGTTATAAATTCGTCAAGCTGGAGGAGCTTGGAATGAGCCTCGAGGAAGCTGTCGCCGACGCCTATGAGAGCGGATATTCTCCTAGACTCGGAGTGGAGGAGCCTGGCCAGCTTAGTCCAAAAGATTTGAAATTGCTGCTGTCCCACGAGGATGCCTATATTAATGTAGAGCAGAGCCGAATGCCGTTTACTTCCTTCGCGAACGTGGTCGACAGCCCGATTAAGGCCAAGAAGGTTGCTACGGTCAAGCTGCACCGGATGATTTTCGTCGATGTTCCCGTCACGGGCAAGGGGGAAGTGAAGGGCGTTTATGCAAACTATTTTGCTGATTCCATAGCGTCTTGGCGCAAGCTTGATAATAGTGTTTATATGGCCTTCACTGAAATGACGATCCAGACGCATGCGGAAAAAATGGATCTCATGGGCTTCTACAGCGCCATCGGCAATGGGAATGGGAACGGTTTTTTCAAGTTCAGCCGTCTTGCTCCCGAAACGATGGATAAAAACGGGCTAACTACCGTCCCGATGGCTACTTCCACCTATTTTACTAAGGATAGCGTCAGACGTTTTTGGACCTTTGGCACCTATCTTAAAAGCAACTATTATCCGCCTCACCTTAAAACCGACTCAGGCGCTTACTTCAGAACGTATTATCAATCCTAATCGAAGCATCCCTTGTCCTCTCTCTATGAGAGTGAAGGGGTGCTTTTTCTCTTGCTGCTCAAAGGTTGAGCGGGTTGTATGTTCTTGATAAAAAGATGTCCAAAAAAGGACTTCCTGTTCTATTTTTGGATACCTTCATCATAGGCTGGGCATATATACCATTCAGTATCAATATGGTATTTGTGGTATTAATTCCATTTAATAGTTTGAAGCTTATTACCAGGAGGGATCGTTTATGGAAAGGCCTATTGGGATTATTGTATCAGAGCCGCATGCTTTAGCAGGGCAAGGTAGTCGTTCAAGTGGAAACTTCTCTACGGATTGGTTTGGAGGAGCCCATGTCATGTTGGTTGAAGTAACGGTCGATGGTCAAATTGATAATACGATAACTTTCAGTATTGCTGAAGATAAAAGTGGCAGTGATCCCGTTAGAGCTAAAAATGTGAAGAATAACGATCAGGTGGGGTATATAGGAAGTAACTCGTTATACATTTGTGAGGTTAGATGTCCAGTGAATAAAAATTTTATGATTACATTTAAACCTTATGTCTAAATCATTCAAAATGAATTTATATGAAGATAGTCTATTACATTTAGGAGTGTGAATCATGAGCAGACCAATCGCTGTTGTTGTATCCAGTAATACCGTTTTAAATGATGAAAGAAGTCGCACAAGCGGTAATTTTTCGACGAAATGGTTTGGCTCATGTAAATATATGGAGGTTGAAGTGAGTGTAAATGGTAAAATTAATAATGATATTAAATTCAGCATGGCTATTGATATTAATAATGGAAACGATGTTACGAAATATAATGACGTTAAAAATGGTTCAAGAATAGATTATTATGATTCAAATACTTTTTATATTTGTGAGGTACCTTCAAGTCAACGTGAAAATTTTATGGTCAAGTTTTTTCCCGTATAGGAGCAGGGTGCAGCTTGTTCAATTAACGTAATTGACGTAATTGTAAAGGTGAAGTTAAAAAGGGATGTCTCCGGCCGTTAGGCTCGGGGACATCCCTTGCTGCATCATGCAGGTAAATGGAAGGTTGAGCGGGAGATATCGGTACGAATTGTTATTTCACCGGGCTGACTTGTGCAGTCGGTGTTCCCGCAGCGGCTGGGTCAGCCTCACGTGCTGGCTGAGCTTGCGTCTCGACCTGCTCAGCAGGGGCGAGCATCGCTTGAAGCGCTGCCTGGTTAAGCAAGCTCCACGGCTTATTGTAATGCGGCTGGAAGAAGAAGTCGACGAAGCCGAGCTCATCAATTGTCATGCGGTTTTGGATGCACACCGACATCGTATTCATCATTTGCGTCAGATCGGCTTTCGATAAAATTTGTGCACCGACGACTCGCTCGCTGTCCGCTTCATAAACGAATTTCAGCGTGACCTCCTCAAACGTTGGCATAAATTCCGGACGATAGTTTTCAACGATTGTGACAGTTTTCACATTCATTTCAGCAGCAAGCGCAGCCGTTTCAGTTAAACCCGTCGATGCAATGTTGTAGTCAAATAGCTTAATGGCCGACGTTCCTTGCGTGCCTAAATATTTCACGCGCGGCTGCAGCAGGTTTTTGCCGATGAGCGTTCCCATTCGAACCGCATTCGTTGCGAGTGGAATGTAGGCGTGCTGGCCAGTTGGGTTGTACATAACGGCGCAGCTGTCTCCGGCAGCGAACACATCCGACTGGCTGGTACGCATATATTCGTCGACGATAATTGCGCCATTCGGCAGCATATCGACTTGGCCTTTCAGCAGCTCCGTATTAGGACGGAAGCCAATGCACATAATGACAAGATCAGCCTCGTATTCGCCTTTGGTCGTCAAAATCTGCTTCACTTCTCCATTTGTGCCCTTGAAGCCGGTAACGGTCTGGTCAAGCGCAAGCTCAATGCCATGTGCGGCGAGATCGGCTTCAATGACATCGGTGTATTCCTGATCCAAATATTTGTACAAAATGCGATCCATATTATCGATCAGTGTCACCTGCTTGCCGAGCTGCTCGAACGCTTCTACCAGCTCGATGCCGATGTAGCCAGCGCCGATGACGGCAATGCGGCCCGCATATTTTGCTTTTTCGATAATCGTTTGGGCGTGATTGTAGTTTTTGCATAAAAGAATATTTTCAAGCTCCATGCCCTCAAGCTTTGGAATAATCGGCCACGAGCCAGTTGTCACGACGAGCTTGTCATAGCTGTTTTCAAACGTTTCATTCGTCAGCAGATTGCGGACGGTTACGGTTTTTGCATTGGTATCGACATTCAGCACCTCATGCTGCATATGCGTTTGAACGCCCATGACGGCAAGCTGCTCAGGCGAAGCGTAGAAAAGCTTGGTTGGATCTTTGACGACGCCTCCGACATGAAGGGCGATGCCGCACGACAGGAAGGAAATGTTGTCATTTTTCTCGAAAACGGTAATTTCCGCCTCAGGGTGAAGCTTGATCATTTGATTAATAGCGGCAGTTCCTGCATGTGTACATCCAATAACGGTAACCTTCATAGTAGGGGCCTCCTCGAGTATATGTGAATGTTTTCACAACCATAATGTTTAATGTGAAATGATTCACAATGTGTTGTTGGTATTATCATAAAACATTCGATGCCTGAAAACAAGGTCGGAATTGTGAACTTTTTCACAAGGTATGGCATAGCCCCTTCGAGCCATATTCAAGCGGGTTGTTTTCAGCCACAATAAAAGGTGTACAATATACAGGAGTAGGATAGAGTGACAGTGGCACGAGGCCAGACGTCAATGAGAAAAGAGGGATGCGGCGTGACTCAGCCGGTTCGAATATTAATTGTGGACGACCATCATCATGCGCGCGAGGGCATTCGGGCGATTTTGCAGGCGGAGCCTTTGTTTGAGGTTGTCGGCGAGGGCTGCAATGGGCTTGAAGCGCTTACTCTTACGGAGCAGCTGATGCCGGATTTGATTTTGATGGATATTAATATGAAAGAGATGGACGGGCTCGAAGCGACGAAGGAAATCAAAGCCCGTTACCCCTATGTGAAAATAGTGATTATAACCGTATCGGATGATATAACGCATCTGTTTGAGGCGCTAAAGAAAGGTGCGCAGGGCTATTTGCTTAAAAATTTAAATCCCGGCGCCTGGCGCGAATATTTGAAGGCGATTGCGCTTGATGAAGCGCCTTTGTCGCGGGAGCTGGCGCAGCGCATTTTGCAGGAGTTTGCCCTTGCTGGAGCGGGCAGGCAGCAGGCTGAGGAAAGTCCGCTCACGGCGCGGGAACAGGAGATTTTGCGCTGTGTGGCGCAGGGTGCGGCTAATCGGGACATTGCCGGCATGCTGATGATTTCCGAGCATACCGTGAAAAATCATCTCAAAAACATTTTGCAGAAGCTCCATCTGGACAATCGCGTACAGCTGGCGAAATATGCGTTCGAGCAAGGGTATTTGCGGGACTAAAGCTTGGAAGGGTGCTTGTGCCATGCTGGTGAAGCGTCATCAAAGGTTCACAGCTTGGCGGCAATACTGGTGCGGAAATAGCCCTTTGTAGTCATTCTTTCCCTGAGGGCAGGTCGATATAATAGGATTTAGTTATCCAATATCGATGCTCAGGGGGCTATTTTAATGATCGTTTGGAAAAAGAAACTGGCAGCCGCAGCGCTTGCCGCAGTATTAACATTCAGCGTTTCAGCGACGGTGTTCGCCCATGATGGCTGGACACAGACGAATGCGCCGATTATCGCGCAGGGAGAGGTTGCGTATGTGGATATGCTTTTCGGCAACCATTCCAATGATCACAAAAGCTATCGTATTACCGGCCAATGGGGTGTAGACAGCTCGAAGGTATATGTGACTTCACCGGCAGGTGTGAAGACGGACATTACGTCAACGCGGTTTTACACAGGTGAAGCAGCTACAGAGACGGAGCCAGCCGTAAACAATGGTTTTGTCGCTTCCTTCTCGGCGGCATCGCCAGGCGCTTACATCGTGACGGGTGAATCGGACAGCGTGAGTACGACCTCGCTCAGCCGCTCGTTGCGCAGCGCGAAATCGTTCGTAGCCATCAGCGATCTTCCGCTTATTTCACGGGTCAGCGCGCTTAAAGGCTTTGCGAATCCAGTGAGCCTTGATCGTGCCGAGTTCGTCCCGCAGTTCAATCCGGCAGCTGCCGTGCCAGGTCAGGATGTAAAGGTGCAATTGCTGCTCAAAGGCAAGCCAGTAGCGGATACTGAAGTATCGCTCATTCGCCGCAGCAACTCCGAAGGGCAGACGCTGACAACGGATGACAATGGCTTTGTGACTTATAAGACGGGAGCAGCCGACTATTATTTGCTGCGTGCTTCGACGTCTACGGAAGAGAGCAAAGAGGGAGAATATACGAAGGTCAATTATACGGCAACGATGACCTACACGGTGCAAAATGCAGGCGTCAAGCTGCCAGCAGGCAAAGCTAGCCCCATTCCTTATGTATATGTCGATGGGAAGCTCGTATCCAGCGACAGCCTAACCATTGTGAAAGGCTCAACGAACGCGAGCGCCGATTTCCTAAAGCAGTATATTGACCCGAGCTACAGCAGCAAAAACGCCGCTTCCTTGCGTCAAACAGCTGAAAAAGCAGGAGCGGTTGTCGAGTTTTTGCCGGCAGTTGGCGATACACGTGCAGCTGTGCTGATTTATACGAAAAAATAGAAGGTCATAACCGGCAGCGAGCAATAGTGCTTTGCCTGCCAGTGAACAACAATTGAAAGCAGCTGCCCTAAACGTGCAGCACTGCTTACGCATAGCGGGGTCGCCATCATTAGGCGGCTCTGTTTGCATGAGAAGGAAGGAGAGGCGAATGATTCCTCATAAGTTGAAAATAAACCTGCTTGCGCTGGCGGCGCTGCTGCTGTTCATGCTTTGCAGCCCGGCCCTTGCGGACGCGCATGCGAATATGGAGCGCTCGACTCCGCTCCAGGATGCCGAGCTCAGCGAATCGCCTTCATCCATTCGCATTCAGTATACAGAAGAGTTCGATCCGGATTTAAGCCGGATTGTGCTGGAAGATGAGGCTGGCAATGCGATAAAAGGCAAGCTGTCTGCGGAGAAGGACAGATGGCTCGTTTATACGATTCCGAAACTGTCACCAGGTATCTATAAGGTGAAATGGCAGGTGCTGTCCGTGGATACACATGTCACGGACGGTTCCTTTCGCTTTGCGGTCGGCGTGCCGCTCGCGACGACGAAGCCAAGCGATACGATTTCGCTTGACGGCGGTGCCAGCAACGCCTCGCCGTCACCGACAGCGACGGCGAAGCCTAGTACATCAGCCTCGCCGAGTGCCGGAAGCGGGAGCGCTGGCCAGGGCAAGGACGCTTCATCGGGAGCGGCTAGCCAGCTGGGCAGCGGAAGTGCCAGCGGTAGCAGCAGCACCGCTGGAGGTAAAGGCGGCGGCTCGCAGGGTGGTGTTGACGCTAACGTCAGCGGCTCTGGAGGCAAAGCGTCTGGAGGCGCGGTGGGAGGAGGCACTTCCTCAGAAGGCAAGACGAATGGCGGTGGTAGCGGCTCGACGAGCCCTGCATCAAGTGCTGGTTCAGGAAGCGGTGGAGCAGTAGGAAAGGGCGCTGGATCGGGCGCTGGGGAAGCGGAAGGCTCCAGAAGCTCCGGTCAAGGCGGAACGGGCAGCGCAGCAGGCGGTACTAGCTCGGTAACGGAACCGGATCGATCGGCTGGAGCTGGGAGCAGCGAAGTATCCGCAGGAAGTGAAGAGGCTGCAAGCTCTTCTAAAGTGAGTGAAGGGAAATCGGCAAACGGCGATTCTGCTGCATTGGCTAACGGTGAGCAGCAAGCTGCAACCGGTCTTGACCCATCAAACACCGTATCCGAATCGCCTACTGCGGCGGAAGGGGATGGAGCAGCGGGCGAGTCGGCGCAAGCAGCGGATGAATCGCATGGGCATTCCATGTCTGGCGATCATGGAGCCGATCACGACATGGACATGGAGATGGATGCGAACGGCAATATGATCGGCCATTCGGATGACCATGATGCTGGGCATCAGAGCGATTGGCGTACAGTTATTTACACGCTGCTGCGGATTGTTGAGGTCATTGCTGCGGCGTGCATAGTTGCTTTTTTATATGCCAGATATGTGCTTTGGTCGCGTGCGGATAGCTCAGCGATACCGCGGCTGCTTAGCAAGCGCAGCGAGCGCCTCTTGTTTATAGGTGCGGCGATAGCGCTTGGCGCCACAGGATTTTTCCACGTATGGCTGTTAGCAGAGCAGCTTAGCGCATTTGAAATGGGAAGCGGCGGCGCGCTGTATCAAAAGATTTTATCCACATCGATGGTGGGACGCGCAGCATGGCTGCGGCCTGCATTGGCGGCGCTTATGCTGCTGCTGGCCTATGCGCCGCAGCGTGATGAACGCTGGGTTGCGCCGCTGAAGTGGTTGATGGCTTTACTGTTAACGGTGCTTTACCCATTAACGGGTCATGCTAATGCTTCTAATTTCCTATCAGTGGCGGTACTGTCGCATATTGTGCATATATGGACGGCAGCCATATGGTTCGGCGGCATCCTCGCCATTATTGGGGCGACTTGGAAGACTAGTTTTCCTAGCGCCGAAGAGCAGCGAGACGCGTTAATGCTTATGATCAAGCGATTTTCACAGGCCGCGCTGCCTATTATTATTTTGCTGGCCGCAACGGGCATCATCTTGTCGTTGCAGCGGCTTAACGCATGGACGGAGCTCGCAGGCAGCAGTTATGGACGTTTGGTTGTGCTAAAAACGCTGCTGCTGGTTGGCGTTATCGGCATTGGCGCTTATCATCGTTTTTCCCTAATGCCGCGTTTGGCGGCAGGGATGAAAAAGGGGGCAGCAGACAACAGCTCTGCTCCTAAATTTGTGCAAGCAGTGCGTGTAGAGGCGCTGCTGGCGCTGGCTGCTTTTATCGTAGCTGGCATGCTGTCTTCCACTGCGCCACCAGAGCAGCCTGCTTTTGCTGAACCTGTGTACTGGCATGTGATGGGCGATAAAGCCCATATGTCTATGCGAATTAAGCCAGAAGAGCAGATCTATCAGCTGGATGTGTGGCTGCCGACTGGTATGGGCGCTCCAACGCTTATCGCGGTACAAGCGAAGGATGATAGCGAGCAGGGGGAGATGCGGGACATTCCCTTCGAGTTTAATAAGGGCGGGCCAGATCCTTATGGCTATGAAGGCTTTGACAAATATACGTATTTGTCGAAGGCTCCCGTGCCTGCGGTCGGCGATATATGGGATATGACGATTGTCATTACCGATTCAACGGGCGAGGAGCATCGCTACGAGAAGCGTATACCTTAATGCGCGAAATAAGCGATAACGCTAGCCCGCGAAACGACTATTTCGCATATAATCCGAACATAAACGAATGAGTATATAACGGAAAGAGGAGCAAATCTTGCTCCTCTTTCTTTATTTTAAATAAGTGAAAAGGAATAGAAAGGAAAGAACTCCTTTAATATGGAATGATTTAGCAACCATTTCTATCGTGAATTGGAGATGAGACGGATACAATAATCTTTTTGTTGAAAATTTGTTACAAATACAATGAAAAATCTATCAATTTTCAAATGAGGTCTGTCGACTATAATTACATATACAATAAATGCAAGCTGGGGAGATTACATCATGAAGGAGAAGAGAGAGATGAAGAAAAAATCGCAATGGCAGCAAAAGTTTTATATGAGGAGGCTCAGAAGCAGGCTTCTTCTCTATATTTCCTTGATGCTCATTCTTTCACTGGCCGTATCTACATTCTTTTCTTACAGCAGCGCTAAAATTCAGCTTCAGGATAAAATGGGACAAACAGCAGCCTCTACGGTATCCTCGCTTGATATGTCGATCGATCAGATCGTCGGGCTTGAGAAAGCCAATGTGAAGCAATTAGCCTACTTGCTCTCATCGGCAGCAGTAGATGAAAAGGCTGAGACTACTCAGGCGCTTATAGACCATTTTACAGCAAGCCATCCTGAGGTTGAAATTGTAACGATTGGCAACGCGAACGGCAGCTGGATGAAATCGCCGAATCCGGGTCAGGAGGATTACGACCCGCGGGAGCGCTCTTGGTACAAGGCGATTATGGCGGCTCCAGGAGAAGTTGTCGTATCCCAGCCGGGCTTATCGGCAACGACGAATAAGTATACGATCACTGTGTCTCAAGCGTTTGCGGATGGACAGGGCGGGGTTACCGTTGCTTTGAGCGTAGAGGCAATTGGGCAATTAATTCAAAATGTTAAAATCGGCTCGGAGGGCTTTGTTTATTTGATGGATCAGCAGGGCGTTATTTTGGCGCATCCTACGATTGAAGTGGGAACTCCTATTAATAATGAAGGTATTCAGTCCATTCTGGGGCAGGATAGCGGGGAGCTCTTCTACAATGATCCGATTAACAATGTGGAGCGCAAAGCCTTTTACGTGACGAATAAGGATACCGGACTAAAATTGGTCGGGGCTCTGCCAACCCAGGAGTTTACGGAGGCCGCGCTGCCTATATTGCTTAACTCGCTGCTCGTCATGGTCATTTCGCTGGTTGCGGCATTCGTCATTTTATTCTTTATTATCCGGGCCATTACAAGGCCTATCGAGCAATTGAACCGTGCGGCCAGACGGGTAAGCGAAGGTTATTTGCAGGAAAAAGTCGAGACGAAGCGCCGGGACGAAATCGGGGAGCTTGCTGGCAACTTCAACGCGATGGTCGATTCTCTCCGCGGTATTGTCATGGAAGTGGCGGATTCGTCGAATCAGCTGGCGGCTGCCAGCCAGCAGCTTAGTGCAAGCACAACGGAAAATACGAAGACGGTGGAGCTTGTATCGGAGCTGATCGGCGGAGCGGCACAAGGGGCGGACAATCAAGCTCGCATGACGGACGAGACGCGCAGAACGATGGAGGAAATGGCGATCGGCATTACGAGAATTGCTGAAGCATCGTCTGAAATTGTGCAATCGTCGAAGGAGACGGAGCAGAATGTTGCGGAAGGCAGCGACAAAGTACAGGAAGTAACGGCTCAAATGAGAAAAATCGGCGAATCCATCGACCGGTCCTCCGAGCAGATCGAGCAGCTGCATGATCTTAGCGCACAGGTGACGCAGATGAGTACAGCGATTGCAGGCATTGCCAAGCAGACGAATCTTCTGTCGCTTAATGCGGCCATTGAAGCATCGCGGGCAGGCGATCACGGCAAAGGCTTTGCCGTCGTTGCACAGGAAGTGCAGAAGCTGGCAGACCAGACGAAGACGACAGCCGATCAAATATTGGATACGATTGGCCAGATGACGAAGCTGGTTGCAGCTACTTACGATATGATGAAATACAAAGTTTCCGAGGATATGCGGGGAGGATTGCGCATAACGGAGGAAGCAGGACAGGCGCTGACAAGCATTGAACAATCCACGAGGCTGATTGTCCAGCAAATTCATGATGTCTCGGCGGTGACGGAGGAGATGTCGGCAAGTGCCGAGGAAGTGGCGGCGTCCATTCACGAGGTTTCGGGCATTGCGAACGAATCGTCACAATCGTTCCGCCAGGTGACGCAGGCCGGCAACCAGCAGCTTGATGCGATGGAGGGCATTTCCTCATCTGCAGTCGGCCTGTCGGAAATTGCTTCCGAGCTGCAAAATAAAGTAGGCAGCTTTAAACTGTAGGCTGCGATAACACGATGCAAGCCTAATTAGCGTAGACAAAGAAATAAACACGGAAATCAATAGAGGATTAAATACAAAAATAGCCGTCCTGCGCAGCCTATTGGCTGCCATGCAGGATGGCTATTTTATTGCTGCTCGGCGACTGAACGCTGTAGCAGAAGTTAAACGACGCAGCTTCGCGTGCAGCCAATGCCTAATTAGTCAGTAGTTCACCCCAGCTTGGAAACGGCTTGCTTCATTTGGTGAAGAGCTCGTTCCAGCACAGCTGTGGGAAAGCCGACACTCATGCGAAGGAAGCCTTCGCCGTTGCCGCAGGAGGAGCCATCCCTGAACGCAATTTTTGCCTCCCGCATAAAATAAGGGGCAAGCTGCTCCGGAGGCAAGCCCAGCTCACGGGCATCAAGCCATAATAAATAGGTGGCTTCCGGCTGAATGAGCTTAATTTGAGGAATATGTTCTCGCAAATATTCCCCTACAAACCGTACATTTTCCTCCAGGTACGCAACGAGCTGATCGACATAGTAGCCGCCATGCCAGTAGGCGGCCTCTAGCGCCACTACGCCGAACACGGGACGGTCAATCGCTTTGTTGTTGATAAGGGAAATGCGGAAAGCTTCACGCCAGCGCTCATTAGGAATGATAGCGGCAGAGGCGCGCATGCCAGCGAGATTGAACGTTTTACTCGGATTGACGGTGACCATGCATTGCTGAGCGATTTCATCCGAAATAGCTGGCAGCGGAATGTGGGTAAACGCCTCGTAAGCCAGATCAGCATGTACCTCGTCTGCGATAACGAATACATTGTAGCGCAGGCAAAGCTCGGCGATTCTTGTCAGCTCTAGCTTTGTCCAGCAGCGTCCGACCGGATTATGCGGATTGCAAAGCAGCATCAGCTTCGTACGCGGGTTGCTAAGCTGGCGCTCCAAATCCTCAAAATCGATCTCGTAGCGTCCATTGTGCAGCTTGAGCTTATTTTCCGCTTTAATGCGTCCGCTATTATCAATCAAGCTGTGAAAAGCATGATAGACAGGTGTCTGAATCAATACCCGGTCACCGGGCTGTGTGAAGGCTTGCACGGCAAATACGAGTGAAGAGCCAACAGAGGGAGAATACTCGACCCATTTCGGCTCTATAGGAAATTGAAAGCGGCTTGCCATCCAATGCTGGACAGCAAGCGCCAGTCCCGCGCTTTCGGCGACATAGCCAAACATGCCATGCTCTACCCGTGCAGCGAGCGCATCAATAATGGGCTGTGCCGTTGTAAAATCGGTTTCTGCCAAATGCATGGGCAGCACATCTTCCGGAAATAGGGTGTGCATTTGTGAATCGGTATGACGTCGATCGAGCTGTACGCTAAAATTATGTGTGCGAGTCATCATTTGCCTCTTCCCCTGTCGTCAGTTTTTGGAAAAGACCGTTCCTAAAAATTTCTTCGTCCGCTCCTGCTGCGGTTGTCCGAACAGGCTTTGCGGATCGCCTTCTTCGATAATCGAGCCGTCCGCCATAAAGATGACGCGGTCAGCAATTTCCCGGGCGAAGGACATTTCATGGGTCACAATCAGCATCGTTGTGTCCGTAGCAACGATAGAGCGGATGACCTGCAGAACTTCCCCAACAAGCTCGGGGTCAAGCGCCGAGGTTGGCTCATCGAGTAAAATCACCGCAGGATTGACGGCCAGTGCACGAGCAATGGCCACGCGCTGCTGCTGTCCGCCGGACAACATGGCAGGATAGCTGCTTGCTTTGCTTGCTAGTCCAACCTGATCCAGCAGCTTGTGGCCCAGTGCTTCGGCATCAGGCTTATTCATCTTTTTGGTGACAATAAGCGCTTCAATGACGTTTTGCAGCGCCGTCTTATTTTTGAATAAATTGTAATGCTGGAAAACCATCGCCGATTTCTGTCTCAGGGCGTAGGCATCTGATTTCTTCAGCCTTCTTGCATCGACCTCGAAACCATCGATTTCAATGTGGCCGGCATCCGGCGTTTCCAGCAGATTGAGGCAGCGAAGCAGCGTGGATTTGCCCGAACCGGACGGTCCAATAATCGCAACGACCTCGCGGCGCTTCACTTCCAGATTGATTTGCTTCAGCACCTCGTTATCGCCGAAATGCTTGCTTAACCCGCTCACTTTTAGCATAACAGAACTCCTATCGATAAGGCTTGCTCATTGCCTTTTCCAATTTTCCCTGCAGCATGGTCAGCACGATCGTTACGGCCCAATAAATGAGGGCAACGGCAATATAGCTCTCCAAAAAACGGAAGGAGTTGCTGGCCAAAATTTTCGTTTGCGCGAAAATGTCGGTCACACCAACTGTAAAGGCGAGCGAGGACTCCTTGACCAGCATAATCAAATAGTTGCCTAGACTCGGAACGGCAATCCGCATCGCTTGCGGCAAAATAACTCGGCGGAAGCCCTGCCATTTGGTCATGCCGACTGAAAGGCAGGCTTCCATTTGCCCGCTATCGACCGCATTCAGTGCCCCACGGAATTCTTCCGCCAAATAGGCGGCATTTTTAAAGCTGAGAGCAACGATTGTTGCGGTAATTGCGTCAATAAAGGTGAATTCCGGAAAAATTTGCGGGATTCCCACATAAAAGATAAACAGCGTAACAAGAGTAGGCACCGAGCGAAAGAAGGAAATATATACTTTTGCCACCGGTGACAAAATAAAAATTTTATTGTTAATAATGAGCGCCAGCACAATACCCATAAGACAAGCCAGAAGCATGGAGCCGACCGCCAGCATCAGCGTCATCGGCAAATACTTCAGCAGCTTGGGTATCGCTTCGAATATAAACGCTGTATCGAAATTCATCGTTTAGTTAGCCTTGCTGATGTCTTGTTTCAAATGCTCATTCGACAGCTTCGTCAGCGTGCCGTCTTTTGCAAGGGCTTCAAGTGCTTCGTTGAAGGAATCACGCAGCTTCTTGCCTTCTTCGGTGTTCGGGAACGGGAATGCTTCCTCGTAAGTGTAAACCGGGTCTCCCGCTTTCTTCAAAGCAAGTCCCGAGTTGTCGATCAGCAGCTGTGCACCGGCGCGGTCCATAATATAAGCATCAAGGCGTTTCAGAGCAACATCATTCAGGATTACGCTAGGATCTTCATAAGTTGTAATGTTCAGCTCGTTGTTAGGATCATTGGCGCGCAAGTAAGCTTCCTTACTTGTACCAACGTCAACACCGATTTTCTTGCCCTTCAAATCAGCCAGCGATTGGATGGAATCATCATCAGCGCGGACGATCAGCTGTGCTCCGGAATAAATATAAGTATTGGAGAAGATGTATTTCTCTTTACGTTTTTCGTTAGCTTCCACTTGGTTGGCGATCGTGTCGATCTTGCCAGCGTCCAGCATGCCGAACATGCCCGCCATATCAGCAGTCGTCCAGTTTACTTTCGTGTAGCCCAAATATTTGGCAACAGCTTCTGCTACGGCAATATCATAACCTTCCAGCTTGTCCCCGTCCTTCTTGGAGAAACCGATGCTGACGCCGAACGTCGCCAGATTTAGTTCTTTGCTTTCTGCATTGCCGCCGGAGCTAGCGCTTTCAGAATCATTAGTCGTTGTCGACCCGCATGCTCCCAGCACTAACGTCAAGGCAAGCATTAATAAGACCACACTTTTTTTTCCAAACATGTTGACAAAAGCCTCCTCTTAGTAGATCGATCTAATTATAAGCCAAACGTGTCCGGGTGCTGCTGTAGCCAGCGAAACCGTTCGCGCTTGATTCTATTAGTAAATAAACGCGAAACGTCTATTTCCTATTAGTTTTGTTGGAATTATAGCAAGTTAAAAATTGAATGTCAATGACCATTTCGCCAGCTAAATGACAGGGGTGCATTGATTAATGCACGCCCATAAAATGTGTTGAGGATTCGCGGATAACAAGCTTTGGCGGCAAAATAATTCTAGCCGTCTCCTGAGCAGCCGCTGTAGATGTTTCGGCGCTGATGCGCTGGTGGAGCAGGTTTGCCGCCTCGATTCCCCACTGGCCAGACCCAACGGAAACCGTCGTCAAGCCAGGATTAGCCGTAGCTGCTTCTTTAATATCGTCAAAACCAACGAGAGCCATATCCTTGCCGGCGACAAGCCGATTTTCCCTAAGTCCGACGATGACGCCAAGCGCGACAATATCGTTATGGCACAGCGCCGCTGTAGGCAGCTTGTCCTGACGGATGAGCTGATTAATAATGACAGCGCCGCTTTCGCGTGTAGGCGGGCCAGGAATAATGTGGCGCTGATCGGTCGGGATGCGGGATTCCTCAAGCCCTTCCAAATAGCCAGCGAGTCGTTCGTTATAAGCGGATGTATGAGGCGTGCCGCCAAGCAGAGCAATATGCTTATGCCCTTGGTCCGCCAAATGCCGGACAGCCATCTTCGTACCCCATTGGAAATCGGTGCCGATATAATCAACGCGTGCTCCGGAAATTTCACGGCCGATAAGGACGCAAGGGACGTTTAAGTGCTTTAGCCGGGCAAATACGGCAGGGTTTGTCCCCGCAACGGGAGCCATAATAATGCCGCAAACATGATGCTCCAGCATCGTCTCGAGTATGCGCTCCTGCTTGCTATCCGATTCAAAAGTCATGCCAAGCAGCGTTGTATAACCGAGTTCATCGAGCCGGTCTTGCAAGTTGGCGAGCAGCTCAGAGAAGAAGGGATTGCCGATATCCGTTATAATAATGCCCACAGTAGAAGAGCGTCTGGAGCGAAAGCTTGCTGCGACGCGATCATAGACATAACCGAGCTTATTCATCGATGCAAGAACCTTCTGTTTCGTCTGCTCAGTAATGGACGTACTGCCTCTGACAACGAGCGATGCCGTGGCGCGTGACACGCCTGCATCCTTCGCGACATCCTGAAGCGTTACGCGTTTTTCTTTTTTATCGCCCACAATCAGTCACACCTCTTTCATTAGTGAAAATTATAGTACATAATCGCAGCATATGGAATGACTATAGATTCCCCGGCTTGCTGTTGACAGGGGGGATGCCGTTTTTTATAATCAATGGAAAGATTAGATCGATCTAATAGCGAACGGCAGCTGTTCAAATGGACAGCAAATATAATTTATAATCTCATAATAAGGTGGTTATTGTCATGTCAGCAAATCCGGGAATTGAATTTCACAAGGAAGGCCGTATCGGAATTATCCGCTTCAACAATCCTCCGCTGAACTTGGGAACGAATAACGGGCTTGCGCTGCTTGAGAAGATTTTAGCCGATATTGAGTCGGATGGCGAGCTTCGCGTTGTTGTCCTTACTCATAATGGCAAAGTATTCTCGGCGGGCTCAGACATGAATGAAATACAGCAGCATTTGGAAAAAGATACGTATGTCAGCGACAAAATGGAAAGCGAGATTCGGCTGCGAACCCGCCTGTCCGTACTGCCGATTCCGACGATTGCCGCTTTGGACGGCTCCGCTTATGGCGGTGGTTTTGACTGGGCGCTAAGCTGCGATATGCGGGTAGCTGCACCTCATGTTGTGCTGTCATTACCAGAGGTAAACATTGGATCATTCCCGGGAAGCGGCAGCGCCTACCGCATCACCCGCCTCATCGGAGCAGGAAGAGCGATGCAGTTTATGCTGCTTGCCAAGCCGATGAGTGCGCAGGAAGCACTTAGCTTGGGCGTAGTCAATGAGATTGCACACGAAGGAACCGCTTATGAGCTGGCCTATCGCTGGGCAGAGGAAATTGCCGCAAAATCCGGCTCGGCCGTACGTGCTGTAAAGGAGGCGCTTACCCGCATTTTTATGCCAGAGCAGTCATGGCTTGATTTAACGCAGCTCGATATTTCGCAAAAGGTAGCGGAAAGCGAAGATTTTAAGGAAGGCATGCAGGCCTTCTTCGAGAAGCGTCCTCCTGTTTTCGCTGGTGATACCGTTCAAAAAATGTAACATTCTAACCGCTGATTTGCTGAACTTATATAGAGGCACAGACGAAAGCAGCCGAAGAAGGAGAATTATCCATCATGTCTAATGCAACTTTGAAAAAAAGAACCGGTCCGGTTCCCATTTTGACCGCTGATGAGGCCGTGCGCCTCATTTCTGACGGAGCCACGGTCGCCTTTAGCGGCGCCGGCGGCGGAATTGTCGAGGCGACTGCTGTCATTGAAGCACTCGCTGATCGCTATCACAAAGAGCAGCAGCCAAGCGGGCTGACTTATCTTCACACAACCGGTCTCGGTGACCGGGCAGATAGAGGGATGAGCCCGATCGCGATTGCCGGCCTTTGCATCAAAGCGATTGGCGGGCATTGGGGGCAGTCGCCGCGGATGTCGGAGCTGGCTGAGACGAACCAAATCGAAGCGTATTGCTTCCCGCAAGGTGTCATTACACAGCTCTTCCGTTCCACGGCAGCGGGGCATCCCGGTATTTTGAGCCATGTTGGGCTTGGCTCATTCGTTGATCCTCGCCAGCAAGGCGGCAAGCTTAATGAGCGCACGACGAAGGAGCTTGTCCGCCTGATGGAAATCGACGGCAAGGAATGGCTGTTCTATCCGTCGATTAAGCCGGATGTGGCGATTATTCGCGGTACGACTGCCGATACAGACGGTTATATTACGATGGAGGATGAGCCGACTTTTCTGGATGTGCTCAGCATTGCACAGGCTACGAAAAATAGCGGCGGCATTGTCATTGTACAAGTGCAGCGAATGGTTCAAGCTCGTTCGCAGCATCCGAAGACGATCAAAATTCCCGGCTTCCTGGTCGATGCCGTCGTCGTCGTTCCAGAGCAAATGCAGACGTACCAGACGGAAAGCAACCGCTATATGAGCGGTGATTTGCTAGCCGTACAGGGCGGTATCGAGCCTTTGCAGCTAACCGAACGCAAAATTATCGCAAGGCGGGCGCTCATGGAGGCATTCCCTGGAGCCGTAGCCAATCTTGGAGTTGGCATATCTGATGGTGTTGGTTATGTGGCGGCCGAGGAGGGCGTTGGCGAAGCGCTGACGTTTACGGTGGAGCTGGGTCCGATAGGCGGCACACCAGCGAAAGGCATTATTTTTGGAGCGACGATCAGCCCTAGGGCGGTGCTTGACCAGCCGTACCAGTTCGATTTTTATGATGGCGGCGGGCTGGATGTCAGCTTCTTGAGCTTTGCTGAAATGGACCAAGCGGGAAATGTGAACGTTCATAAGTTCAATGGGAAAATTATGGGTGTGGGTGGCTTTATCGACATTGCCCAAAATTCTAAAAAAGTCGTATTCAGCGGCACCTTTACCGCCGGCGGCCTCGACGTCCAGGTAAAGGATGGCCAGGTCGACATTGCAAAGGAAGGACGCTTCCGCAAAATCGTGCCCGCGCTCGCAGACATTTCCTTCAACGGAGTCGAGGCGGCGCAAAACGGCAAGGAAGTTATTTTTATTACGGAGCGAGCGGTGTTCCAGCTTACAGCTCGCGGTTTGATGCTTTGCGAGATTGCCCCAGGAATCGATTTGCAGCGGGATGTTCTTGATCTGCTGGCGTTTGAGCCGCTTATTTCACCGGAGCTCAAGCTGATGGATGCAAGACTCTTCCAAGCGGAGCCTATGGGCCTCAAGCAAGAATGGGATGCTGCTACAGTATGATTTGGTTGATGCTACAGTATGGTTTGGTTGATGCTACAGTATGGTTTGGTTGCCTGGCCATTGTCCGTTCTACGAATGTAACCCAGCCATAGGCTGAGTCACATTCGTCTGAACTACCAAAAGTCCAATCAACTCAAACATACTTCCGCCTACAATTAAAGAGAAGAGAAGAGAAGAGAAGAGAAGAGAAGAGAAGAGAAGAGAAGAGAAGAGAAGAGCTTTAACAGTTCCTAGGGCTGTTCTTTAACAATTAAAAACCGTCCAATCAATAAAAGCCGTCGAATCAATGAGTGATTCAACGGCTTTTTGTGCTGTATTCCTCACATCTTCCATTCGACTATTAGAATGGTTATCAGTAAAATGGTGAGATTAGCTTTACGGTCTGACCTATTTGATCCATAGGAGTTGAACAAGGGCGATGAACTTGAATGAACACATTCAATTGTGGAACCAAGCCTCCATCAAGCTGCTTGATATCCGGCATGCAGTGCTGGAGCTGGGTGAGGAGCTGCGCTCCTATCAGCTGCCTGCGAGCGCTTTTCTTTTTACCGCGCGGGGACAGGGGCGGATTATGCTTGATGGAATGGAGCATCATGCCGAGTATTGTTATCTTTGCCATGCAGGCAAAGGGGCGTTTCGGTAGATGCAGAGAACAGCAGTGCGTCGCTGTCGCTTGAGAAGCTTCCTGAGCTTGAGGCCGACCACCTCTTTCTGATGGAGGACAGCAGCAATTTGGAGCTGACGAAGGAATTCGAAAGCTCGGCTATTTGGAAAAACCTGAAAGCCGTCCAAAACGGCCATGTATACAAAGAAGATACGAATTTGTGGATTGCCTAGTATGTCCCAGTAGCGATTAATTTGGTACTCGACCAAATCCAAGCGGCGTTAAAATAATAAGCAGCAATCATTTATTATGAACAAGGAAAACAGGGATTTTTTGCACAAGCTATTTGTGTGGAAGATGCCTGTTTTATTTGCAATTTTTTTCTAGTGAATCATTCTTTCTGCTTATGCAAGATTAGGTAAGCGTTTTCTTTTGTGCGAAATTGATGGTAGAATGGCGTTGATTCCCGTGACCCGCAGCAGGCAAGGAGACTGGACTTATCACATAAGGCGGAGGAAAAGCGATGAAGATGACAACATTTCGGAAAATGATAGCCTTGATTATTGCGCTGCTCATCCCGATTATTTTGCTTTACGGCTACTCGAACCAAGTGAGTGTAGATGTGGTGCAGACGACGATCAAGGAGCAGAATCTTAACCGCCTCGGTTTTTTTATGAACCAGCTCGACATGATGGTGGATCAGCTAGTGAAGCACTCCACCTCGGCAAGCCGTGATTACAGCATACGGGAATATGTGGAGGGCCGGGGGAAAAATGATGAGCTTGTCCAGCTTCAGCGCCACTTGCGCCTCGTGGATATGCTGAATATGCAGACGACGACGAGCGCCTGGACGAACCAAATTATTTTATATTTGCGCGATACCAAGGAACTGATTTCGACGGACTATTCCGCCCATTATGACGAGCAGAAGCTTGAAGCGGGGGACATGGGCAAATGGGTTCATGAATACGCCACAACGTTTGGCATTAAGGAAATGCTGTTCAGCCGCATGCAGCAGTCAGACATGCCGAATCTATATGTCGAAGTACGGTTCACCGATGCCAATTTGAAAAATATGCTTAATTCTCTCCAGCAGGATGAGGCGCGCGAGCCTTTTCTGTATCATCCCGGCGAGGACCCGATCATTGGCTTTAACGGCAACTATCGGCTCGTTACGCAGGCAATGGATCAGCTGGAGAGCTTGCAGCTCGCGGGCAGCGGCAGCCTCAATCTTGAAATTAATCGCCAGCAATATATCGTCAATTATATCCGTTCGGCAAGTCTTGGCTGGTATTTGGTCGATGTTGTGCCGCTTGCGAGCGTGTTTGCACCAATCAATACGAGTCGTAACCTGTTTTATATCTCAATAGGCTTGCTAATGGCACTCGGCGTTTTATCTACCCTGCTGCTGTACCGCAATGTCCAGCGTCCGATTGTGCTGCTGGTGCGGGGAGTGCAGCGAATCAAGGACGGACAGTTTTCCACCCGCCTGAAGCAGCGCCCAAACAATGAATTTGAGTTTCTATTCAGCAGCTTTAACGAGATGGCAGAGCAGATTCAGGAGCTGATCGATAAGGTGTACATGGAGACGCTTCGCTCCAAGGAAGCGACGCTGAAGCAGCTCCAATCGCAGATCAACCCGCATTTTTTATACAACTGTTTATTCTATATTAAAAATATGGCGAATCTCGGCGATAAGGAAGCAGTCGTGGCGATGTCGCTGAATTTAGGCGAATACTATCGCTACACGACGCGGATGGAAAATAGCATGACGACGGTTCGGGAGGAGCTTAAGCTGGTGGAAAACTACTTGATCATTCAGCAGCTCCGTATCCAGCGTCTGCACTATGAAATCGACATCCCTGAGGAGATGATGGATTTGCAAATTCCACGGCTGCTCATTCAGCCCATTGTGGAAAATTCGGTCGTCCACGGAATTGAAAGCCAGCTGCAATTTGGCATTGTTCATATTAAGGGGCTGCTCCAAAACGGCTTGAACCGGCTTATTATTGACGATAATGGCAGCGGCTTGACGAAGGAGGAGCTGGTCAAGCTGCGAAAGTCGCTCGCTGTCCCCTTGGATGAGCACACTGGATGTGGCCTATGGAATACGCATCAACGGCTAACACAGTTATATGGAGGGCATTCGGGCTTGCGGTTCTCCGCTTCACCTTCACCGCTGGACGGCTTTCGTACGGAAATCATTTGGGAGGACAAGGAGGAAGCGTGATGGAGGAGCAGCTGGCATTTAGATTATTGCTTGTGGATGACGAGGCGAGCGTGGTGGACAGTCTTGCCGATACGCTTCCATGGGAGCAAATCGGTATCGGCACTGTGTTCAAAGCTTATTCTGGCGTAGAGGCTCTGGAGATTTTAAATACGAATACGATCGATGTTCTAATTACCGATATCCGGATGCCGGGCATCAGCGGTTTGGAGCTGCTCCAGCAGGTGCGGAGGAGCTGGAAGCGGATTAAATGCATTTTGTTGTCCGGTCATGCCGAATTTGCTTATGCGCAGCAGGCTATTGCCCATGAAACGTATGACTATTTATTAAAGCCTATTAGTGACGACCACATTTTGGAAAAGGTGAGCGGGGCCGTTCAGGCATTAAAGAAGGAGCTGGACGAGAAGAGCTTCCATCAGCGTGTAGCAAGAGCTTTTCAGGAGAATTTGCCCAAGCTTCAGGGCGAGCTTCTGAATGAGCTGCTTGAGGGACGCAAATATTCGGCGGAGCGGCTGTCCGAAAAGCTGGAATCACTCAAAGTTCCGGTAGTCTTGGAACAACGCTTTGCGCTGATGCTCGTGCGGCTTGAGGGCAAGCTGTCGGAAATGGATTTCTACAGTCTGTCCCTGCTGGAATATGCCGTCAGCAATATGGCGGAGGAGCTGTTTGAGGCGCGCTTCCGTCTCTGGACATGCAAATCTATTCACGGCTACTTGGTTGGCGTCGTTACGGAAATTCCGCTAGATAGCGCTGGTGGGACGCTTATTGGGGGAAAGCAAGGGGAGGATGAGGAGCCGCTTTCCGGATTATCAGATGATAATAAAGCTCTTGATGAGGAGCTTCAGCTCAAAGCCTCGCAGCTCCAGCTCAGCGTCAATCATTATTTAAGTGGCGAGGTTTCCGTGCTTGTCAGCCAGTGGGGGCTGTTCCCGCATGATGTCAGGCAGCAGTATGAGGATGTTTTGCTGGCGCTGCGCCGGCAGGTCGGCAGCCAAAGCGGGCTGTTTATCCATGTCGCTTCCGATATCGCCCGCCAGCAGCCGATTCATTCGCTTCAGCGGCTTTACGAGCCGCCGATGCTCATTCATTTGATGGAATCGGGCAGTTGGGAAATGGCTGAGCAGAAGCTTAGCGGCATCTGGAGCGAGCTGAACCAAGGCTGGCCGGATTCGCCGGAGCATCTGATGGAGGTGTTTTTCTCCATCTATGCCTCGTTCAGCTCCTTCGCGCACAAAAACGGGCGTGAGCTGGCGGAGATGATCGGCTCCGGCTTATCGGAGATGAGCGGGCAGCTGCCAAGCCGCTCCATTATTGCGTTAAAGAGCTGGATAGACGAAGCGTTCCTGCTGCTGAGGCAAAGCATGGAAAATGATACGAGAAATGACCGTGAAATAACCGTAGGCAAAATCCGCAGCTACATTGAGAAAAATCTCGTTACCGATGTGACGCTGCAAGCGATCGCCGATTATCTGTTTATGCATCCGGTCCATGTGTCGCGTATCTTCAAGCTTGCGACGGGCGAAAACGTGAGCGATTATGTGCTGCGGCTGAAGATGGAGCTGGCAGCGTCGATGCTGGCAAACCCAAGCCTGAAAAGCTATGAAATCGCGCTCCAGCTTGGTTATCAAAACCCGAATTATTTCAATAAGGTGTTCAAAAAATATTATTCCCTGACGCCCCAAGAGTTCCGGCAAAAGCTGGAGGGCGGCAAGGAATTGAAATAGAGAAAGGCCATAACAGCGGCGCCGCAATCCAAGCGATGGAGCGGTGCTGTTTTTTGTACGATTTTTCGCTATAAAAATGCTGTGATTGCATTCTGTTAATTTTGTATCATTCGATTAAATTGTTGTCATATTATCTTTTAACCATTCGAACTAAGATAGGGACAGAAGCATGAAAGCGCTTCAACTACGATGATGCTGTACGTGAAAAAAAGCGAAACGGGAGGTCAGCGTTTCTATGAAAAACGGATTGAAAAAAGCAGTAGCAGTTTCATTGTTGACAGTTGTCGTGGCAGGCTGCGGTAATGCAGGCAATCAGGGAACGGCGAACAACGGCGGGGAGACCGCGCAAGCGGGCAGCGGCGAGAAGCCAACTCTTACCTTTTGGATGAAGAAGCAGCTGTTTGATGATCAAAACACATTAATTACTGAACGTGCGAAGCAGTTTGGAGAAGAGAACAATGTGAACGTCAATGTAGAGCTGATTGCCTACGAGGATTTTTATCCAAAATGGACGGCGGCGATTGAATCCAAATCCGTGCCGGATGTTTCCTTCTTCGGCTATCAGGAAATTGGCCAATTTTACGGAAAAGACGTTTTGGAGGATGTAAGCGATGTGGTTGCCAGCCTGCAAGGCAAAAGCGCCATCAATGAAAATACGAAAAAAGCGATAACGTTCAGCGGCAAGCAATATGGTGTGCCGTTTTGGACCGAGACGCAGGTGCTTTACTACCGCAAAGATTTGCTTGCCAATACAGGCTACACAGAGCCTCCAAAAACATGGGACGAGCTTAGGGAAATGGGCAAAAAGCTGACAGATACGAGCAAAGGCCTATACGGCATCGGCATGGGCTACGGTAAAGGCAACTCCGACGCTGAGTTTCTAACTCGCGGTATTATTTGGTCCTACGGTGGATCTGTCGATACGCAGGATGGCAAAACGGTCATTGTGGATTCGCCGGAAACGGTGCAGGCCGCTTCGTTTATCCGCGATATTTTCTTAACGGATAAAAGCACGCCGCCAAGCGCAATCGGCTGGGATGATGCGGGCAACAATAAAGCTTATTTGAGCGGACAAGCAGCGATGATTTTTAACACGGGCAGCGTGCTCGCGACGATTAAGAAGGATAACCCGGACTTGTATGAAAAAACAGGCATTGCGCCTTATCCGGCAGGCCCTAAAGGTACTTTTATTCCGGGCATCAGCAACAATCTCGGCATTTTCAAAGATTCGAAAAACAAGGATTTGGCTAAAAAATTCATTTCCTACATGCTGGATAAAGACTGGTATAAGTCATGGATTGAGAAGGGTGCTCCATTGACGGCTCCCGTATATGACGAGCTGGCGAAGGAAGCGGTATGGCAAGGCGAGAAAAACAAAGCCTTTGTCGAATCCGTTGCTGGCTTTAATTTCCTCGGCTATCCTGGCGAGTACAATGCGAAGGCGGGGGAAGTGTTCAACCTTCGCATTCTCAACGATACGTTCCAGAAGCTGCTGCTTGAATCGAGCTACACGCCGGAAGCGGCCATCACAGATATGCAGGCTAAAATTCAAGAGGTTTACAGCAAATAAGCTTTTATTAAGAAAGCTTTTATTAATTCGGCGGCGGACGGCCAGAGCGTTTGGTCCTCCTCTGCCTTTAAGTAAGGCGGGATGAGGCTTGAATACAAACCAAAACAATAAACTGGCTTATTTGCTCATGAGCCCGGTCTTGATTTATCTCCTTGCCGTTATGGTACTGCCGTTTGGCTGGGCGCTTTATCTGAGCTTTACGAATAAAGTCGTGGGTGCGGATGCGGTTTTTATCGGGCTCGGCAATTATTTGGAGCTGCTGCAGGATTCAGCGTTCTGGAAAGCGACATGGAATACGGTTGTTTTTACAGGCGTAGCTGTGTTGTTCAAAACGGTATTCGGCATGATTATGGCGCTTGTTCTTAATGAAAAGATCATATTTCGCAATACGTTCCGTGTCCTATTATTTTTACCCTGGACGATCCCGACTATCGTATCGGTATTTACTTGGCAGTGGATTTACTCCGATGTTGGCGGAGTGCTGAACTTCCTGCTATTGAAAGTCCATCTGATCGATCAACCGCTTGGCTGGCTGGCAAGGCCGGATCTTGCGATGTTCTCGGTTATTCTAGTTAACGTATGGCGGGGCATCCCCTTTATGGGCATTGCTATTCTAGCTGGCCTTCAGACCGTGTCGAAGGAAATGTATGAAGCGGCTATGCTGGACGGGGCGGGCGCGGTCAAGCGTTTCTGGCATATGACGCTGCCATCCGTGAAGGAAGTAACGATACTTGCCGCAGTGATGACTACGATTTGGACCTTGAACGATTTCGAAATTATTTGGCTGCTGACGCGCGGAGGCCCTGCCAATGCGACACAGGTGCTGTCTACGCTGAGCTATACGATTGGATTTTTGAATATGAGCCTTGGGAAAGCGATTGCCATCGCCATTATGACGATGCCGCCGTTGATCCTGCTGATCAACTACGTGACGAAGCGCTCGCTTTCATCCAGAGATTAGGTGATAAACGATGGAAAATAAATCAATCGGCAAACAGGTTCTCGTCTATGGAACTTTGGCATTTCTATTGATTTTTGCTTTGTTCCCGCTGTATTGGATGCTGAACACGTCCTTCAAGTCGCAGGGAGAAATCTACAATATGACGCCGTCCTTCTGGCCGCAAGTTTTCAGCTGGTCCGCTTATGAGAAGCTGCTGACGGAGAAGGGATTTTTATCGAATATTAAAAATAGCCTTTACGTATCGTTGATCGTTTCTTTTCTGTCGATTTTGTTCAGCATGCTGGCTGCCTATGCCATTTCCAAATTACAGTTCAAGGGCCGCGGCTTTATATCCAGAGGAATCTTGTACGCCTATTTGATGCCGCGAGCGGTGCTGTTTATTCCGCTTTATATGCTGGTGAATGCGATTGGGCTGAGCAATTCGGTATATGGTCTCATGCTTATATATCCTACTATTACAATTCCATATGCCACTTGGATGCTCGTCTCCTATTTTAAATCGATTCCGGGAGAGATTGAGGAAGCGGCGATGATCGACGGCTGCAGCCGGGCGCGTACGATGTGGAGCGTTATTTTCCCCCTTGCCGCTCCAGGGCTTGCTGCAACCTTCATCTTCGCCTTCACGCTGTGCTGGAGTGAATATTTATATGCCCTCGTCATTGTGACGAAAACGAGCGACAAGACGATTACGCTTGGTCTGTCGGATATGATCGTTGGCGACGTATTCGCTTGGGGCCCGCTGATGGGCGGCTCGATTATCGCTTCTATTCCAGTCATTATTATGTATTTGTTTACATCAAAATATATGGTTAGCGGGATGACCGTTGGAGGAGTCAAATAATGAGCACAAAGCATAAAGTTCTAGTGACGGCGACGAACTATTCGCTGCTATGCGCCGATGCGAAGCGAATGCTTGAGGAAGCCGGCTGCGAAATTATCGAGAACCAGCTTGGTCGTCCCCATACGTTTGAGGAGCTGGCTCCGCTTGTTGCGGATATAGACGGGGTCGTTGCCGGTGTTGATACATGGGATGAAGCGATTTTCAAGCTGGCGCCAAAGCTGAAGGGCATTGCCCGCTTCGGCGTTGGCGTCGACAATATTGATCTGGCTAAAGCGCGAGAATACGGCATTAAGGTGGCGAATGTGCCGGGCGGCAACGCCAATGCAGTAGCGGAGCTGACGATTGGCCTGATTTTGTCGATGCTGCGCAACATTCCGACGCTTGAACGTTCGGCAAGGCGCGGCTATTGGGATCGCACCGTCGGCACGGAGCTGGCGGTGCGCACAGTCGGGCTGCTTGGTTTCGGCAACATTGCCCAGATGGTAGCGAAGAAGCTGCAAGGCTTTGATGTGGAAATCATCGCTTACGATAAATATCCAAATGAAGAGAAGGCGAAGGCGCTCAGGGTCAAGCTTGTGTCCTCTGAGGAAGTGCTCGCTCAGAGCGACGTCGTCAGCATGCATCTGCCTAGTCTTAAGGAAACCTATCATATGATGAGTGACGAGCAATTTGAACGGATGAAGCCGACAGCCTATTTCGTCAATACGGCGCGGGGCGCACTCGTGGATGAGCAGGCGTTGTACAAGGCTTTGAAACAGGGTAGCATCGCCGGAGCGGCTATCGATGTGTACGAGCAGGAGCCAGTAGCGGCGGACAATAAGCTTTTTGAGCTGGACAAGCTGATTGCAACGCCCCATACCGCAGCGGAAACGACAGAGACGTATTACCGGGTTGGCCTGGATACGGCCCAAGCGCTGCTGGATATTTTTGCAGGCAAGGACCCTGTGCATTTGCTTCGTTAACTTGCTATCCTAACTAAAACATAAAAAAGAAAGAGGGATTGGCACGATGAAACGTTTATACGGTGTGACGACAGCGATGGTGACGCCTTTCACTAAAGAAGGACATGTCGATTTGGCGAAGGTAGAAGCGCTGACTGAGTTTCTGATTTCCAAAGGCGTACACTGCCTGTTTCCGCTGGGGACGACAGGAGAAATGGTGCGGCTGTCGGTTGACGAGCGCAAAGCGGTTGCGGAAACGGTAGTGAAGACAGCGGCCGGAAGAGTTACCGTATTTATTCATGCAGGTGCGGCAACGCAGGCTGATACGATTTTACTAGCACAGCATGCCCATCGCATTGGGGCTGACGGCGTTGGTGTAGTCACACCGTTTTTCCTTGGAGCAAACGATGCAGAGCTGGAGCAATATTATGTGACGTTAGCGTCCAGTTTGCCAGCAGATTTCTCCGTCTATTTGTACAATATTCCGCAATGCGCGTCCAATGATCTCAAAACGGATGTTGCAAAGAGAGTAGCAGAACGCTGCGGAAACGTAGTCGGCGTTAAATACAGTTATCCGGATTTTCTGCGCACGAATGAGTACTTGTCCATAAAAGGCGGCGATTTCTCCGTAATGCAGGGGGCTGACCGTTTGTTTCTGCCAGCACTTGCTATGGGCTGTGACGGTGTGATTTCCGGTGTGTCTTGCGTATATCCTGAGCCGTTTGTTGCGGTATACAACGCCTACCTGGCGAAGGATTTGGATAAGGCCCGCGAATGGCAGCGCATCGCGATTCAATTTTGCGAGGTGCTGAGAAGCGGTGCCAATATGTCCTTTTTCAAGGAAGCACTCAAGCTTCGCGGCATAGATGCCGGCTTTATGCGAGCGCCGCAGCTTGATCTTAGCGCTGGGGAAGTGGACGCGCTTAAGCAGCAGCTGGATGCGCTGCCGCAGATGACCTAGCCGATGCCTGTTTTACTCTGAATTCATAAAAATTCTAAATCATTTTAAAAATAAGCAGCGCCCCTCCTCAATCCAGGAAGGGGCGCTGCTTAGGCATGTAGGATACACGGTCGATTACGGTTCCGGTTCCGGTCATTCGTTATATGTTAGATGATATTTTGCTAGGCTCGCCAAATAAATAGACTAGACGCCGGAATAGGCCATAAAGCCACCATCGACCGGAACGACAATGCCAGTGACGAAGCCGGACATTTGCTCATCCGCCAGCCATAGCAGCGTGCCGAGCAAATCCTGCGGCGATCCAAAGCGGCGCATCGGCGTGTGGGCGATGATTTTGCCTGCCCGCGCCGTATGGGAGCCATCTTCATTCAGCAGCAGCCGCTCGTTTTGCTGGGTCAGGAAGAAGCCGGGAGCAATTGCATTTACGCGAATGCCAGCATCAGCTAAATGGACAGCGAGCCACTGTGTGAAATTGTTAATGGCAGCTTTGGCTGCGCTGTACGCCGGAACCTTCGTCATTGGCGACGGTGCGCTCATCGACGAAATATTAATAACGGCTGCTCCAGCCCTGCCAAGCATCTGCTTGGAAAAAGCTTGAGTCGGAATCAGGCTGCCGACAAAGTTTAAATCAAGCACATTGCGAAAGCCGTCCACCTTCAAGTCGAAGAAGGAGGTAACGTCGGGATTGTCCAAATCCTCCGGCTGGAACGTCTCATTCGTCGTATTGGCGCTCGGATGATTGCCGCCTGCGCCATTAATGAGCAGGTCGCATGGACCAAGCTGGGCAAGCACCGTTTCCGCCGCTGCCGCAACGCTTTGCTGGTTGGTAACATCGCATGCAACCGCAATAGCTTGTCCGCCTGCGGCTTTAATATCTGCGGCAACCTGCTCGCCTTTTTCCAATGTGCGGTTAAGCACGGCAATTTTCGCTCCTTGCTGTCCGAGCTCCAGCGCCATTGCGCGGCATAATACGCCTGCGCCGCCTGTAATGACGACGACTTTGCCCTCAATTGAGGCATGCTTCGGCAAACTTATCGTTTCACTCACTTCGCAGCAGCTCCTTCCGCGGCGGCAGCTTTCTGATACGCATCCCATAAGCCCCAAAGGTACATAATGCCGAGTGCGCGGTCATACAAGCCGTAGCCTGGACGGCACTCTTCGCCCCAAATATGGCGGCCGTGATCCGGACGGCAGTAGCCCTCGAATTGCTCCTCATGGTAGGCCTGCACAACACCAGCGATATCGACTGTACCATCCTGTGTCCGGTGTGACGATTCGATGAAATCGCCGTTTTCATAGACGCGTACGTTGCGAATATGCGTGAACGGTATACGGTCGGCAAACTCGTGAATCATCGACACGATATCATTTTCCGGATTAGCGCCCAGCGATCCGCTGCATAAAGTAAGACCATTATAAGGGCTGTCATGCAATTGGAGATAACGGCGAATATTATCTTGCCCGGTAATAATGCGCGGCAGGCCAAAAATCGGCCAAGGCGGATCATCCGGGTGAATGGCCATTCTAATGTCATGCTCAGCAGCAAACGGAATAATTTCATCGAGGAAATATTTCGCATTTGCCCATAAATGCTCTTGCGTAACTCCCTGATAGGCTTCGAACAGCTGGGTCAAATATTGCAGCCGCTCCGGCTCCCAGCCCGGCATCGTCAGCTTGGAATTTTCGTTGATGCGTTTAACGAGATCGAAGGGATCGACATTATCAATCATCGCTTTTTCATAAAAAAGGGCCGTCGATCCGTCTTCCATCTCCTTATGAAGATCGGTACGCAGCCAATCGAAAATCGGCATGAAGTTGTAGCAAATGACTTTGACGCCGACCTGCGCAAGCTTGGCAATTGTCTTCTTGTAGTTGTCGATGTACAAATCGCGGCTTGGCAGGCCGAGCTTAATGTCCTCATGAACATTGACGCTTTCAACGACCTTAATGTGCAGGCCGGCTTTGTCCGCTGCTTCTTTAATCTTCATTATTTTGTCCATCGGCCATTCATCGCCAGCTGGAACGTCATGCAGCGCCCAGACGATGCCCTCCGTGCCGGGAATTTGTCTGATTTGGTCAAGGCTGACGGTGTCATTGCCTTCGCCAAACCAACGAAATACCATTTTCATAATGCGTTTCGCCTCCGATTATTTGAAGTAGGTAGGGAACTTCTCTTTCAATAGCGCCTGATCGGCAATCGTCAGGTTCAAATGCTCTTTCATCAGCCGTTCGGCAAGCTGGGTATCGCTGCTTTCAATCGCCTGTGCCATCTGCAAATGCTGCTCGTACAAATGCTCCCAATGGTGATCGGCAGCAAGACGAAGCATGCGGCTGCGGTTGAGATGGACGTTGATTTGCTGGATGACGGCCCAAGTGTTGCTTTTGCGGCAGCCCTCAAACAGCGTGCGGTGAAAAGCCTCGTCCAGATCAAACATCGTTTTGTAATCCTGGCTTTCTACGCAAGCCCGTTGCAAGGCGAGATTGTGACGCATCGCCGTCAGGCGTTCGGCAGGGAAGCTGATACAGGCGAGGCGGATAACCGCAGTCTCCAACTGCTCGCGCATGAAGCGTGCTTCCTCGACCAGCTCCAAATCAATGAGCGACACATTAGTGCCGCGCTGCGGAAAAATTTCCAGCAATCCTTCCTGCGCCAGCCGAACGAAGCTTTCCCGAACGGGGGTGCGGCTGACGCCAAGCTTTAGGGAGATTTCCTTCTCCGAAATGCTCGTGCCGGGCGGCAGCTCCAAGCTCAAAATCTGCTCCTTCAGCGTCAAATAAATCGCATCCCGCGTCGATACGGCAGTGGGCTTTATCGTAAAATCCATCGTTCACCTCCTCGGTAGATAGGCTCATTTCTTAAGTTGAAAGTTACGTTTTCACTATACTACCATACTTGTATGGTAGTTTGGAAGCGGAAACATTTTTGGTGAAAAATATTTCCTTCAGAGCATGCGCGATATCTGCCTGCCTGAAGCAAAACAAGTCTAGTCCCAGGATGAATACTGATCGTGGCTTGTTGCTTTTGCTATAGTGGCTGCTTATGAGCCTTTAGCTGACAATTAAAGAAACGACTTTGCCTGCATAGACATCAATGAGGCCATAGTCTGTCATTTTCAGAAAAGAGCTGACAGGCAGGGAATGGGTAGCAATCGACATAATCGGATTATAATGGCGATAATCGATCGACTGCATCGCTTCACGCAGCTGCTTGACAGCTGGGTCAGCTTCTTCAAGCGGAGCCTCGGTCAAATTACCCCCGACAGGCAAATGCATGTTAGCGAGCAATTGTCCATTATCGACAACGCAAAATCCTCCCTGCTGCTTAATGACCGTATTCGCGGCAAGCAGCATATCAGCGACGCTGTGTCCCACAATAAGCAAATTATGATTATCATGCGAATAGGTAGTAGCTGCTGCAGCGTGTGTAATCGTATCGCCGCTAATTAAGCTAAATGCTTTGCTGCCTGTTTTGCCATAACGCTCGAAGGTAGCAATTAGGCCGCAGCCGCTCGTTTCCCAGTGCTGCTCGCCCGTAAGCACCTGTGCTTCAACGAAGCTTTCCTTCATGAAGGTGGAGCCATGTTGAACGGTCATCACTAGGCAAGTATGAAGGCCGTCCTTGGCATCCACGGCAACGGTGAAATCAGCTTCAGTCAGCACCACAAGCTTTACACTCTCGTAATAGCTCGCGGAAAAAAGAGTGGAACCCTTATTGAGATTCGGTTCCTCTATAAATGCTCGCTGGATTGCTCCTTAGTAAGCAAGCACGCCGTTTTTGTATACTTGCTGGATGTACCAGAGTAATCAGAATCAATGGCAAAACAAATGAACCAGGTCGATAATCCTGGAAGTCGGCGTGTACAAAATGCTAAGCAGCTCTTGTAT